>NZ_JBHFJH010000032.1:0-305527 GCF_057334655.1 Paenibacillus sp. AGC31
GACGATGGATCTGGCGACAAACACGTTGCTTCACTTACAGAAAAATCGCAAATTCAAGAAGAGTCGTAATGCCTTCATTCATTCCGATCAAGGTACGCATTACACTCATCCGGATTTTCAGAAGAAAGTGAAACGGATGGGGCTTGGACAATCCATGTCAAGACGAGGAAATTGTTGGGATAACGCACCGCAGGAGTCGTTTTTTGGTCATTTTAAGGATGAAACTTCCTTAAAGAGCTATGCCACGTTAGACGAAGTCAAACGTGAAGTTAAAGCCTATATGACCTACTATAATCACTATAGATACCAGTGGAACCTAAAAAGGATGACCCCTGTACAATACAGAGATCATCTTCTTGAAGCCATATAGTTTTTTTTAGAAATGTCCTTTACATAGGGTACAGTTTAATAACGACAGCTTCCTTTTTCATGTCTTGTACTGACTGTGTCTTGTTTGACTCCTTTTAATATAAGGATAAAGCAAGGGAGTCGTTTTCACTTCGACTGTGGAGAATGGCTTCTCCATTAACAATCTCAATACTAATTAAAGAATGCAGACATTTTTGAATGGCGCGTTTACCGTTGCTAATTTTATGCTCAAGAGCACTGCTAAGCAATCTTAATGTCTTCTGCATAGGTTGTTTGTTTTCTTGATTAAAATATACAGGGATTGATTTGTTTTGAAAGGTTATTAGGGTTCTCACTTGAAATCACCTCACGGTTGTTATTTCATACAGCTAATATTAAATTCCAATGCTTAAAATTACCTTAAAATCAGCTTATGAAAACATAAAGGTGGGTAATGTTTGAAAAGTGTTCACAATTCAATTGTGAGCGAAGGAATAAAAGTCCTGAAATACGTAACTTAATTACCATTTAAATGGAACAAAAAACGATAATTTTCGTATCCTCGCAATATTTAATTGCATAACTGCCACGAAAGTTCTGAGTCGAACGTACGATATTTTAATATATACGTGGGTCATATGTAACAAAATTACAGGTGGTACATTGCAAACAGGGTGTTTATGTAAGAAAATAGGGTTGATATAACGATTCATTCTCTTTTTTTTGATTTAATCTGACATTAGGACAATTTACATATGAGACCATGGGAGGGATTCGGATGATTCTAACCGTGTATTCCGGCCGCGAGGAAGGAGAATGGTTCGACATCGATGTTCCGGACGAATGTACCATCGAACATTTGAAGACATTACTCGGCGTTCGCATTTTTGGACAGGCACCGGGCGACGGCATTCAGTACATCCTTGAAGCCAAGTTTCCGGAAGGTCTGTGGTTCTCTCCACAGAACGCGCAGCAGTTAATGGAAACCGGGTTGCGGCAAGGCAGTTGCGTACGTGTCCAGCGGGCATTTTCAACGACTTCAGAAGAAGCGCCTGTATATGGAAGACGTTCATTGTTTCAGCAGGACAGCAACAAATAGGGCTTTTGAACGTATACATTCATTATTGAACTAACTAAAGGAGGTCTTCTCTTCGTGAATGTGTTATATCAGCGTTCTCCAAGAATGACACCGGTTCTCAAGGAAGAGAGACTCGAAATACTCAGGCCTCCAACAGAACCGAGCAAACCCACGTTTTCCATGATATCCATTATTGTGCCGATCATGATGACCATGGTCAGCATTGGTTTCTACGTATATATCAATATGACCGGCAAAATGAATAACAGTAATTATATGATGTTTCAGATGATGACGGTCATGATGATGCTTACTTCTTACACCATTCCATTCTTCGTGTATCTGAGCAACAAGAAATCATATCGCAAAAAATTGGAAGAACGAAAAATAATGTATCTTGCCCAACTGGACAAACACCGGGAAGAACTGAAAGAAGCTCAGGCGGAGCAAGTGAAGAGCCTGTACGAAATTCATGGTGATCCGGGTGTGTGTCTTCAAGTGGTGAAGAACCGGAACAGTTCCTTGTGGGAGCGTTCACCAGAGGATGATGATTTCCTTCAGGTGCGCATTGGTACGGGAGAGATTCCATTCCGCATCAAACTTCAGGTTCCGCGGATTGATGGTTATGAGAAGGATGAGCTGATTGAAGCGGCCCATGAACTTGCGGCTGAATTCCAGACGGTACCGGATGCTTCCATTACATTGCCTTTGTTCCAATCGAAGGTTATGGGACTTGTCGGTGATCGGGAGGAAGTGCTTGCTTCCCTGCGAGTCATCATCTCACAACTGACGGTACGCCATTCCCCGGATGAACTGAAGCTTGCTGCTTTTTATGAAGAGAAGGACAGCAAGGAATGGGACTGGCTTCGCTGGATGCCCCATATCTGGGATGAAGACCAAGGACAACGCTATATGGCCGACAGGCACAGCGGTGCGCATCAATTAGCGGACAGCTTGTTTTCCGTGTTGAACCGGCGCCGTAACAATAAGGAAGACCGCTACAAGAAAAGCATACAAACGCCATGTTACGTTGTGATTCTCTCCGATACACAATTGATTGAAGAAGAACCGTTACTTCCGCTGCTGCTGGAGTCGGCTCAAGACATTGATGTATGCACCATCATACTGGCTAATCGCAAGGAGTCTCTACCGATGCATTGTCAGTTGATTATGGATGCCTCCAAAGGCAAAGGGGTGTATATCAAAAAAACGGAAGATGCGGATGTTATTCAGCAAACGTACAAGCCTGATGTAATCTCGAAGGAGATGGCAGAGGCACTTTCCCGATATATGTCACCGATTCGTTTGAAGCGTTCATCTGCGTCGGATATCCCGCAACTGCTCCCGTTATTCGATATGCTGAGCACATCACGTGTGGAGGAACTGGATGTGGTGTCCAGGTGGGGACAGACAAGATATCCTGACACACTTCCCGTTCCTATGGGCGTAAGAGCTGGTGGCAAAAAAATTGCTCTTAACCTGCATGATAAAATCGAACGTCAGGGTCATGGTCCCCATGGTCTGATTGCAGGTACAACTGGTTCAGGTAAAAGTGAAGTCATCCAGTCCATCGTAGCTTCACTGGCTGCTGAATTCCATCCACATGATCTGGCGTTTATGTTGATTGACTATAAAGGTGGCGGTATGTCCAACACATTTGTCGATCTGCCTCATGTGGTAGGGACGATCACCAATCTGGATGGGAATCTGATCGAGCGGGCGAATATCTCACTTCGTGCCGAACTGGTCAGAAGGCAAAAGATATTAAATGATGCGGGAAATCTCCAGCATATTGATGAATATTATAAAATTCTGCGTTCCAGACATGAACAGCCACTGCCACATCTGGTTATTATCATTGACGAGTTTGCTCAATTGAAACGGGATCAGCCGGAGTTCATGGATGAATTGATCAGTATCGCGGCCATTGGCCGGACACTAGGGGTTCATCTAATTCTGGCAACCCAAAAGCCTGCTGGTGTTGTGGACGATAAAATATGGAGTAATTCGCGCTTCCGGATCTGCCTTCGCGTACAGAGTGAGGGAGATAGCAGGGACATGATCAAGATTCCAAATGCTGCCTGGATTACAAAGCCTGGTCGTGGATATTTCCAGGTTGGTAGTGATGAAGTGTTTGAAGAAATGCAATTTGCCTGGAGTGGTGCACCATATAACCAGCAGGAGGATTCAACGACGGTATTGCCTGTTATGGAAGTGCGCCTGAACGGTAAGCGGGAGCCTCTGTTAACTGGTGAGCGCAGAGCCGTTCTCAAAGGGGAAGATGTTCCGAAACAGCTTCAGGTATTTATTGATTATGTTGCACAGTCTGCAGCGGATGCGGGTATCCGTCGTTTGCCAGGACCATGGTTGCCACCTTTACCAGAGACACTGGAATGGGAAGGTCTTCAGGACTGGCAGGAAGAAGAGAATCGGGATTTGCTGCTTGATGGCGGAGCGAGTGGTTTGAAACCACTGGTGGGTTTGCTGGATGATCTCCCGAATCAACGCCAGCAGCCGCTCGCATTGCCTGTGGATCAAGGACATCTGGTCGTGTACGGCATGCCAGGACTGGGCAAAACAACATTTGTTCAGACCTTGCTTATGTCCCTGGCACGTTCCCATAGAACGGAGCCTTGGCATGGTTACATTATCGACATGGGCCGTATGATGAAGGATTTTGCAGCACTACCTCAGATCGGTGGCGTGATGATGGCTGAAGAGGAAGACCGGATCAAGCGATTATTCCGCTATATTCTCAAGCTGTCAGCACAACGTAAAGATATCATCTCGGAGGCGGGTGTTAAAACGATTTCGGCGTACCGCCGTTCAGCTCACGCCGCAGTCCCGCAGGTTGTGGTCGTTATTGATGGTTATCTTTCATTCCGCAATGCCTATCCGGAAGAAAATGAACTTCTGGAGACGATCCTGCGTGAAGGCGGAAGTCTGGGTATCACCTTTGTGCTTACTGCGAATCGGGTAACAGATGTATTTGAAAAATTCAGAAGCAATATTCCCAATGCGGTTTCATTTGAGTTATCCGATCCAAGCGATTATTATTATGCCGTGGGAAGACCTTCCAAGGCGCCAAGTCAACTTCCGCCAGGAAGAGGTCTGGTCAAAGGGCAAGTGCCTCCGTTAATGTTCCAGGCGGCATTACCTTCTTCCGGGGCAGATGAGGGCAAGCGTTCATCTGCACTGCGCCGTACGATTGCTGAGATTCGCCAAGGCTGGACAGGCGAAGAAGCGCCGCAGATTGCTCCACTTCCGGAAGAGATCAAACTGAAAGATCTGCTCATTCAGACAGGATCTTATGGTCAGGCTTGGGATACATCGTCTGTAACTGTTCCTGTGGGACTGCTTACGGATGATCTGGAACCATTCGAGCTTAATCTGCGTGAAGGTCCGCATTTCATGGTAACGAGTCCGATGGAAGGCGGCAAAACGACATTTTTATTGACATGGATGTTATCACTGGCTTATCATGCTTCTCCGGAAGATGTGCAAATATACACAGTAGATATGCGTTATGGCTCAGGTGGGCTGGGGGAAATCAGCAGTTTGCCCCATGTCCGTGGACATGTATCGCGAGAAGAACAGCTTGCACCTGTGATTCAACAGTTGTACGATGAAGTTCTGAAAAGAGGCGAGATTTCCGGTGGACCGGAACTTGTGCTCGTTATCGACGATGCGGACACCTTGTCCAAGCAGCTAAACGATTTTAATGTAAAAGATCAATTGGGAGCGATTGTTCGTCAAGGAAGGGATCGCGGTGTACACGTGATTCTGTCCGGGGTTCCGGCAGACTTCCCAACCTTTGGTTCTGACTGGGTAACGGATGTGAAGGCTTCCCAGAGCGGAATGCTGTTCGGGACTTTAGACCCTAACGATCTCTCGTTCTTCCGTATACCTTATTCCGAATCTGGAGGTAGTACAGGTGGGCTGAAGGTACTGCCTCCGGGTCAAGGTTATTATGTAAAACGTAAATATTCCAGGGTTAAAGGTGCAGTTCCATGTGATGACAGCTGGAAAATGACCGATTGGATTTCTGAAATTCGTGACCGATGGCATGTTGTAGTTTGAGGGGAGGTGGCTCATAATGTTGACGGTTCATGATTCTAAGCAAAAGGTAGTCACGTTGCAAACAAAGGAACTTTTTTTCCTGGCTGGTATTCTCGGTTCAGACCGACTGCTTGGTGTGGAAGATCCGTTTCGCGGCTATATGGCGGAGGATATCGCGATGGAGTGGGAGCGTGTCAAAACCTCCCTGCTGGACAAAGGATATCTGATTCGGGATCAGGATACCGATGAGCTGATCATGACACCGACCGTTTTCTCCAGGGTAGCCATTGCCGGATTGTCCGACAGAGCTTGTTGGATTCGCTACACGATCAACGGAAAGTCGTATGAGAGTTATATCCATTGCACGGATGAGCGGGTCGTTGAAGTTTCCCGTGTTGACGACGTACCGGACTCGTTCCGGCTCAGCGATCTGGGAAGTGTTCGTGAAGCCATTGATGTTCTGATAGAGCGGATGAAATGGAGCGGCCATTCTCCTGCGGAGAAACCGGCCCTAATGTGCTCCAAGAAAAAATTTTATGATGTCATGAATGAGCTCGAAAACAGCGGGATACAGACCGTAGCAAAGGAGCTCGAGCAGGAGACAAGTGATCCTGAGGGCTCACTTGCACTGGCACGCTGTCTGGTGGGTAAGGAGTCAGACGGGGAGCTTAGGTTGCTTGTATGGAATGAAGATGGGTGGAAATCACAGTCGGCAGCATTTGCTGCAAGTGCGGTCTCCAACTGGTTGTTCCGGATGAGCACTGCGGCTTCAGATGATTGGCTTGTTGCAGCACTGACGACTAGAGAACAGTTTCACGAGATGCTGCTGGACTGGCTTAAACAGCCTGCAGGGGAAGAGGAAAGGTGATGGTAAATGCGCATTCGTGTGGAACCGGATGTGCTTCGGGCACTGAGCAAGCAGATTCAGTATGCAGCGGAGCAAATACAGCAAAAGATGACAGTGTTGGATCAGGCGATTCATTCGCTGGAGTGGGAGGTTGAATCCCGCGCAGCGGTGATGAATGAATGGAATCACAGTAAACGACTGGGCGAGGATGCGCTGCGTCGATTAATGGACTTAAGCGTACAGCTGGGACGCAAAGCGTTGTTATTCCAGCAGGCAGACATGGAGTATCGTTCCGTGCTGAGTCATGTGAACACAGCCTATGGTAATGCGGTCAATATGCTGAATGTTCTTCAGAACAATCGTACAGGAGAAATCATGCCTGCACATTCTGCAACTGTAGCTGTAGTATCCGATCCCCTTTCCGCAATGGCGGCCGTATATCGTGTACAGGATGCCGCTCCGCCTGATGGCTCCCCGGCTACACTGGTGCAGGCTATGCAGCCTGAGCCTGTAGCATGGAGATTCACAGATCCTTCCTTTCGGGGGAGAAGAGGGACCGAGCCTGTGGTTTCCTGAGCAAAGTAAATGAAAGTAACAGCAGAAAGTGAATTTTTTTTTTGTAAATAGGCTGTTAGGAGAAGTTTCAAATGCTGAAAATGGGGTAAATAGGATTAGGTCCTTCGGCTTTTGTCCGATCGATCCTGGTATAGTACAATTTGAACAAGCTAAAAATTTAATTGCACAAACCAAGGAGGAATTTACAAATGGCAGGACGTATTTTAGTTACCCCAGAGCAGCTTGATCAGGTTTCCAACCAATTTAAACAAAGCGGTGAGCAAAGTCAGCAAATCGTATCTACATTGACTCAATCCATCACAAGCATGGAAGGACAATGGGAAGGTATGACAAAGCAACGCTTCTTCCAGGAGTTCCAGGAAGCTAGCAAACAAATGCAATCATTCGTTCAAACGCTGAACAGTATCAGCGCTGAACTTACAGCTATTGCTAACAAATTCCGTACAGCTGACCAAGCTCGTTAATCTGCTTTACATAGATCAGGCCGATGTGAAGTCTGAATTCGTCCTGAATTATAGGTGGATAGCAAGCTGAAGATGTACAACTACAGCAAAAACCGGGCGTTTTCACAACACCCGGTTTTTGTTGCAACTATGACACTAGGACAGAGAGAGGGATAAGCATGTCTTTTCAACCAAATCCCGGGGATGAAGTGGTGATTAACGACATTGCCTATACGATTGGGCAACATCCGGCTGCGCCGGGTCTGGCTTATGCCCAAGCCGGAAGGCAGGGGATTGTTTATCAGTTGATACCCCGTAATGGTTCCATTCATGGGTCCAAAGCACTAAAAGTCTTTTTTCCTAAATTCCGTATTCCGGCTATGGTATATCAGTCTGAACATATGGAGTCTTATAGTGAACTGCCAGGTTTGCAGGTATGCAAGCGTGATGTGCTCACTCCGGAAAGAAACGGAGCGCTCATTGGAAAACATCCCGATCTGTTATATGCGGTGTTGATGCCATGGGTGCAAGGTCAGACCTGGTTCGATGTGATCAGTGATCAGAGACAGTTGACGGCTGAGGAGAGCCTGAAGCTGGCTAGAGCGCTTGCTGGAACGGGTTCGGCTATGGAACAACGTGGACTGGCTCATTGTGATATGTCCGCTCCCAATGTAATGATTCCGTTTTTTTCCGAAGTGGAGAACCTGGGGAAGGCGTCTGCGGTAGAACTTGTGGATGTCGAGCAGATGTACGGTTCCAAGATGGATCGTCCGGATGCCCTGCTTGCCGGGTCACCCGGTTATGCAGCCCATCGAACAGTGCACAGCGGTTTGTGGAGTTCATATGCTGACCGATTTGCCGGAGCTGTTATCATTGCTGAAATGTTAAGCTGGTCGGACCCTGTGATTGTAGAGAAAGCGTGGGGCGAAAGTTATTTTGACCAGCATGAAATGCAAACGGTGAGTGAACGCTATTATGCGATGCGGGAGTCCCTTGAGAAGCGTTGGGGTTCCAAACTGTCCGATCTGTTCATTCGAGCTTGGGAAAGTCACGATCTGAGCAGCTGCCCGACGTTTGGTGAGTGGTATGTTGCATTGGCTGCGGTAGACGTGAATCAGGCCAATGCGGCTGCTGCTGCGACATCGGAAGAAGAAGCTGCCAATCCGTCCGAAGCTGATGTGAATCTGAAAAAGAGCTCAGAACCAGTAATTGAACCGGTGAATACGCAAGACGGGAACCGTCCTCAAACGCCGCACTCTCCCGATCAGGAAGCGGTTGTGAACCGTCTGTTCCTGCAAGCAAGAGCCCTGGAGGATGAAGATAAACCGGCTGCAGCACTGGAAGTGTACCGCTCGCTTTATCATTTTATTCCTCATAACAGCGCGATGCAGATGGAAGTGGAGGCTGCAATCAAGGAACTGGATGCCAAGCTTAATCCAAAAGAAGACACAGACAAACCTGTACCTGTGCCATTCTACAGATCCAAAAAGTTCATGATATCCTCTGCTGTGCTTATTGTATTGCTGGCAGGTGGCGTGCCAACGGTCAAAATACTCGCCGATCAGGCAGAGGTGAAGCAGAAAGAACAGCAGGAAGCCACACGACTGGCAGATATCAAAGCTGCGGAAGAGGCTGAAGCAGCAAAGGCAGCTGCGCTCAAACAACAGGAAGAACAAGAGAAGCAAAAGGCCGCAGATGCTGCAAAACTGGACGCAGAGGAAAAGAAAAAGCTCGCTGAAGCCAAGCAGAAGGAAGCTGAAGCAAAGAAAAAGGAAGAAGAACGTAAGGCGTTACAGGCCAAGTACGACAAACAGGCGAAATATGAGGCCTTTCTGGTGAAGCAGGAACAGCAGAAGAAAGAAGCCGCTAAGAGAGCGCAGCAGGAGAAGTACGATAAACAGGCGAAATACGAAGCTTATCTGGTCTGGAAAAAAGAGAATGATGCGAAGCTTGCAAAACAGGAAGCGGAGCGTAAAGCGGCAGCTGAAGTTAAACGTCAACAGGAAATTGCTCAAAAAGCAGCTCTGAAGAAAAAACGTGCCCAGAATGTGGTCACGCTGATTGCTCATTACAATAAGACGTATAACGCGCAAAAAGGCAGAAAAATTGAAAATGCGGAAGCATATGCCCGTGATTTCAAAAATCTCTACAATACCGATGCTTCCTATTTCAAAGGTGTCGGCAAAGTGGCTGCTCGAATGAGTGCCATTAACAAATTCCTGAGCAACAACAGCTACACGTTGCCTAACTTATAATACGTGTTCAAAAAGGGCGGTTTTCAGTACCGAGAAGATGGGATGAAGCTAGAAATGGAGTAGCGGAGCGTAGGAAGAACTACGTGAGCAACTAAAATGTTTCCGAAAGAAACATACTTCGTAAGCATAAGCTTATTCGCTGAATTTCATATTCGATGCTGATGATGCCTACAGGCATCCATCGTAATCAAAAGAGGACTTTTTGAACAACTTCTTATAAAATAACACGTGAATGATGGAGGTGACTCATCCTAGATGAACTACACGATTCAAGCATCACAGCGTACACCTGCACTTATTATATATTTAATTGATATTAGCGCCTCCATGAACATGGTTCTGGAAAATCGTCGACGGATTGACGTCGTCTATGATGCCTTATCTCTCGCGATCCGGCAAATGGTATTTCGGTCTACTAAGGGAAATCGTCTGACACCGCGCTATCGTATAGCCATATTGGCTTACAGTGATGATGTATATGACTTGTTGAACGGAATCAAAGGGATTGACGAAATTGCTGCAGTTGGTTCTTTGCCTGACCTGACACCGAGACGGTTTTCAGATTCTGCGAAGGCTTTCCTGCAGGCGGAAAAGATTCTACAGGCCGAGATTCCGAATATGCAGGACTGTCCTGCGCCACTTGTATGCCACATGACCGATGGGGTGGCTACAGGTGAAGATCCCGAACCGATTGCCAAGAGAATCATGGGCATGAGTGTGCCGGACGGCAATGTGTTGGTCGAGAATATTTTTATATCGGATCATCTGCTGGATGGGCCAATTGCTGAACCTCGAAGATGGAAGGGAATCTCTTCGGAAACGAATCTACAGGATGAGCATGGAGAGAAGCTGCGGAATATGTCATCCGTCCTGCCCGAAAGTTATCGGGAAATGCTTGTTGAAGCTGATTATTTGCTTGCTCCCGGTGCACTCATGATGCTGCCAGGTACCTGTGCAGAATTGGTATCGATCGGGTTCCAGATGTCCGCTGCTACGCCTGTTAGATAGGAGGGGAATCATGAGAGCGATACGATTGGCAACATTGTCTGCTGGTGATAAGGGGGGCCATGTCGAGCAACGGCATGGCAACTTTCGGTATGTGAGTGTGCAGACCGGAGAACAGCCATTAACTCGTTATCAAGGTGCATTCAAGTGCAGATATGGTTACGGCAGAGCCGCAGAGACGGTTAATCAGGGTGATTCCGGACAGGATTTTGCTGCGGTCCGCATGAATGGGAATGTCTGCAATTTTGTATTATGTGATGGAGTAGGCATGAGTTATCTGGGCGACTTTGCAGCACGGTTTCTGGGAAATGCTTTGCTGGATTGGCTGGAAACGACGCAGCATCCGACGGTTGAGGCCGTGGAACGTCTTCTTCATGATCTGACCCTTCCTGCATCCGAGCAACTGGAGAAATTACAACCACTGGAAAGTTCCCCTCTGTTACTGCGTGAAGTATTAATGGAAAAACGAAGCCGTGGGAGCCAGGCCATGTATGTCTGTGGGCGGATTGAGCTCACGGGAGGAGGACGCAAAAGCCGTGTGTGGTTAGCGTGGCAAGGAGATTCACGTATTCGCCTTTGGCGCAATAATCAGGAACAGTCTGACATGTTCCAGGCACATTGCAAAACGAATGAGCGTTGGTCTACACTTGATGGTCCCGTGGGTGGCAAGCCGCACATCTATGAGACAAAAGGTTCAGCAGGCGATTCGCTGCGGCTCCAGTTATATACGGATGGACTGAACGACCTGGATGCCATTCAAGCCTATGTCCCGGATGAACACATTCAGGTACTGCTGGATGCTACACATACGGGCGGACTTGAAGATGATGCCGCTTTCATTGAGCTGGAATGGTGAGTGCCGGTTATAAAGTTGTGGACTGATCCTGAAGTTGCTGTGACGTTGGTGTAGATCAACGGTGAAAAAACTTGCTGGTGTTGATTTAAAAGACACTCTTTTTGGGTAATCTTGTGAAGAATTGATTTTGAGCTTGAACGTACATTCTTACATAATTGCTAAATCAAAGGAGTGGAATGGATAATGACACAACATAACGGCAAGTCACGGTTTCAAGGGAAGGTTGCAATTATTACCGGAGCAGGCTCCGGGATTGGGAAGGCCACTGCAGTCAAGCTGGCTAAAGAGGGTGCACATGTTGCATTGTTTGATCTGGTGAATGATCGGATCTCGGAAACGGAAGCAGAGATTAATGCGCTGCACCCTGGTGCGGCAAGAGCATTTGATGTAGACATTGCCGACCCGGCACGTGTGGAAAAGGCTGTACTGGAAACCGTTGAGTTATTCGGCGGTTTGGATATTGTTTTTGCCAATGCGGGCATTAATGGGGTATCGGCACCCATTGAAGAGATTCAGGTTGAAGATTGGCAGCAGATTATTACAACCAACCTGGATGGCACATTTTTCACCGTTAAATATGCATTGCCTCACTTGAAAAAACGGGGTGGCGGCAGCATTATCATTACAAGTTCGATTAACGGCAATCAACGCTTCTCAAGCTTTGGTATGTCGGCGTACAGCACATCCAAGGCAGGGCAGGTTGCTTTTGCGAAGATGGCGGCGCTTGAGCTCGCGAAGTTCAAGATACGTGTTAACGTGATCTGTCCGGGAGCAATTGCGACCAATATCGATCAAAGTACGGTCAAAACGGATGATCTGCAACAGATCATTATTCCAATGGAGTTCCCGGAAGGCCAGCAGCCACTTGCAGATGGACCTGGTCAGCCGGAACATGTTGCGGATCTGGTAAGCTTCCTCGCTTCGTCTGAATCCAGACATATTACCGGAGCAGAGATCGTCATTGATGGTGCCGAATCATTGCTCAGCTAAGTGAGCATTCTGGATAAATTCCATTTTACTTAAGTCGTGTCTTAGGATATGTCTGCGATAGTCGTTCCTCTGGAACGGCTTTTTTTGTTATAATGCTAACATTCGAATAGAGATACTGAAGAGCAGTAGGGTACATTCATTAGGAGCGATTATATGCATATAGAGTTACCGATACAAGAGGTTATTCCTGAATTAAGACAGTTATTTCGGAATCAAGATACAGGTGTGTTAATTGCAGAGCCAGGAGCGGGAAAAACGACGGTTGTACCGCTGGCTTTGCTGGAGGAGCCGTGGGTCGCGGGACGGAAAATCATTATGCTGGAACCTCGAAGGCTGGCCGCGTGTTCAGCTGCATCGAGACTGGCGGCTACACTAGGGGAAAAGGTGGGTCAGACGGTAGGATATCGTGTACGCATGGATACCCGGGTGAGTCAGGCAACACGTATTGAAGTAGTGACGGAAGGCGTATTGACCCGGATGTTGCAGCAGGATCAGGGTCTTGAGGACACGGCAATGATTATATTTGATGAATTCCATGAGCGGCATCTACACGGGGATTTGGGTCTGGCTCTGGCCTTGGAATCGCGAGCGATGTTACGTCCGGATCTGAAACTGTTGATCATGTCGGCAACCCTTGATCCTGTTCCGGTCTGTGCATTGCTTGGTGAAGGCACAAGATCAATTCATTGTCCGGGCTGTACGTTTCCGGTGGAAACACGATATGTACCGAAACCAACAGCCATGCCACTGGAACAATTCACGGCTCAGACGGTGAACAGGGCATTAGCCGAACAGGAGGGGGACGTGCTTGTTTTCCTTCCAGGGGCTAGAGAGATACACCGTACAGAGCGGGAGTTATCAAATGGATCTCTTCCTGGACATGTGAAAGTTCATTCTCTGTACGGCAGTATGCCGGTGGAACAACAGGATGAGGCCATACGCCCTGCGGCTGAGGGCTCGCGCAAAGTGGTGTTGTCCACCTCCATTGCGGAATCCAGTCTCACACTCGCTGGAGTTAAGATTGTGGTGGATGCAGGGCTAAGCCGTGCATCGGCATTCTCGCCGCGTACAGGCATGAGCCGACTTGTCACCCTGCCGGTGTCCAAGGCGTCAGCCGATCAACGGCGGGGTCGTGCAGGGCGAATTGCCCCGGGGGTGTGTTACCGGCTATGGAGCGAAGAGGTTCACGGGGGACTGCCTGAGGCAGCTCGCCCGGAGATCACCTCCGCGGATCTTGCGCCGCTGGCGCTGGAGCTTGCCGTCTGGGGTGTCCAGTCCCCAGCAGAGCTGCAATGGCTGGACACCCCGCCTGACGCCGCCTACGGCCAGGCTCAGGCGCTGCTGCGCCAGCTGGGCGGCCTGGACGACGCAGGCCGCATCACGCCCTTCGGGCGGCGGATGAACACGCTTGGCGTGCATCCGCGACTGGCCAGCATGTTGCTCCGCGCAGCGGAGCTTGGGCTGGCCAGCTACGCCATCATGCTGGCGGCACTGCTGCAGGAGCCTGCGGGCCTCCGCAGCAGTGGCAGTGCAGGCGCGGGCACGGACCTCCGCCCGCGCGTAGAGGCGCTGCTGACCGCGGACAGCAGCGGCATGCCTCAAGCGGCAGCGGCTGTCGCAGACAGCGCGGCCGTGCGGCGCATGCTCCAGGAGAGCCGCCAGCTGCGCTCGGCGATCGGCCCGGCGGCCGATCCGGTGCGGCCGGATGAGGACAGCTGCGGATTGCTGCTGTCCTTCGCCTATCCGGACCGGATCGGGCAACGCCGGGAGGACGGCCGCTATCTGCTGAGCAGCGGCCGCGGCGTACGGCTCGCAGCGACAGAATCGCTGAGCCGTTCAGCGTATCTGGTCGCAGCCGAGGCAGACGACCAGGGCGCAGATGCGCGCATCCTGCTGGCTGCGCCGTTGCAGGAGCAGACCTTGTTGCAGGCAGGGCAGTACCTGCTGCACGATGAAGTGCAAGTGGCCTGGGATTCCAATACCCGCAGCGTTCGCGCACATAAGAGACTTCGTATTGGAGCCCTTGTGATTAAAGAGAGCAGTATTGCACAGCCGCCTGAAGATCAGGTGCTGGAAGCACTATTAACCGGGATACGGATGGAAGGGCTGGATTGTTTGCCCTGGACAAAAACATCCAGACAACTTGCGGACAGGCTGCGGTTCCTGCATCTCCATCTACCTGAGTGGCCCGACCTGATCGAAGATAATCTAACAGAAGAGTTGGCAGAACATCTTACCCCTTATCTGACAGGCATGCGATCGGCAGCCGACCTGAAGAGATTGTCGATGCAGGATGTATTACTGGGTGGATTGAGCTGGACGCAACGACAACAACTGGACGATGAAGCGCCGACGCATATACAGGTGCCCAGTGGTTCTCGTATACCCTTGGACTACAGTCGTCCAGAGGACCCGGCGCTGGCGGTAAGATTACAGGAGATGTTTGGACAACAGGAGACACCGCGTATAGCGGGTGGGCGAGTCCCGTTGACCATCCACCTATTATCACCGGCTCAGCGACCTGTACAGGTCACACGAGACTTGGCGAATTTCTGGCGAGAGACGTACTTTGACGTCAAAAAAGACCTGAAAGGTCGTTATCCGAAGCACTACTGGCCGGATAATCCACTTGAAGCGGTCGCCACGAATCGAGCCAAACCACGGGGCAAGTAGATGAATTACTTCATTCTTTAAGACATCAACGATTCCATATAAACTAAAATGAAGACCCAAAGGCTAAATAAGACGTCCTCGGTTCCTTAGAAATCGTCTGGACAATTCGCCAGGATCAGCCAGTCTGGACTTCAAGATGTTTTGGACCCTAACATCCTTCAACGTAGAGCATGCCTGACAACGTATCACATGCCTGAGTTTTAAGGCACACCATGATGAGGAATAAAAGGAATGAACCTCAGCAATTATTTGCTATCAACACATAGTATATTGACTTGCGAGCGTTTAAAAGAAACTTAGGCGGGTAATAACATAGCGAACCACTCAATAATATGAGGAGGAATTCACTATGCAGAAGAAAATCGTAGGTGTGTTTAATACAGAACGTGAAGCATCACAGGCTATCGAAGGTCTGAAAGCACAAGGATTCACTTCAGACGAAATCTCCGTTGTTACACAGGATCGGGATGAACTGAAGGCTATTCGGGAAGAGACAGGTACCAAAGCCCCTGAAGGTGTGGCTGCTGGTGCAGCAACAGGTGGTGTCCTTGGTGGCGTAGCCGGTCTGCTCGCAGGTATCGGTGCACTAGCCATACCTGGCATAGGTCCCATTCTGGCCGCAGGCCCCATTGCAGCAGCATTTACCGGTGCAGCCGTAGGTGCGGGAGCTGGCGGACTGGTGGGTGGACTGGTAGGTCTTGGTATTCCGGAAGAGGACGCTAAACAGTATGAGGAGTATGTACAGAATGGTAAAATCCTGCTGCTCGTAGATTCTACGGATCGGGACTCCGATGTGTACGATGTGTTCAGTGGCAACAGCCAGCTTAACCGGGACAGAGCCGAAGCAGCTCATCGCGGAGATGTGCCAGCCGAACGTCCGGATCTGGATATGGAAGAACGCAGATTGGAAGCCCAAAACAAGGCAGCGCGATTTGGTAACAATACATTCCTGTAATCTTGCCGCGAATTTAATCGAAATGAAATAAAAACCAATAACTTATTATCTGTAAAATGGAATGACATATATGATCCACCAGATGGTCATTAGCCGGTTTCCTTAAGGGAAGCCGGCTTTTGTCCCTGTGTTGCATATGGGTGGGTGTCAATAATGTCGGATGGTGTTTTTACCCAGTCAAGCAGGGAATAACAATACATATAACAGTACAGCCAAAGCGAGTCCAATCACCAGTAGCATCATGGTAAGGAACCGGATTAATCCGGTTGATGCCTGAAACGTCTGTTCATTGATTTGTGTACGCTTCCGATGATAGGCTGCTGCCGAATATACAATGATGGATATGCCACCAATCAGAGAAGTGATACCGGTAATAATCGCCGCAATATGTGCAAGCCGATCATACGCCGATGAATTGAAACCAAATCCGGCAGCAAGAAAGCCAATGCCCGCCATGGCAATACCTGTGCGTACCCAGGCCAGAAAAGTTCGCTCGTTAGCCAGATGTTGTTGGACATACTTGGAATCAGTAGTGGTTACGTCTTTGTCTGTTAAAGAAATGTGTATCAACTCCGTTCATTAAATATACGGCTTCATTGTACTTTGTTTGTATCGCAAAACCAAGAAAGGATGGCTGAATGTATGCCTCGCAAAGAACGAATTACAGAAATAGAGAGCTTAAGGGGAATTGCCTTTGGAGCAGTGGTTCTCCAGCATTCCATCGCACATTACTCTGTGGTGCCGGAAACGAGACTGGAGGATGGCGTGTTACTGGCCATACTGCTGATGCTCTCCAAATTTGCAGTTCCTTTATTCATATTCATAACAGGGATGGTGCTGTTTTATAACACGGGAGACAAGCTGAATTATGGCCAGTTCATGAGAAAAAGAGTAAACGACGTGATCGTGCCTTATCTGATCTGGTCACTCATTTATTTTACACTAGCACCGCGTGGTTGGACCGGATTTGGATGGAATGACATACCAGACCTAAGCTTGAAGTTGCTTACGGGCAAAACGACTTCACACTTTTGGTACATCATTATGCTGATCCAGTTTTATCTGTTATTTCCGCTCTTCTTGCGAGCCATTCGTTATGTATATAACCGATATGAGGCCAAGGGACGCTTGATCGCATTATTGATTTCTGGCGTGGTGTATCTGGTGCTTGCAGATCAATTAAGAAACATCGCCAAATTCATGGAACGGCTGAATATCCCAGTGCTGACAGATGCTTTTACAACGTATGCAGACCGCAATTTCCTCTATTTTTTTATTTATTTTGTGCTAGGTGCAGCCGCGGGATTATCCGTCCAGCACTGGAATGAATGGATTCATCGATTACGCTGGATATACTGGACAGTGTTTATTGTTCTGGGTCTGCGGTTTACTTATTTATTAATGCTGGAGTTTCAGAAGCCGGAAGGAATCAAAATTACATTCTACACAGTCAGCTTGATCCGCCCTGATATGGCACTCTTTCTGATCGCTTCCATTATGGTCATGTACCAGCTGGCCGGGAAACTGCATAACCTCAGGGCTACACGATTGCTGGGATGGATTGGTGGTGTATCGTATGGCGGTTATCTGATGCATATGTTGATGCTGCGGTATAGCTACATTCCAGATGAGTTGTTTTACGTTGCTATGGGCTGGAACCCTGTCGTCCGAATGATCATCACCTGGTTGTTGGCTCTTACATTATCCTGTGTACTGACATGGCTTATCTCGCGTGTAAGCTGGGGCAAATGGATTGTGGGATCTGTACCCAAGTCTGCCCGCAATAAATGAATATATCAACATATGAAAAATTCATAATAGATCAGCAGAGCGGCATAGAAGTGTACGGGAGTACGAGAGTATACGAACACAAGATACAGGAGCACAGGTATTACAGCTTTTACAGCTTCTGCACAGTCTTTCTTATTATTAAAATTCTTGCACACGACTCCCTGAGCTCTGAAATAAACAACTTTTAAACTAATTTCATAACTCACTAAAAATGAATTTCTGTAACTGAATATAGACAAATTGAACCGTTTCGATCTATATCCAGCCTTGATTGAAGCAGCTAAAGGTATTATGAAATTAATTCTTTTGAATAAAAATTAAAATTTCATCACATGAAAAATTCACAACAGAAAACCTTTTTCCGTGCTTCCCCCAGGTTAACGCGTATCCACACGATATCTTTCTCACCTTCTTTGAAGATAGATAAAAGGGAGGCAAAGCGGAGAAAGATGGCAGAACCCGAACATAAGTTTTATAATACTAGATATATAGGTTCTGACAGGAGGGGAATGAACGTGGCTTTTATGATTGCACAGCGGGCATTTATCAAGCTGTATCTGATTACGATGGTTGAACAGCACAGGGGGTATGGTTACGAGATGCTGGAGGCGATGAAGCAGGAATTCAAAGACTACGGTTATGTACCACCCCAGAGCGAGGTATATCGGGCACTGCATGAATTGGTACAGCAAGGTGTTTTTTATCGCACGAAGAAGCTGAAGGGCAATGATCCAAAGGTCGATTTTCAGGAAATCGTTTTATATCATTTTACGGATGATGGTGCGGAAAAAGCTGAGTTATACAAAAAACAGGTCAAAACGGATCTGGATCGTTGTCTCGGCATGTTACACAAGGCAGATGAGGACAATTACGGTACGAAAGGAAGATAAGCATGGATAAACAGTTACAGTGGGGTGTACTCGGTACGTCAACCATTGCCAAAAATGCAGTCATTCCAGCAATCCAGCAGTCCGAACGTGGTGAAGTCTTGGCAATTGCCAGCCGCAGCAAGGAAAAAGCGGAAACCCTTGCCGAAGAACTCGGCATTGCCAGATCGTATGGCAGTTATGAAGAGCTCATCGCTGATCCGGACATTGAAGCCGTCTATATTCCTTTGCCTAACCATATGCACAAAGAATGGACCATCAAAGCGGCACAGGCTGGCAAACACGTGTTGTGTGAGAAACCTGCTGCCTTGAATGCAGATGAATCGGCAGAAATGATCGAGGCGTGTGAGCAGCATGGTGTTCTTTTTGCAGAAGCGATTATGTATCGATATCATCCCAAGCACAGACGTGTGCAAGAGATTATAGCTAGTGGAGAAATAGGCATCGTCAGAGCCATCCATGGTAACTTTACCTGTAATACCGCTGATGACAAGGAGAATGTAAGGTTCAAAAGAGAGATGGGCGGCGGATCATTATTCGATCTTGGCGTGTATCCGATCTCGGCAGCCCGGATGTATCTGGGACAGGAACCGGAAGCGGTGACAGTACACGCTCTATTCTCGGACGAGCATGATGGCGTGGATATGATGGCGTCGGGACTGGTAGAATTTCCGAATTCGGTAGCTTTAACTTTTGACTGTGGCATGTGGGCTTCAGGACGAGCGGAGATGGAGATTCTCGGGACGGAAGGGCGGATTGAACTGCCAAAAGTATTTGGCTGGGAGAACAGTGATATTCCACCTCAGATTATTGTGCACACCGATTCGGTCAGCCGTGAGGAACGTGTATCCGTGTCCAATTCCTATGTGCTTCAGGTGGAGACATTTGCAACGGCTGTGCTTGATGGAGCTGCCCTACCTTTCAGTCCGGAAAATACCATTCAAAACATGCGCGTTATTGATGCGTGCCTGGAATCGGCTCGAACTCGTCAACGGGTGCAACTGATCGATTAGATTAGGTCAGTTTAAACATACTAGAAAAGTTGACTCCATCTTCAGGATGAGAGTCTTTTTTCTGTCTTAAAATGTTACAATTATAATATTTTACAAATTAAACGTCTTCATTTGATCTTTCTACCAAAATGATGTGATATAAATAGTCATGAGATGACTTGTTTACTATAATCTAGCAGAACATACAACTAGAACGTTACAGCTTGCAAAACGCATATCGTGACAACGTTCATCTACTTTGAGGGATCGGGAGGCCGGATTGATGAAAAAGTTGATATCTACCGCATTACTGGCATTGTTGTTAACGTTTGTTTTCCTCACAGGTTCACAGTTCACTCCAGTCGCACAGCAGAAGGCATCTGCTGCAACATGTACCATCATCAATACGTTTACGGGTGTAGCAAACTATGTGAGTGCAAACGGAACGTTGCCATGTAACTTTATTACCAAATCACAGGCAACAGGACTTGGCTGGGTAGCGTCAAAAGGAAACTTGGCTGTAGTTGCTCCTGGGAAAAGCATCGGTGGGGACACATTTGGCAATCGGGAAGGGCTTCTGCCTTCGGCCAGCGGACGTACATGGCGCGAAGCGGATATTAACTATACTTCCGGCTTCCGTAATTCGGATCGGATTGTGTACTCCAATGATGGGCTCATCTACAAAACGACAGATCACTATGCATCATTTACACGTTTGAAATAGAGGAAGGAGCAGCCATGAATACCGTGATTCTGGATGGAGAAGACTTTGCTAGTAGCGCTGAACTTCATCAACAATTAAAGGATAAGCTGAAGCTGCCGGATTTTTATGGGGGTAATCTCGACGCTCTGTGGGATTGCCTGACGGGTACGATTGAACTTCCACTAGAGCTAAAATGGACCAACTACCTAATCAGCGAAGAACGCCTGGGGAATGAAGCAGGCCGGGTACGTGATTTGATGTTGGAGGTTCAGGCTGAGCAAGCTGGATTTCAATTGCGTCTTGAGAAGTAGGCAGCAAATGAAGGCAGTTCAAATATAATCCGTCAAGCCGAGCAGACCACATGTGGTCTGTTTTTTTGTGTTATAGGAGGTTGTCCAAAAAGGTTGTTAAAAAATTCTTTGTGTTGATTACGAATCTTCTAAAAGCAGAGCAGATTTTACTTTTTTTTCTTATCGTTAAAATTATTTTCACGGAGGTATTGATTTCTGCATAACTTACGTTAAAATAAAATTAACATGAAAAATATTTTAACGTTGAGGAGTGAAAAGGGATGAGCGATAACACAGCAGTTGGCAAGCAAGGTATGGGTGAGTTAATACGAATCAGACCGTACATGCAATTTATGCTTAGTAAAGTTGTATCCAGATTTGGTGATTCGATTGATTCGATTGCGTACAGTTGGATGGTGTACATTCTAACCGGTTCGAAAGTGCTGATGGGTACGTTGCTGGCGGTGAATTTTTTGCCCAATATCCTTCTGGGTCTGTTCGCCGGGGCTTTGGTTGATCGCATGTCTCCCAAAAGAGTGATTGTGATTACCAATACTGGTCGCGGATTATTTGTTGGTATTACAGCTCTACTGTTTGGATTGGGCCAACTTGAAGTCTGGCATCTGTTTGTCATTACAATTCTGAATTCTTTGCTGGAATGCTTCACTAGTCCTGCGGAAGTGTCCAGTGTCCCCAGATTGCTTCCCCCATCGATGCTGCTTTCGGGTAATGCCATGTCCTCTTCCGCAACCAGAGTGGCCGAACTCGCAGGACTTGCAGTGGCGGGTGCCCTTATTGCTACAATAGGCATTGCCTGGACGATCCTGATTGATGCGGGGTTGTTTGCGCTAAGTGCTTTGATTATGAGCCGAGTAGGCTACCCTGAAGCCTTAACATCTGCTAACAATGAAGATAAAACATCAATTGAAATAAATTCTCTTCCATCCGACAAAAGTAGTATATTCTCCGAAATGGCGGAAGCTTTTCATTTTCTCCGTAAACATGCCTTATTGTTAATTGTCTCCATCCTGTTTGCCTTCGTTAATTTCTGCCTGATGCCGTTTAATGTTCTCCGTACACCCTATGTCATTGAAACGCTGCATGCTGGCGCTGGGGGATTAAGTCTGCTTAGTGGGCTGATGGTGGGAGGCATGCTGCTCAGTGGTGTATGGTTGACACAAAGGGGAGCGAATTATCGTAAAAGTGTGCTGGTCATCAGCGGTATTGTCATGTTGGGTCTCAGTTATGCGATGACGGCACTACCCGCTTATATGACTTCCTTCCAACTGCCGGTTGCAGCGGCCTTTTGTCTACTGATGGGTATGGGGATTCCGCTGGCTACAACACCGCTGGCCACCTATCTTATGGAAGTTACCCCTTCGGAGATGCTGGGCAGAGTGTATGCCCTTCAGGGTATGCTCGTCTTGAGTGTTTCACCCCTTGGGAGTCTGGCTTCGGGAGCACTTGCAGATTGGATGACCATGCCTGTTCTGTTTATCGTTTCTGGTATTATGCTTGCCATGTCCGCAGGTATGCTGTTATTTAGCAAAAGTTTTCGAAGTGTTCTGTAAAGATATTCAGAAGTGATCCTTAGCCGATTTTCTGTATCAAGTCATTTCTGGCTCGTTTTGACCGAAGTCCTGACGCAACGTTATAATAGAGATATCGATGGACAACAGGTACCCCGGAAATGAGGATACAGGGATGGAGCACAAGGTTCTTTCAACAATTGAAGAAATTAAAATCTACTCCGATCCGTATCGGATTCAGATTATGAATATGTTTAACAAGCAGGGCAGACCATCCACTGTCAAAGAGATCGCCGACCAGATGGGTGAGGTGCCAGCCAAAGTGCACTATCATGTAAAAAAGCTGGAGAAAATTGGTCTGCTGACCATCGTTTCCACACGTGAGATTAATGGGATTATTGCAAAATACTACGAACCATTCACCGGAGAGATCCATCTCCGTCACGAAGATGAAGACAAGGAAAACTCTCCATTGAAACAGGTGTTTCGGTCCGAGACACTCAAATTATTAAATGAGATGTTCGAACAGAGTCGTCAGCGATTCATGCATCAGGCGGAAAACGAAGATCGGATGTTCCTCTCGGACATCACGCTGTATGCAACCCGTGAGGAAGTAGAGCAGTTGTATAAAAACATCATAAAACTCTGTGAACCCTATACTACAAAAGAGAATCGGCAAGGGGAACAGGAGGTTTTTCAGTTATTCTCTGCTCTCTCCAAACCTATAGTGAAAATACCTGCTTCTAAGACAGAGGCAAAAGAGAAAAAGAATGCTACGTCTGATAAGGACAAAGCAACTACGAAAAAGTCTCGATCTGTGTCTAAGCGACAGGAATCTGCATCATCTGGTAGTGAGTCGGAAGAATAAACGGATGGAATACATGGGTTCAGCCTTATCGCTGGAAGCAAGTAACCGCAAACGTGAGAGACTGCTTTGGAGAAAACTAGAAAAAGCCGCCCAATGGCGGCTTTTTAATGCGTGATAAGGAAGGCTAATGGTAGAGCAACCTATTGAATCGAATTCAATTTTGATGCATCCCGTTTCAGTTCATAACGAAGTTACATGTTCTCATCGTAACCCTTCACATCACGTTTGGCTGCGGTTGCGGGGGAATTAGATGTGCCATATTCTTCGACCGCTTCCCAGGCATCTGCGTTGTCGAACTTGCCGACCCGCTGCTGTCTTCCTTCTCCAGCACCACTTGGAGGCATGGTCATTACTTCTTCTTCAACAGGCCGATCGTTGCTGATCTCCCGATTAGGTGTGTCGTCAATACAGTAAGCGGTATAAGGGATAGCCTCAAGTCGTTCGAAAGGAATATCTTCTCCGCACGTTACACAGGTTCCGTATGTACCTTGTTCCATACGTTCCAATGCGTCGTTCACTTGATTGAATTCGTCTGTTAATGTATCGTCAATCGCCAGATCACGGCTGCGTTCAAATGTTTCCGTACCGGCATCTGCCGGATGATTATCATAGGAGGACAGCTCACCGGTTGAATCTTTCAGCGACTCGACTGGAGCACCGTCTTCCATGCTGGATTCAAAATGACGCTGCAAGTTTTCACGTTGCTCCAAAAGGGCGTTTTTCAGTATTTGATGTTGATCTTTAGTTAATGTACTCATAAGGACATGCTCCTTTCCCGTTGTGGGGTGTAGTGAGTCTTTACCCGAATTGGAAGAAAAGCAATCATTTTCGTGAGGAATAGGGCTGTATCGTTTTATATCTGACGGATTATGTGTTATAAAAAATAGAGAGAGAAATTGCCGTGTGTTCTTCCCACGAAATAGAACTACGGCTTGGCTTATAATGGAGGTTGTCAATATGGATGAACATATGAAACGAAGATTGGATAAACAAAGACAATTGTTCAAACAATTGGGTGTGCAGCTAGATGCGTTATCGATTCATGAAAAACAATTTAATTATAAACTTCGTGGTTATGATCCGGATGAGGTAGATGCTTATCTTGATCTGGTCATCAAAGATTACGAACGTTTCTATGCCAATATTGCAGATCTGATGGACAAATGGCAAGAACAGCAGTTAACGATCCGCGATCTCAAGTCGTCCGCGAAACCGGTGGAAGATCCAACCAAGATTGATCGCAAACAACTGGATGATATTGTGAAACAACTGGAATACAGTGTGCGACAGCTCAAGATCAGAGCACGTCCCGAAAAGGATCTGTTCTCTGAATAGGTCAGTATGACTAGGATTATATTAAATAAAGGTGGTTAATCATGAGTACTCATTTTTCGGTCAGTGTGCATTGTTTGTTGTTATTGTCACTCAGCGCGCCTGAACGAATCACGTCTGCACATATTGCAGGTAGCGTGAATACCAACCCTGTCGTCGTCAGACGTATTCTGGGCGGGCTGAAAAAGGCAGGATTGGTGAACTCCTCTCCTGGAACAAGAGGCTTCTACTTAGCGAAGCCATCAAGTGAAATCACATTAGCCATGATCTATCAGGCTGCCAAGGACGAAGGTCCATTGTTCCCGATTCACGGCAATTGTAACCCGGATTGTGAAGTGGGCTTGCATATAGACGGCTTGCTGACCAATCTGTATCAGGTTGCCGAGGCGAAGGTGGAGCAGTTCTTTGCATCCATTACACTCGAAGATATGGAACGTTCCTGTACTCAGATGCAAGCTGTTCCATCACAGACAGAATAGATTGCAATAAGACGAAGGAAAGGTGGGTTGTTATATGAAAATTGTTGTCATCTCCGACACGCATTGTTCACGTAAATCACGGAAGTTACCGACTAGGCTCCTGGATGTATTGCCGAGTGCAGATCTCATCCTTCATGCCGGTGACTGGTCGGATTGGAGCGTATACCCATTGCTTAGCGAGTATGCACCAGTTGAAGGTGTAGCGGGTAATACGGACCCGTCCGAAATCGCTGAAAAACTGGGATATTCCCGTATTGTTGAAGTTGAAGGGCTTCGTCTGGGTCTTGTGCACGGTCATCTGGGATCAAAGGGTACGGAACAGAATGCAATTCATACCTTTGCAGGCCAGCATGTGGATGCTGTGATCTACGGACACTCACATATCCCGGTGATGCATACCGTGGACAACACACTGGTATTTAATCCGGGGTCGCCTACGGATCGGCGTTTTCAGAAACAATACTCATTTGGCATCATGACAATAGAACAGGGGAAAATACAGGCTGAACATGTGTTCTTTGATCGGGATTAGATAGATATGCGCTGATTGCAAGTTGGACGAGTACAAGAACCAGAACCAGCTACTTAAGTCGCGACTGGATAACTGATAGGGAACCTTCTCCATAAATTTCATCTTATATATATGTTTATTGTACAAGGCATCTTTGAGCAGAATTCAAATCTGTTCCAGGGATGTCTTTTTTGATTTTTGATCACATCATTCTCTTGGAAGTTATCTCTGAATGGGGAATGTGCTCTGTTCGTTATCTGTCATTCATCTGTTGGCGTTTTCCCCTATGGTGACGTTCAGTGGAATGATACAATGCCTTTACGACATGAAATGAATACGTTTACATAAGGAGATGGATCATGATGAAACTGTCTGTATTCACGGTGGCTACCCCTGATCTGAATGCAGAAGAACTGGCATCGGCTGCGGCAGCAGCGGGAATTGATGGAATTGAGTGGAGATTCCGTGGAATTCCTGAAGATGCTATATCTGAAGAGCCTTCTTACTGGAGAAATAATCGATGCTCGGTAGATCCGAGCCGCTGGGAGGAACAGGTTCCTGTTTTTCGTGAAGCAGCGTTAGGGCAAGGTAGAAAATCGATCGCACTTGTACCGTATCTGAACTGTGAAGATCTGTCTGCCACCAAGCAAGCGTTTCAGGCTGCGGCTGGTTTAGGAGCATCTATGATGCGTGTGGGTGTTCCTGGATATGATCGCAAGACCAGTTATCCTGAGTTGTATCGTAAAGCCGTTGATTACCTGAGTGAAGTACAAGATCTGGCCAAACAGTACAACATCAAGGCGATTGTAGAGACACATCACCAGACGATTGCACCGACGGCATCGCTGGCCTATCGACTTGTGCAATCGCTCGACCCGCAGCATGTTGGTGTATTGTACGATCCAGGCAATATGGTGCATGAAGGATATGAGAACCATCGGATGGGACTTGAGTTGCTAGGGCCTTATCTGGCTCATGTACATGTAAAAAATGCCGGGTGGTTTGAACCAGAAGGGAAAGATTCACAAAAGGCTAATGTGACGGAGAAGAGCAGCGGAGTGGCTCTGAATACAGCCTGGAAATGTCACTGGACGCCGCTGACTGAAGGCATGGTCGATTGGGTACAGATGGTGCGAGATCTTCGTGCCGTTGGGTATGACGGATACTACGGAATTGAGGACTTTAGTGGTGCCTTGGAATCCAAGGCGATGTTACAGCATTTTGCAGACGTTTTCGCCGAAATTGAGCGTCGTGTGGACGAGGAGGAGCAGTCATGAGTATCGTACGAGTAGCGGTGATTGGTATAGGAAACATGGGAGCAGCACATGCCAGAACGTTGGTGGCTGGAGAAGTACCCGGTGCAGAGCTGGTCGCCGTATGTGATGTAAGAAGAGAGATGGAGAGCTGGGTATCCAGTCACCTTCCGGCAACGGTAACCTATTGGCAGGATGCAGAGCAGATGATGGCTTCGGGTACGATTGATGCAGTCATTATTGCAACGCCGCACTATGATCATCCGGAACAGGCCATTCAGGCGTTCCAGCATGGCTTGCATGTCATGATTGAGAAGCCAGCAGGTGTGTATACAAAACAGGTACGCAAGATGAATGAAGCGGCCGCAGCCAGCGGTAAAGTCTTTTCCATGATGTACAACCAGCGGACCAACCCACTCTATATTAAACTGAGAGACTTGATTGCTTCAGGGGAACTGGGAGAGGTACGGCGTACCAACTGGATTATTACGAACTGGTATCGATCCCAAAGTTACTATGATTCCGGCGGCTGGCGGGCAACATGGGCAGGTGAAGGGGGCGGTGTACTGATTAACCAAGACCCCCATCAACTGGATCTGTGGCAGTGGACCATCGGCATGATGCCGGTACGAATGCGTGCTTTCTGTTCGTTTGGCAAGTATCGGAACATTGAAGTGGAAGATGATGTAACGGCTTATGTGGAGTATGAAAATGGAGCAACAGGTGTCTTTGTAACGACCACTGGCGAAGCACCGGGTACCAATCGATTCGAGGTCAACGGAGACCGAGGTAAAATCGTGATCGAAGATGGAAAACTTACGTTCTGGCGACTTCGGGAATCTGAGCCTGAATTCAATCAGCGGTTTACCGGAGGTTTTGGACAGCCAGAATGCTGGAAATGTGAAATCCCGATTACAGGTGTGGAAACGGGTCACCCGGGTCTGATTCGTAACTGGGTTGATGCGATTCTTACAGGCGCACCACTTATTGCTCCCGGTGAGGATGGTATACACGGATTGACGTTATCCAACGCTATGCTGCTGTCTACCTGGACGGATAACTGGGTCGATCTGCCGATCGATGAGGATCTGTTCTACGAGCATCTGCAGGAACGCATTGCTGGTTCAACGACGAAGAAAGACAAGGCATTCAGTGGCAGTCAACCTGCTGATTTGAGTCAGACGTTTAAATGAAGATGATATATAAGACGAGTTCATTGTAATCAACATTTTATAATAAGGATGGGATGACATGGCTAAAGATGGGATGTTTTATGCACCAAAAAGCGTTACAAAAGAGGTCGTATGTGGTCCGGGTGAGTTCACGATTGCTGCTGTTGCGCTGGATCATGGACACATCTACGGCATGGTTGGGGCATTGTTGGAGGCTGGAGCTACTCTCAAGTGGGTGTATGATCCGGACCCGGCGAAGGTGGAGGCATTTCGGAAGCAGTTCCCACAGGCTCAAGTCGCTGGATCTGAAGCGGAGGTGCTTGCAGACGATGAGGTGTTATTGGTGGCAAGTGCAGCGATCCCTTCAGATCGTGCGCCGCTTGGCATGAGAGTATTGGCCGCAGGCAAGGATTATTTTACAGACAAAGCCCCATTTACCACGCTGGAGCAATTAAAGCTTGCACGAGAAGAAGTGAAGCGAACGGGCAAAAAGTATATGGTGTATTACAGTGAACGACTGCATGTAGAAAGTGCGATCTATGCGGGGCAGCTCATCGAACAAGGGGCAATCGGCAAAGTAGTGCAAGTTATGGGTACAGGCCCGCATCGCCTGAATGCTGGAGGAAGACCCGACTGGTTCTTCAAGCATGAGCAGTATGGCGGTATTCTCTGTGATATCGGGAGTCACCAGATCGAACAATTTCTGACGTTTGCATCATGTACGGACGCTGAGGTAGGGTTCAGTCGTGTGCATAACTTCAATCACCCACAGTTCCCGGAACTGGAGGACTTCGGCGAAGCTTCTCTGATTGGTGATAACGGAGCTTCCGGTTACTTCCGAGTGGACTGGTTCACACCGGATGGTCTGGGCACATGGGGTGATGGGCGTACAGTTATTCTGGGAACGGACGGTTATATCGAGCTGCGGAAGTATATCGATGTAGCGAGAGAACCGGAAGGAGATCAGGTCTATCTGGTAAACCATGAAGGCGAGTTTCGCTACAGCGTGAAGGGCAAGGTCGGTTATCCGTTCTTTGGTCAACTGATTCGCGATTGTCTGGATCGCACCGAGACAGCCATGACACAAGAACATGCATTCAAAGCGGCAGAACTCTGCCTGATTGCACAACATAAAGCGATGAGCGAACGCGTGGTGTGGAGTAGCGGAGCGAAGTAAATGTTTTAGGTGAAGGGGAGCAAAGGTTGATTACTGAAGGTTATGAGTAAAGTTGAGCGAAGAAAGAGCAGCCCAAATGTAAAACTGCATCCAACAGGTTAGTCTTTTCTAACAAATGGAGCAGTTCGCACTGGGGCTGCTTTTTTTGAGTATGTTCGTGACTTCGCAGATGGATTAATATGGGTTATATTATATGTAGTTCGGATATTGTTTGATAAGAGAGATATTTACGAAGTTCGTAGATATGATGTTATGAGAAATCAAATTAAAGGGGAAACCAAGAGTGGGAAAAAAACTAACTATATTTCTTGTGGATGGGTCAGAAACAGGGCCTAGAACAATTGAAATCGGTAATTGGTCAGGTAAGGCTTTATATTCACAGCGTTCTTCTTTGCCTAAAATCATAGAGCGACCCGAATTTAATAGACCAGGAGTCTACATTCTAAAATCTTTACCTAACAACGAAAACTATAATGAACGCATATACATAGGTGAAGCAGAGAATCTTAAAAAGAGATTAAAGCAACACTTAGCGGATTCAGATAAGGATTTTATCGAAATTGTAGCCTTTATAAGCAAGGATGGAATGCTTACTAAATCTCATATCAAGTATTTAGAATCTCGAATTATTTCTTTATCTAAGGATGCGAAAACAGCCGAAATTGATAATGCTGTACAGCCTGAGTTAACAACTCTCCCTGAAGCTGATATTTCAGATATGGAATACTTTTTAGAGCAGATGAAGTTGATTTTTCCAGTAGTTAATTTTATGTTCTTGGTTCCTTCTACCCTTAAACAATCAAATGATAATGTAATTTCATCACCTCCGGTTAGTAGTGATATCATATACACGCTAAAAAGCAAAAGAGCTTCTGCTAAATTGATAGAAACTGAAAAAGGCTATGTAGTTCTATCTGGATCTCAAAGCTGTAAACAGACGTCAAGTTCAATTTCCGAGGGATGGATCAAGCAGAGAAACAAATTGATAGAAACTGGAGTTCTGATTGATGGCGGGGAATTTTATATATTTAATGAGAATGCGATTTTCTCCAGTATCAGTGCAGCGACTGCTGTAGTATTAGGCCGTCAAGCAGCAGGCCCTGTAGAGTGGATAGATGTTAACGGAAGAACGTTTAAGCAAAATCAAGAAAAGAAATTTGAAAGTGAAAGCAATGAAGAGTAATTTGACATCTCATAACATAATATTCTAGCAGCGGCTCCTGATGGAGCCTAGCTCTGCGGGAAGGATATCGAAGAGGGATTTCAGCAGACAACCACTGCTACGGTTACCCCTTGGTCAAAATGATGTTTTTGGCAGGGGAGTTGATTTATGTGACAACTTGCTGCGTAAGTTTGTGAACACAAAAAAGTTAGCAAAAATCAGGGGAATGCTTAATTAAAAGATTGATAACTATTAGTTAAGGACGGGGATTAAAATGAGTAGCTTGTTACTAACCTCTTGTGGTTTTTATACTGAAGATATTAAAAATCAATTTCTGGATTTTATTGATGGAGATATTTCTCAATTAAAAGTCTCAATTATTACAACAGCATCCCCTAGAAAAGAAACTAATAGATATGCACAAAGTGCGATGCAAGAGTTTAAGGACATGGGATTTCAACATATCAATTTTGTAGATATTGAATTTGATGACCCGCAAATTCTCTTACATAGAGATGTTATATATATCAATGGTGGAAATCCATTTACTTTATTGTATTACGCTAAGAAAAGTGGTGCTGATAAAATTATTAAAACACTGGCCGCACAGAATGTAATTATAGTTGGAGTAAGTGCTGGAACGTTATTACTGGGGCCGAATATTAACATTGTCGATTTCTTTACTCCACAGATGAACACAATGGATTTAACGGATTTTAAGGCATTAGGTGTAACCGACAAGCTTATTTTCCCTCACTATGACAGAGAGGACGTATTTAAAGATAGTTCTAATAAAACAATTGAAGAGAGAATATTAGAATTTGAATGCAATGAGAAATGTAAGGTGACAAGGCTTAAAGATGAAGAATATATCTCAATCTTAATGAACCAAGCACATTGAAAGTCGTAAATTCATTGAAAGTAGCTCGAAGAAGCTCATATTTTAGGAGGAGTCTATATGATATTAGAAAAAGTTATAAATAGAATTGCAATACAAAGTGAATATAAGGATTTGGTTGATAAGTATATAGATCATATACTTAACGATTTTAAAGGTAAGATTCATAGCATTTATATGTGTGGCTCGATTCCAAAAGGAACAGCTCAACCTTTTAAATCAGATGCAGACTTTACTATTGTATGTGCAAATCCCGAAGATATTGATTACGAAAGATTGTCAATGATTAAAGACAGGCTTTTGGAAGAATATCCATTCGTCACTAAGATGGATACGATCATTTGCTCGATTGATGATGTATTAAGTAGACCGAATGATTGGGGGTTTTGGATTAAGATCATTTGTGTTTGCATACATGGGGAGGACATTGGTGAAAAAGTGCCCCCGATCATAATTTCTCCAGAGTTCATTTTAGACTTAAATACAGAGACCAAGGAGGAAGTAGATCGTGTACATCGTTCACTTTCTAATGTTAGTGATCACTCAATGAAAACTAGATATATTAAAGGTTACTCTAAGAGATTAATTCGTGCATTATACTCTTTGGTTTTAGAAGATACAGGGGTATGGGAAGATGAAATCATTAAGATGAAGAATGCCATATTAAACTATTGTGAGATTGACTCCGCTTTAGTTGAGTATCTATATGCTTGTTACTTGGATAGTAGCAATGTACTTGTTGAAGAGTTTCTGAGAATTGCAGATGAAGTATATCGCTATTTTGAGAACGCTTTAAATTCAATGGCTGCTTCCAGAAATTCATTTGACTAACAATATATTAACGATCGTAATCACCTTGAGAAGCGAGTGACCACATCCAGTCCCTAAGCCCGTCGAGACACCGCCAATACAAAACGTTATCTGAAACTGGCAAGATTGAAAGGAGAAAATATGATACTTGGGTTGTATGAAGCACATTTACCAGTAAGTAACTTACATCAATCAATCGAATTTTATTCTAAATTAGGATTAGAGCTGGCCTGGAGAGATGAAGATACAGCTTTCTTCTGGATTGAGAAAGAAAAGAGTTGGGTCGGTCTATGACAGGGCAAAGAGCATAAAACTTCTTATCATCCATCATTAAGGCATATAGCATTTCGAGTGAGTTATGAAGATCTTCGAGACAGTGTGAAATGGCTTCAAAACATTGAAATAGAGCCTGTTCCATTTGGAAAAAGAGATTCAATAGATCCATTTGTTAGTCCTAATCAGGGAAATGCTTCGGTCTACTTCAATGATCCAGATGGAAATAGTTTAGAATTAATGTGTTTTGTAAGTGTCCCTGAAAACTTAAAGAATATATCTAATAAATTATCAATTGAAGAATGGGAAGACCTTTTGAAGAGATGAGTTAAAGAACTTACTATTGGGATGTTTCAAAAGAAGTGCCGGAATCAGATAACATAATATCCACGCATCGAGGATTCGTCTTCGGTCCGGGCAGTCGCGGATACACCTGGCATACGTCAGGCGTCATGAATACGGGAACGTTATCGGAAATATTCGTAAATACTTTATTTTTTGGGGGCATCTCAAGGATGAGTGAAAAAACAATAATTATTGAAGATTACAACAATGAAATGCCTGAAATGTTTTCTGATCTGAAATCCATCATAGAACAAAGACTCGGGGATCTAGTACTTAGAATTGAGCACGTTGGTAGTACCGCAGTACCTGGACTAGCGGCAAAACCTATTTTAGATATTGATGTAGTAATTGATTCTATGGACTTGCTTCCAGATGTAATTCAAGGATTAGAAAGTTTAGGTTACTATCATGAAGGGAATTTGGGTGTTGAGAACAGAGAAGCTTTTGCAAGAAAAGATGCAAATGTTCCTTATAGTATAGTAAAAATACAGAAACCTAAACATCATTTATATGTTTGTAATAAAGAGAGCAAAGAGTTATTAAGACATATATCCTTCAGAGATGCACTAATTAGCAATCCCGAATTTGTAGTCGAATATGGCAATCTAAAGAAAGAACTTGCTATTAAATATGGAGAAAATCGTCAGTCTTATACGGATGGGAAGACCGAATTTGTAAATAAAGTACTTAATGAATATGGATAGAACTTGTAGGTTGCTCAATGGGATTAAAACATCCGATAGCAAATTATTCACGCTGCGGGGCTAACGCCCCTTGGCCTGCCAGAGATGTTTCGAGGAAGTCGTATCAGACGACAACTCCTACGAGGCTAAGTTTTCGACCCATCGCTGGTGCTCTTTAAGCTCTCGGGTTTGTGAATACAACAACGTTATCGGAAATCTTACAAAGGATATGAAAACGTGAATACTAAAGATTTTAGAAAGCTAATTAGGGTGTATTTTGTTCCAAAACTACATGAGGTTGGGTTTATGGGAACCGATCACCATTTTGTGAAGACAACTGATAATCACTTTATTTACACTCTGGTGATTCAGGCAGATAAATCCGGTGGATCTTGTGTTATGGAGATGGGGGTGCATCTAGATTTTCTTCCTAATTCTATTGGTGAATTTAAGTCTTCAAATGAAATCACGACCTATGATTGTGAATTCAGAAAACGTCTTAATAAAAAAGCAAATTGGCTGAAGAGATTTTTTACTGTGGAGCGTGAAAGATGGTTTCAATACGGAGAAACAGAGTATGATGCAATAGTTACTATAAATGAAATGAAAAAGTTGTTTTTGAATCAAGGAATGAGTTATTTTTCTCAATTTAATGATCCTAGGATGATTACATCAATTTCATTGGCCGAGATAATAGCTAGATCTAAGAAGATTGAAGATTTTGGAGCTCCACTTGATTTAAGGCTGGTTTTGTTAATTGCACGAACGCATAAATTTCTAGGTAATGATAGGGACGCGAAAGTTTATGCTCAATGGGGATTAAATAATATTGGGGAAGCAAAAGGACTCATTAAGGACTTTAAGACCATAGGTCTAGGGAGTTTCTAACATAATATCCGTGCTTCGGCGCCTAAAGGCTCCACGGTCCGCGAGAAGCAATTGGCAGGGGAGAGAACTAGCGGACACATCCTTAAGACTAACCGCATCGCGGTCGCTCCAATTGGTCGCTTAAGTCGGTGGGAGGGTCATGGATACAACAACGTTATGCCCCATTATCGGTAAATATCAAAGATAATATTTAAGGAGATAATTTATGAAAGGTAAGATACTCTTCTTATTATTTATTGCGATAGTGTTTTCATCTTGCCAAAATAGTAGTCAATTGACTACCATGAACAGCGAAACTAAATCAATAATGAATTCTGAACTGCCTCCTGATGTAGTGAGTACAGGTAATCGAACAGACTCGAAAGAAATAACTGAAGGTCAATCAGATCCTTCTAACAATCAAGTGTTATCCATGAGTATTGGGAACTATGATTTGACTGGAGATTTTTATGATGAAATGCTTCGAAATCCTATAGATCATGATTATGAAGTGGAATTTAATAAACTTCAAAATTCCAAAGAGATTATTACAACATTGGTATGGGGGGCGTTGGAAAGCAAATATACAGAGATTTGGGATAAAGAGTTGAATCAAATATATAAAAAGCTTCTTTCTAAGTTGGATGAAGAACCAAGAGAAGCACTAATTGAATCGCAGAAAGAATGGTTACAGTATCACTTAAAGGAAACAAAATTTGTAGAGAAGACATTTATTAATAATGGTTATCTTGGATCAAAAGGATCGGTAAGCCTAGGCATGGTTATACGGGAGAGAATTAGGGAAAGAACAATGCAATTATTTGAATATCGATATTTGCTAGATGGTGAAGTTGAGTTTTTATACCAAAGTAAAAAATAGAGTTGGAATCTGGATTAAAGGTTTTTAGGTGATGCTTCAAAGCAGTAACGGCACATAACAATGTATTCAAGCTGTAGGGATACCACCCTTTGGTTGTAAGATGTATAATCATGGAAGAACACTCAGAAAACACGACTCAGCCTAAGATAAGAGCTATCTAAGGCTGGGTATTTTCGTGAACGTGCAGGACGTTATACAACAGAATCAAAAACAATAGAAAAAGAGGGTCATATAACCCCAGAAGATAGAATTACGGAGGGGAAAGATGAACATAATCAAGTGTAATATACGAGAACTCATGGCAGAACATCGAATAGATGATATAACTGAATTGATGGAAAAATCGGGCTTAAGTCGGAATTCGATCAATAAGCTCTATAGGGAAACAAATATAGAAACAACAAAGCTGGAAACCATATTCAAGCTATGCGATACATTTAATTGTAAATTATCTGATTTGATCGAATACGTACCAGGAGAAAAATAAATAGTGAAGGTCCGGAGCCTTGGTCAGTGGATAGATTTTGAGAAGGAATTTCAGCAGTCCCCCCTTTGGGTTCAAGAATACAGAAACGTTATCCAATACTCCCAATCAAAACAACAAGCATAGGAGCAATATTATGACAATCATTTTCAAAGAAGTAAAAGACATTGATACACAAGCAATTCAAGAACTGTTTCACTCGGTGGACTGGAAATCAGGAGATTTCCCAGAAGATCTTAGACAAGCAATATACAACTCGCATACGGTTATAACAGCATGGGATGATACCAAATTAGTTGGCTTAATAAATGCATTGTCTGACGGCGTGATGACAGTATATTTTCATTACATGTTAGTACATAAAGAATATCAATCATTAGGAATTGGAAAGAGAATGATGGAACAAATGCTTAGTCGATATTCTAATTTCAAAACAAAAGTGCTTATATCCTATGATAGTGCAGAAAAATTCTATGGATTATTTGGATTTAAGCCAGAAGAAGGAACAAAAGCCATGTTTATTTCAGATATGGTATAGCATTGAAGTAAAGATTTCGATCAGATAAGAATTGATTATAGATGGATTTGTTTTTGAGAAGGTCCTATATAAAGCTTCAATTCGGATATGAAGGGATACCAGATGATAAGTTATAAACCATTTCAAAAATTATTGATTGACAGGGAGATTAAGAAGCAGGATTTATTAAAAATCACGGGGATCTCATCGGCAACGATGGCAAAACTCAATACGAATGAGTATGTATCTTTAGAAGTAATTGATAAATTATGTACGGCATTGGGATGCCAGCCTGGAGATCTATTGGAGCATATAGCAGATCAATGATGGGATGATAACATCTGCTGGTTACTCAAAGTTGAGATTCCGTCGTATGACATAAAGCAACGGCTCCTAACGGAGCCTAGGTCTGCTAAGTGGATTTCGAAGTTGATATTATGGTAGACGCCTCCGAGTTTGTTGAACTGCATAAAAACAGGAAGGTGATTAGAAATCACTGCAATAAATTAAAGAGGAGAAGCTAATTATGTCTAGACCTTTAAGAATTCATATTATAGGTTCAACCGGTAGCGGGAAAACATATCTTGGTCAAGTTTTATCAGAGAAATTAAATATAAAATATTACGAACTGGATACAGTCATGTGGAGCAGTAGAGTGGAATTTTCAGGAAAGAACCCTCCAGACATGAGAGATAAATTACTACATAAAATAATTGATAATGATAGTTGGATTGTAGAGGGAGTATATTATAAATGGCTTTCTGATAGCTTTTCAAGAGCAGATGTAATTTATTACCTAGACACTAATGTATTGATTCGACATTTTAGAATTATCATGAGATTTGTTAAACAAAGAATAGGCGCAGAAAGATCTATATACAAGCAAACATTAAGAGGACTAATTGAAATGCTTATTTGGAATCATAAATTCAATAGTACAAATCGGAAAGAAATCTGTAGTTTCTTGTCCCCTTATAAAGACAAAGTGATAATCTTAAAAACCAACAGGCAAATGATAAGTTTACTCAATGAAGGCAGTGAAATCACATAACTCCGCATTCACACACCCAGCATACGCTGGGTCTTATATACAGAAAAGTATGTGAAATCGACGAAACTATTTAATGAGGGTGAACGATGAAGATAATAAGAGATAGGGAAGAACTTGAAGGAACTGGTTATATTGAAGTTTTACCCGGGAAGTACCTTGGGCAATGTTGGAATGAGGACTCAATTTACTTTGATGAGGAAGTATTCGGCTATATAGAGAAATCAATAGAAAATATATTTTCTGGATATGATCATTATGCATTTAACGAAATACATCGAAAAACGTGGGAGGTGATCCTTGAGGATTTGAAAACGCTTGCTAATCTCCTTGATGAAAAAGTAACAATGGAATTAATAAATGAACATGTATATTTCTTCTTTGGCAGTTCTAAAGATGAGTTTCAACAAGATTTTCTCAATAGTGTTCAGAGACTTCGTGAATAATCATAGAGTTTGTTGTATGGGTTGAAAAGCAATTAACAACTCAAGATTTTGTTTCAGTTCTAGGCATTTAGCTATTCCATTCGAGGAAGAGTGGTTATTTAAACCACCATAGGAGGAATTAGAATGAAATTTATCGTTTCTGCTAGTGTAATCGTTCTCAATGAACATAATGAGATTTTACTTATGAAAGGCCGAAGAGGCTGGGAAATGCCTCAAGGTTGTGTTGAAGAAGGAGAGACTATTAGGCAGGCAGCAGTTCGAGAAGTGAAAGAGGAAACAGGGATTGACATTGAATTAATTAAATTTTGTGGATTGTATCAGAACATAACGCGAGGCGTATGCAACAATATATTTACTGGAAAACCGATTGGTGGAGCTTTAACTACCAGTGATGAAAGTGAAGAGGTGGGCTACTTTACTTTAGAAGAAGCTGGGCAGATGATAACATGGGGGAATTTCTATAACAGAATTCATAATGCATTAGATGAGCAAAGCCATCCTTTTTTGATTGAATTTTCAGAATAAGGTCACTCATTATGGTAGACTCCACCATAAAGTCGCTCCTCTCTTGGTTGGTGATGTTCTAGACAAGCACCATTCTACCCAAGATAGGGGCGCTTCTTATATAATTGTACCTTCGTAACTCAGGTTTAATTGTGCTAGTTTTCTAATCCAAATACAGATATGAGAGTAGTGTAATATAAGGAGCAGCCCGAGAATAAAGGTTGCTTCTTTTTTGCTTTTATACTTCGCAAATGGAACATTGTGGGTTATATTGGATATGATTTGGTTCTATAGTAGAGAAATGGAGAGAGGTGGTCAACCTTGGATGAAAATATACGCTTTCCGATAGGACACTTTGAGCCAAATCTTAAACTCTCTAATGAGGAAAGAATCCACATCATAGGTCAAATTCCCGGAATTACGAAGACCTTAAGAGAGATTACACAACATCTCAATGATGATCAACTTTGTACTCCTTATCGTGATGGCGGTTGGACGATTACACAGATTGTGCACCACCTTGCGGACAATGACATGAACGCTTATATCAGATTTAAGAGAGCATTAACTGAGGATGAACCGATGGCAAGCTCATATCGAGAGGATTTATGGGCATCATTACATGATTACAGGAATACGCCCATCGAAGATTCAATTTTGCTGATGGAGATACTGCACAAGCGATTTCTCACGCTGTTGTATAGTTTACATCTCGATCAGTTTAGACGAAAACTCCGAACAGAAGTGTTAGGTACAATTTCATTGGATATCGCCCTTCAAAGATTTGTATGGCACGGGCAGCATCATATTGCTCAAATTAAATCTTGTATAACATCGCAGAGGTGGTAGGGTTTTATACATCTCAAGTGTGGAGGTAACATAATGGGAAATTGTGAATTGAATTTCTGAGGAGCCTTGGGCTGCTGCTATCAATTACCTAGGATTAGTATGTAAACGGATTCAGAACTAGATGAGTGACTGCGTTTTAAATATAAAGTCAAATAGAAGTAATCTTGATTAGGGGGATACGGATGTTGATTGAAGATGAAAAAGTATACCCTGATTGCGCAGTTGAAATAAGAATAGTAGACGTCGGCGGATTAACAAAACCACAGCTTATACAGAAACTGGACCAACACTCTATTTTATTGAATAAATATGGAGAACAGTTGTTAAATGATGAGAGATTTATAGTTTCCAGTACAAAGCGAAGCTTGCAAACGGTTGAGTTGACCGTCAGACAACTTGGATTTTCGGATGGTGCTACGACTTTTCAGCTCTTTCGAAGAGCAAATGATCTTGGGTTGGAATGTTGTCCGGTTGAGTTAGGTCCTTATCTAAGAATGCAATATTTAGATCAGCCTGAGATATGTTCTACCAATATTTCAGAGGGTAACAAAGCTCCGTCCGGCTCCATTACGATAGCATCTGCAGCCCTTACGGAGGATAATGAATTTCCAAAAGGTTTTTATCTCAGACGAATAAACGACAAGTTATGGTTACGAGGATATCTTGCCGACGATTTGCATATTTGGAGTCCTCATGATCGTTTTATCTTCTGTAGGTCTCAGCTTCTATTGTATTAGGATCGGGAAGATGTTTTGAAAGGAAAGGAGTGAAGATCAATGGATATCAAAAACAAAAGCGGAGATGTGCTTGGAAAGATTCAAATTGAATCCTTACGCAATGATAATGCGATTGACCGAATCGTCATTGACTTAAAGCCTGGTGACGGGAAGGCGATTTATACCGCAGATGTTATAGAAAATCAATTCACACAACAGACCAATTATGCACCCATTCCATGGGAAGACGGTTTGGAACAACTGCAGAAACATTATTCTCCATGGCAGCCGAAAATTCCGATTGATTCTGATATAGATGCCATTCATATATTTTATGGATTTGATAATTTAACTCCGCAAGAAATCGATGAAATGATTGAAGAAAGTAACAGGTCAGGCAGAAATGTAGTGATACGCGACTTGAAGCCCAATAAGAAGGTTGTGGGCATCAGCATCACCTATAAAGAATATGGTGGTTATAAACTTAATATTTTCGGGACAACAAAGAGCCGGATCGCATTGTCTGATCATGATGGTACTAAGGTTAAACAAGCAGCCATCCGTGGCGTCGAAGCATTTTATATTTTCAATAACCAAACTTCCCAATTGGTATGGATCGAAGAGGATGTGCATGGGAAGGCGTTGCAATACGAGATCATTGGCGGAAACATGTCAGAAGATCTTGTGATGAAGATTGCGAAGTCAATGAACTTATAAATTTTTATATTATCTGAGGGAGGTGCAACGATGAGTTACAAAACTATTCTCATAGACCAATTAAACGCCTGTTATCATGACAAGAGCTGGTTTATTCCGCTTCATGATATTTTGACAGACCTCAATGCGGCGGAAGCCGCTTATGTAAAGAATGAGGGGGAGCTTTCCATTTGGGCGATCGTCAATCATCTTATTTTCTGGAATGAGAAGTGGCTTGAGAGATATATTGCCGAACAGGTCAACGGGCAGAATTCAGTGAATAATGAGGATACATTCGACATAGATCTGTCTAACTTGAATGATGTGGAATGGGGCAAGACATTACATAGACTGAAAACCGTCTTTAGTGATTGGAACAGGGCACTTGAAGATAGTGAAGAACATAAATTGACACGTGAAATCCCTTCTTATTTCAACGCGCCATGGTGGGGAGTTGTATCAAATCTATGTATTCATAACGCCTATCATATTGGTCAGATCATGCTGCTCAAAAAATCAATGAAAAACACGTAGTACATGCTGTATTACGTTTATAAAATTATACTTAAGCAAAGGAAGATGACTATCATGGAAAAAGGCAAAATTATATTTTTGAACGGTGTAACCAGCTCTGGTAAAACTTCGATTGTAGAGGCGATGCAATCATACGATGATCCGTTTTTCTATGTGGTGGCTAATGATTTATTTGAAAATACGATCGGTGATAAACATCTACAGACGGATTACTGGAAGTATCTGAGTGAAGCGATTGTAATGATGTATCATACGGCAAAAGTATTTTCAGACCATGGCAAGCATGTTCTGATCGATGGCATACTTGTGGAAAGACCAGAGCTCACGCCGCATTATGAACAAGTCAAACAGATTTTTGAAGGGTATCCACTGGATATTGTGGAACTGCACTGTCCTCGATATCGTCGTCAGCGGAACATTGAACGTGGTGATCGCAGAGAAGAGCAATCGGATGAACAGCATCAAATCATGGCCCAAAACATCAACTATAGCTATTCGGTTCATACAAGTATGAACACACCGGAAGAATGTGCGGAGAAGATTATTGCAGCGCTGTTCAAGCCCCATCATGAACCATTGAAAAATATGTAAAAATTATATTACGAAGCTGTAGTGGAATCGATATCTAGTAACAACTTTGTCTGCTTTGGTCTGGAGGATTAAATGAGGATTTCAATGGAGTTACAAACAAGAAAAAGTGTAGTTAATGATTTAAAGGCAATGGGGATAAGGGATGGCATGACGATAATCGTTCATTCCTCCTTCAAAGCAATAGGTAAGGTTATAGGCGGTCCGGTAAGTGTTATTTTAGCTCTGGAAGAAGCCGTTGGAATCAATGGAACCATTGTCATGCCCACTCAAACAGAACATCTTTGTGAACCTTCAGAGCATGACGCGAACCTGTCTTCAGCGGAAATTGAGTTCATCAAAGACAATATGCCTATTTATTATCCTGATCTAACCCCAACCTCGTATATGGGCATCATTCCTGAGGTGTTTCGGAGGCAAGTTGGTGTGTTACGAAGCTCACATCCGCACATGTCTTTTGCTGCCTGGGGGAAAGAGGCAAAACGGATAACGGAAGATCACAACTTGCATTATGCATTAAATGAGAAATCTCCGTTAGGAAAAATCTATGATTTGAGTGGATACATTCTGTTACTTGGTGCGCCTACAAATAGTAACACCTCCTTGCACCTGGCCGAATATAAACAGCAGAATTCATTTGTTAAGCCAAAAGTCTGGGGAGTAAAAATGCTGGTGGATGGACTTGAGCAATGGACTACATACAATGATATTAACAATGAATCAGATGATTTTGAATTGATTTTTAATGAGTTTAAGATCCAGACTAACGCTGTTACCGAAGGAATGGTAGGGGGGGCTGTGAGTTATCTGATACCCCAAAGAGAGATGGTTGATTATGCTTTGGGATGGATGAATCGGAACCGAAGAGAGCAGTGAATCATCTCAAAAAGAAAGAAGGGGGAAATGTAATCATGACCAAAGAAATTGAACATTTGCTTCAAACTTTTGAAGAATGGGCGTTGTTTGTCAAGACGATGAATCATCTCGAGGAGAAGACCTGGAATTCCAGCATGGAAGAAGGGAAGTGGACGATAAAATCAATCGTAAGTCATGTGATGTTATGGGATCGATATTTTTACAAGGAAGCGATTGAGAAGATTGCTCTGAAGCAGACAGTTACGTTGAAACATATGAATTTTGAAGAGTTTAATCGCAAAGCTATTGAGTACGGGAACCGCACTGAGACGTCCGAAATCGTAAATAAGGCTATCACGTACCGTCATAAAATTATGAATGACATTCGGGTGTTATCGGAAGAGCAGCTTCATCACACGTATTTGGACGCAGAGGGGAACGTATTTTATATTCCCCAATACCTTAAAGATTTTATATGGCATGACCAGCATCATATGGAACCGTTGAAGAAATATCTTGCCAACCTTGAAGCGTAAAGGATTAAGCAGATGGGTGAGTTGTACGGAATAGATCGAGTGGAAGCGATTGCACTTGGAAGCGCGGTAATTGACCTGCGTATCACTCAAATTGTGAATGGCGTTAAGGGTGTGTATGCTGTCCTTCCACATGACGCTTTTAAGTAACTTGAGGTCTGTTATACGTCGTATTAGATGACTTGGGGGTCGATAAAATCGTTTTAGATATCGCAGGGGTTTTGTTAAGTAATATGTCGTTGACGTGCTGGAAAGATATGAGTGAGGAAACCAACCTATCGGCAGAATCTTTGAAAGTACATTTTGCAGGAATCAAACGAAAGCTCTGGACAGGAATGATGAGGGAAGAAGAGTTCTGGCAATCGTTGAAGGAGATGTATCCCGAATTATCAATAAGCCGAGCGAAGGACATCTTATACAATTCAATTGTTCCCTTACCAGCCGCTCAATACCTTGAGCGATGGAGTGAGTTCGCAGATATCCATCTACTCAGCAATCATTGTAAGGAATGGATTGAGCCGAATCTGAGCCGTTTAAGCTCATTTACCAAAAGTGTAACCATTTCTAATCAAGTGGGTTTATGCAAACCTGAGATTGAGATATACCAACGAGTAGAAACCTTCCTGGTAGCTGGAGAAGAGGTTCTATTTATAGATGATCAAGAGAAAAATTTACATTCTGCTAAGCTACTTGGCTGGGAGACTTTACTGGCTGACAAAGAAGGAGATTGGGTTAATGAAGTTGAGTCATTGCTAATTTAGAATGTAATCCAGAAACCAATAAGTTCCGGATAATACCTGCTGAACTCGTCAGTCCATGAAAGAGAATAATAGAACAGCATGCATAACTGGCACACCGTGCATAACCGCTAAACTCCAAATTGCTTTAGATGATGATCTAAATGCTTGTATATGCCTTTACCCCATTGCTCGGCTGTTAATTTTCCGAAGAAGGGATGGGGGTGGCGGGAGAATTTTTCTGAAGCACCTTGTTGAAAGATATTAATTTGCTGCTCAAGCTTTTCTTTTTCTGCCATAAACTGTCGTTGGTCATCAATAATGATTGTCGGGATCGTAGACATATTATGGGGCAAGGGCTTGTCATTATAAAACATTGGTTTTGCAAACCGTCCTATCAGTCTACCAAGTAATCCTCTAGGTGGAAAAGCATTTCCTAAGGGGATATCATGAAATGCTGAACAGTGAGCCAGCATTTGAGACACCTGCATCGTGCCCCATTCAGGGATGGAGTTTTCACTAAGTTGAGCCATGCGCTCTGTAATTTCAGCAGCATTGATCGTATCAAATATGCTTTTCACAAGAACACCTCAGTCCTCTAGGATATAAAATTTGAACTTAAACTATCATCATTCTCTTATTGAAAGGTTTATCCTCTTACTATCAAGAATAATAAGATATGGTAAGTTTAGTCAATGAATTATAGGAAAACCACAATTGAAATCGGAGGATGCGAACTTGGAAAATAAGGAAACGTTTAATCTCGTAGCAGATGAATATGAACGATATAGACCCGTCTATCCGAGTGAAATGTTTGATGATATTTTTACATACCTGAATCTTAATAAAGAGGATTCCATTCTTGAGATTGGTTGTGGGACAAGCCACAGGGGAACAATTGAATCATAAGGATGTTCAACATACAGTATCCAAACGGCAGTTTTAAGTTTACAAGAGGAATTAGAGAGGTTAAAGATGCAGGCGATAATGGGGTGGTCCAAAGAGTTCCGAAATCTAGAATGGTATGGTTTGAAAAATGGAATCCGTGTATTGGAGGTCGGAAGCGGACCAGGTTACATTACAGAGCAATTATTGAACAGTCTGCCGGACAGCGAGCTTACCTCACTTGAGATTGATCATTCACTGCAAGCACAAGCCAAAGAACGGCTGAAAGATATTCCTTCCAAGCGATTACAATTTGTAGAGTCTTCCATCTACCAGATGGATCTGCCTGATGATTCTTTTGATTTTGTCGTGGCAAGACTGATCTTTCTTCACTTGAACAATCCAAACGAAGCTGCACAAGAGATATATCGTGTACTGAAGCCTGGCGGCCGTCTTGCCATTATTGATGTGGATGACGGCGTTTTTGGAGCAGTGAATCCTGATGTTCCTGCTTTGCATACGGTATTAATGAAAATTTCGGATTATGTGGCACAACACGGCGGTAATCGTTTAATTGGTAGAAGTCTGCCGCGTCTCCTTTCTGAGAACGGATACATCGATGTTGACATTGATTCTGTCCTTCAACATAGTGATCTGTTAGGCATAGAAGGCTTTAAGCACCAGTTTAATCTTAATCGTTTTGTACATTTTGCTGAAAAAGGTGTGATCAGTTCGGAGGAATTTGCTCAGCTGCAACAAGCTTCTGAAGCGATAAATCATTCGCCGGAAGCCTATGCCATGATGAATTTCATTACAGCTTGCGGCACGAAGCCATTGACATGCTGGGTTGAAACTAATTAGGGACGGAGAATGGGGATGAATATCGTTCAATCTTTTCAGGAATTAGTAGTTCGAGGGGATCATCAGGGTATGATTGAGTTACTGAAAAACTTCGAACAATCCAGGAAATTGTCTGTCCATGAACAAGGCTGGGTCTACTGGAATATTTCAGATGGTTATGCCTTGTTAAGAGAGCCGAAACCGCTTTATGCCAATCACCGGGAATTCTTCAAATGGGGGAAAGAAAATCTCGCCCCGGAGCAGTTACACTGGATCGTTTCGGATTCGACACAAGCGTTGTCGTTATCTCTGGGGAACTACTTTGATCATTGGATGGACTGGTACCAATATGCTTGCGATCATGCTCCGAAGTTGGATACCAACCGAGGTGTTCGATTCGAGAGCCATCGGGCTTTGGGTGGTTCGCTTTGGGTTTTGGAGAGATACAGTGAAATGGACAGTGTGCTTGAAAATATGAACCAGCTTATACAAGAAGATGAGACATGGTCCAATATTCTTTTTGCCCGAATTACATACAACAAACAGCGTCTGGTCTATCTGTATCATGCCGGGGATTTGGTGGGCGTCGAAGCTCTTGTAAACGAAACGATGGACTGGATTGATGAAATGAATGATGGAGCACTACGGATTTCAAGAAAAGATAAAGTGGTCGGCAGCTGGGAGGATTTTAATGTCTCCAGAAATTCGCAGAGAGATATCAACATTGCGTTAAACAATTTGGCATGTATTTTAACGGATATCGAAAAGTATGAGGAAAGTGTGAAATTGTTTATGCAGATAGAGGAACGTGGTCACCACATGAAGGCACATGGCTTTTCCAAATGGATATATTCGATCTGGAAGACAAGAGGGGCTGAGGCAGTTAAAGATGCATTAGCAGATAATGCATCTTATGAAATAGCGGACCTTGTGAAACATACTCCTAAATTATCAGAAATCAAAGGTTTAGCATGAGGTGATTTAAGTCGCAAGAGGCCTGCACAACAACGTGAGAGGAGTGATGTGATATGAGAAACATTACAAATCCGAGTAGAAGAAATGAAGTTCAAGAGGTGTTTTTGTCTAGCGCAGAGGACCCCCAAGGAAGGGTTCGGAGGGATTCCTCTATGTAATTTTCACGAGGAGGAATTTCAATATATGATTCATTTAAAACGTGTATCGGTGGATAATTGGTATGCATGTACTCAACTGAATGTAACGGAAGAACAGAAAAAAAGTTTTCCCGCGCCAGTTGTATATTGGATTGCTGAATCCAAAGTAGTGGAAGACTTTCAACCCATGGCCATCTATTTTGATTCGGATCTGGTTGGATTTGCTGTGTACTCAGATAAGCCGGATCATGAGGATAACTACTGGCTTCTTGCTTTAATGGTAGATACAAAATATCAGGGCAGAGGTTATGGAAGAGAAGCGCTTAGGAAGTTGATTGATCTAATGAAAGAATCGCTGAATTGCAAACGCATCATGATTGGACACAGGCCGGAAAATGGTATCGCCGGAAATCTGTATGAATCACTTGGTTTTCACAGCGTAAGTGAGGGGATTGATTGATGGCGAAGTCGTTCGGCTTCTAAGATGCAAGTAGTGCCAAATCACAAGTGATTTGGATTGTAAAGGAGGTAGCTTGTCTTTGAAGTATGTACACATTATTTTCTCATTACTCTTCATCATGTTAGGAATTGTGATTATTACGATCTCGAAAATGATTGAAGAGGTGATTCCCAAGCTAGGGTATGCAGCATTCCAGTCAGCAGCAGCTGGCAGTTATACTCCGAGTGATTACCAAGTGAATTTTGTACTGAATTATTGGATAGGCGCGATATGAATTTTTGGTGGAGTTATCTGTTTATTAGCTAGAATGAATTGGGTTCAGAACTCCATTCGTGAAATGAATATAAGAAACAAAGCGTTTGATGAAACTCATAATTATGACGACACAAGAGAACTGAAATAGATTATGATGTGACATAAAAAAGAAGGGGCAGATCGATATGATTACATTCCAATACTTTAAACCGGAAGATTTTGATCAACTGATCGAATGGAGTGGGGATGAAGCATTTTTGCTCCAGTGGGCCGGCCCTCAGTTCCATTATCCACTTTCCAGAGAGCAGCTATCGGATTATTTGCAGGGTGCCAATGATAAGAACACCTCAAATAAGTTCATTTATAAAGTGATGGATGAATCGACTCAGGAGATTGTGGGTCATATTACTCTTGGCGGTATCGATCGATATAATCGTTCAGGGCGTATCGGTAAGGTGCTTCTTGGCAAGCCATACCAAGGTAAAGGTTATGGGAAGCAAATGATCGATGAGGCACTTCGAATTGGATTTGAAGAGGAGAAGTTACACCGGATCAGTCTGGGCGTATTTGATTTTAATGTCTCAGCCATCCGATGTTATGAAAAAGCGGGCTTTGTACAAGAAGGACTTATTCGTGATGTGAGAAAATACGAAGATACATTCTGGAATCTTATCGAGATGAGCATATTAGAAAACGAATGGAAAAAATGACTTCTCAAAAAGGTCATCTTTCTTGAGAAACACTTCGATGAACGGATGTAATAACTACGTGTACGAAAATTTAAATGGGGAGGTCCTACTGTCATCAGAATGACAGCAGGACCTCCCTTAATTACTACCTTCCTGGTTTATTTCAATGATCCCCGTATCAATAAATTCCTCCACAGGCACACCGTCGCTAGCGAGTAACAGGGTCTCCATCATTTTGGCACCCCAGACTCCTTCATTCTGCGAAATAACGGCAGACAATTGACCGTTAAGTAACCCGTTTTCACTAGTCGGGCTATCACCGAACGCGATTAAATGCCGGTTAAGGCCTTTTGCTTTCCAGATCAGGGTAGAGGCAGAGACAGAAACAAAATCGAGCCCGATAATCGCATTGAAGTGAGGGTGAGCTTGAATCATGTTCTCCATATCGGACATGGCTTGATCTTCATTCCCTTGATGATAACGAACTTCCAAGATCTCGATGTCTGTTTCACTGCGGATATAATCAATGAATCCATTAAGCCGCTGCTGCAAACCTTGCATCTCCTCCAAGCCATTCTCGACAAGAATCATACCTTGATTATGCAGGAGTCGTGTAGTCGTCATCGCGAACTGCTGGCCAGTGCGATAGTTATCGGCGCCCACATAAGCGATTCGATGACTGGATGGGACATCTGACTCAAATGTAATGACAGGAATACCTGCAGCTTGGGCTGCATCAATAACGGGTGTAAGTGCAACAGCATCCACAGGAGATATAGCTATCCCGTCCACATGCTGTTTGACCATATTCTCCATGATACGGATCTGTTGTTCGGTATTGGCTTCATCAGGTGCGTTTACAATTAATGTAATATCGTGTTTCCCTGCATACTCCGTTGCATCCTTCGTGATCATCTCATAGGTTGGATACGTCATTGGATAAATAATACCGAAAGTTTTGCTCGCTGCAGATTTCTCTACAGGTGAAGTCGCAGGAAGTATTGCGGCCATCTGCTGTGGGCGAATGTGTGCCGAACCGGATGAAACGATCATCGGGAACAGAAGGCTTAGTGTAAGTAAAAGTGCAAATCTGGCTTTATTCATACATGGGCTCTTTTCTCATATCTGATGGTCTGGCCTGCGATTCCTCGGTTCCTTGAGTTCGGTATTCTCTTGGCGTAAAACCTGTTGTTTTCTTGAATATATTAGAAAAATAGTGAGAGTCATTGTAACCAACTTTGTAAGCAATCTCAAAGGTTTTGTTGTTGGTTGTTTTCAGCAGCTCCTTGGCTTTGCCGATTCGAATCTGGGTTAGATACTCCGTTATCGTTTGACCAGTTTCCTGACTGAAAATCTTGCTTAGATGACTTGGACTGATTCTGACGTGTGCAGATATCATCTTCAACGAGACCTGTTCGTTATTGTATTCACGGGATACATAGGCTTTCACCTGATCAATGACATCACTATATTTCCCAGAACACGCTGCTCTTCTCTGCCATAACAGGTTAAGCAGGGAACACAGATATTGGGTACAATCCTCCCAGCACGTAATCTTCCGAATCGTCTGTTGCAGGGAAGTAATGTTCTCATCCGAATGGTCACTCATGCGGAACAACTGATTCGCGAGCCGAAACGACTCCAGCGTAAGATCATTCAACAGATAGAAGCCATACGAGGAGGACTTCCAGTCGAAGGACTGTAATGGAGCGGCAAACTCTTGCACAAAATGGTCACGCAGATTGGGGCTGCCGATTTTGAGAAATTCAAGAAACGAATTCCTGTCGAGAAAAAGAGTCGTTTGCTCATCCAGGTTAATTTCATGTAGAGAAGCTCTGTTCTGAAGGGTGAGTCGATTAATATATTTATCCTCCTCCGCTTCCAGATACGAGACATGAATTCCTTGCAGCCGCTCCTGTTGACTGCCAATGCCCAGAATAATATTACATTTGAACGTATGCTCAAGTTCCATACGAACCCGCCCGCGAAGCTGCTCCAGATATACGGATATGCTGTCATCGGAGTGATACTTGAGCAGAAGCACCAACTCGGTCCGGCTTCGAATATAAGGAAGAAGTTCGACGTGGGGATCACGAGTTTCCTCCAGTATGGGAAGCAGCTTCTTCATCAGGGATTCCGGGTCCCGGGAGTCATCTGTTAATCGAACGTCGATAATGACAATTGTATAATACCGGGCCGAGAGTGGAAGTGAGAGTTGTTTGGCTGATTCAATCGCATCGGTTGTACCGATGAGTCCTCCGCACAGATCGGCCAGCAGTTTTTCTTTGGTGATCGTTCGGTTTGTCATGCGTTGATGTTCTTCATCCATTTGTTTGCTGACCTTATGAAGCATTTGGATTAGCTCTGCTGCACTAATGGGCTTTAGACAGTACTCGGTCACACCAAGTCGGATTGCCTCCTGGGCATAGCTGAATTCATCATGACCACTCATAATAATGATTTTGATATCAGGTTGTTGAGTGCGAACAATGGAGGTCAGTTCCAATCCGTTCATAAATGGCATTTTGATATCTGTAATCAGAATATCCGGAGCCCATTCATGAATTAGTGGTAACGCAAGTTCGCCGTCGGGTGCATCCCCGCAATAGTGAAAACCTTCCTTTTCCCAATCAATGCAGCTGCGTATATTCTCCCGAATTCCAATTTCGTCATCCACAATCATCACCTTTTTCAACGGTTAACCTCCTTGCTTTTGGGGATACGAATCATAAATGTGCTGCCTTCCATATACGTACTTTCCATTTCAACACCATAAGCTGGTCCGAAATAGAGTCGAATCCGGTGATGTACATTGAGCAGACCGAATCCGCCTTCCTGCTCGTCATCTTGGGGTGAACGGGAACCGGCCGGCTTCTCCAGCTCTTCACGTAATTGTGCCAATCGATCCGCAGACATGCCAATTCCGTTGTCCTGTACGGTGAGAATGATGCTATTGTCCTCTACATATCCGTGTATGGATATCAGCCCTTGACCGCGTTTGTTCTTGATCCCATGGTAGAGCGCGTTTTCGATCAGGGGCTGCAGCGTCATCTTCAAAATGGGATAATCCTGAAGCTCACGATCAACGCTGATCTCGTAGGTAAGAATATCGTGGTACCTCATCTGTTGAATAACCAAGTAACTCCGCGCATGTTCAAGCTCGGTTTGAATGGATACCCAGTCGAATCCTTTGTTCAGACTCAAACGAAAGAACTTCGAGAGGGCTTGCACAAGTTTGATTACATTTTCTTTTTTCTCTGCTTCAGCCATCCATAAAATAGACTCCAACGTGTTATACAGGAAATGAGGGTTGATTTGAGCTTGCAACGTACGTAGTTCAGCTATTTTCACCTGTTCATTCTCTCGAATGCTCTTTTCGATTAGCATTTTGAGCTTATCCAGCATCACATTGAAGCTTTTGCCCAGATCAGCAATTTCGTCCGAGCCGTGTGGTGTGACTTTGGCTTCCAAGTAACCGTTTGCAGCTTTACGCATCTTGTTCATCAGAATCCGGATGGGAAGAATCAGTCGATTATTCAGGAAAAAATATAACGATATCGCAAAGAAAGCACTTAACAAAACCGTAATGATGATCAATTGGCGAATGCTATTGGCCTCTGCAATGATTTCCTGATAAGGAGCTACCCCGATCATTTTCCATCCGGTCTGTTTTGAGGTGCTGTATACAACAAACTGGGGCTTGGATCCTGCAGACAGGATAAAGCTATCGTGCTGTAGATGTAAAGGGACCGATCGGATCTGATCCATCATGGTTATGGATGCCGGGGTGGCATCCGGCCTGAAGAGTGTATTTCCGTATTGATCACTAATATAGAAAAAACCGGAATCCTTAATAGGGGTATTCGTCAAAAAATCATCAATGAACGAATCATTCAAATCAATCACGATGAACCCGATGACCTCATGTGTAATTCGCTCTTTGACCGTGGTTATAATTGAAAGCGCATTCTGTTTAGGGTAAGCAAACCCATCCAGCCTGTTATATTCGGCATAGGCTGCAGAATGAGGGATGCGCAGAATGGCATCCGGATACTGTATCAGATACTTGAAGTACGGGTTACGCAGCGGATTTCGTTCCAGCTTGAACACGCCTTTTCGTTCACTTATGCCTTTTCCATAGAAATTCACGAATGAGATATTAAGTACCTTGTCATACTTGTAGGTTTCCCGATAAAGATTGTATGTCTGAAGGATGGCTTTGGCTTCCGGGTAGGACTCCGATTGAGAATACAGGTATTGAAGCACTTGCGGGTTCTTGCCCAGTTCGAGCAGCCGTTCCGTATCCTCAAACAAGATGTCAATGTTCCTGGCAAGCTGGTCGGCAACCAGCTGTGTCGAGGCCTTGTTATGATTGGATACGACTGTATAGGATTTGTGGTAAGAAATCAATCCAACCACGATCAGTGGTACTGAACTGAGGATGATAAACATGCTGAGTAATTTAAGCCTGAGGCTTGAAGCAATCCATTGAATGAGTTTCAACGTATTCCACTCCATCTGAAGGGATCAAAAATGTATCATTAGTATAACATGATTTTCTAATATGTAAGAGAATCGCTAAATACTACACAATTAAACAAAGAAATTACACGTTCTAAACTCCATTTTTTGAAATCACTAAATTATTACATAAATAAAGTATGAGACTCCATATAAGCTCGGAATGAAAGCGTTCTATAATGTGGTCACACCACAAGGTGAAACGAAAAAGGGAGGATCACAACATGCGAACCAAAAAAAAGTGGGGACTTGCCATAACATTGGCTATGGTGATGCTGGTCAGCACGGCATGTAGCAGTACCAATGGAGGAGCAGGCTCCGATAATGAAACTTCAACGAGTGGGAATGGCAGTACACCTGCCAGCGCCAAAACAATTACGCTTGGTTTTTCGCAGGTTGGTGCAGAGAGTGGCTGGCGTTCGGCGAATACCAAGTCGATTCAGGATTCAGCCAAAGAAGCAGGTTATGATTTGAAATTCTCCGATGCGCAGCAGAAGCAGGAAAATCAAATTAAAGCTTTGCGATCCTTCATACAACAGAAGGTGACGGTGATTGCTTTTTCCCCTGTTGTAGAATCCGGTTGGGATACCGTATTGAAGGAAGCGAAGGATGCAGGCATTCCCGTGATTTTGACGGACCGTGCTGTGGATTCGCCGGATAAAACCCTCTACAAAACCTTTATTGGCTCCGACTTTGTAGAAGAAGGACGCAAAGCAGGTCAGTGGCTTAGTGACCAATACAAGGACACACAAGACGAGATCAACATCGTTGAGCTGCAGGGTACAACAGGCTCCGCACCAGCGAATGACCGTCAAGAGGGCTTTATGGAATTGATTGCTTCCAATTCGAAGCTTAAAGTGATTGCTTCACAATCAGGTGACTTTACACGTGCCAAAGGCAAAGAAGTCATGCAAGCTTTCCTCAAAGCACATAAAAAAATAGATGTTCTCTATGCACATAATGACGATATGGCACTTGGTGCGATTCAGGCCATTGAAGCGGCAGGATTGAAACCAGGCGTAGATATTATCATTATCTCTGTGGATGCCGTGAAGGATGGGATGCAGGCTGCTGCTGATGGCAAAATCAACTTTATCGTTGAATGTAATCCGTTGTTAGGACCTCAATTAATGGAAGCGGTTCAATCGGTAGTGGACGGGAAAGACATCGAACCCCGAATCGTTACGGATGAGACGACCTTCACATCAGAGCAAGCCAAAGAAGCATTGCCAACACGTGAATATTAAAAGCAGATTCGTATAACACCGAAAAGTCATTTTTCGACCAGGCTGTCGCTAAATGACTTTTTTCCATAACAAAGGAGAGGGTTATATGGCCGAGCAAGCACCCATTTTGCAAATGACAGGCATCACCAAACAATTTCCCGGGGTTAAAGCGTTATCCAGCGTCAGCTTTCGCTTGTTTCCGGGCGAGATTCATGCCTTGATGGGTGAGAACGGAGCGGGGAAGTCGACGCTTATTAAAGTTCTGACCGGCGTTTATTCCATTGACGAAGGAACGGTAACCATGGATAACCGTGATCTCTCGATTTCCGGTCCGCTTGAAGCGCAAAAGGCGGGAATCAGTACCGTTTACCAAGAGGTCAATCTCTGTCCAAACTTAACGGTTGCTGAGAATATTTTCATCGGGCGGGAACCGATGCGATTTGGCAAAATCAATTGGAAGCAAATGAACAAAGATGCGGAGAACATTCTGCGAGACAGATTACATCTGTCCATCGACGTTAAGGCTCCTTTACAGACCTATTCGGTCGCGATGCAACAACTGATTGCAATTGCAAGAGCACTCAGCATCTCGGCAAAAGTGCTCATATTGGATGAACCCACATCCAGTCTGGACAAAAACGAGGTTCAGCAACTGTTTCGTATTATGCGTAAATTAAAGAGTGAAGGTCTCGCAATTCTTTTTGTCACTCATTTTCTTGATCAGGTATACGAAATGTCGGATCGTCTAACGGTGCTCCGTAACGGGGAATTGGAAGGAGAGTACATAGCCGCAGAACTTCCACGCATGGAACTGGTTCTCAAGATGATCGGCAAGGAACTCGAGGTGCTTGAGGAGCTTCCGAAGGAAGCGGATGCTGCCCAGGCGGAGTCGGGAGAACTGTTAATTACTGCTAAGGCACTTGGACGCAAAGGAGCAATTGAGCCGTTCGATCTGGACATTCGCAAAGGAGAAGTCGTGGGCTTGGCTGGGTTATTGGGGTCTGGTCGTACCGAGATCGCTCGCCTTTTCTTTGGTGCAGATCGTTCAGATGTAGGCAAGCTGCTCGTTGTAGATACAGGAAGTACGGTCAAGTCGCCGCGTCATGCAATTGATCAGAATATTGCTTTTTGCTCCGAGAACCGTAAAACCGAAGGCATAATCGATGATTTGACCATTCGGGAGAACATTATTCTGGCCTTACAAGCGACACGAGGTTGGTCCAAACCAGTCTCACGCAAGAAGCAGGATGAGATCGCCGAAAAGTACATCAACCTGTTAAATATCCATCCGAAAAACCCAGAGCATTTAATTAAAAATCTGAGCGGCGGTAATCAGCAAAAGGTGTTGCTTGCACGGTGGCTGCTGATGAACCCCGATCTGTTGATTCTCGATGAACCTACGCGTGGAATTGATATCGGTGCAAAGACTGAGATACAGAAGCTGGTGCTCTCTCTGTCGAAGCAGGGCATGGCCGTGCTGTTCATTTCGTCCGAGCTGGAAGAAGTGATTCGTGTCAGCCACCGGATTGCCGTAATCCGGGATCGCAAAAAAGTGCAAGAACTTAGCGGGGATCAGATCCATCAACAGCAAATCATGAAAGCAATGGCAGGAGGTTAAAGAGATGGCGGGCAAGATGCGTAAACATCATTTGTTTTGGCCGTTATGTATGCTTGGTTTACTTTTAATCTTTAATTTGCTGTACTCTCCGGATTTCTTCTCCCTCGTCATGCGTGAAGGGAATCTGTATGGCAGCTTGATTGATATTCTCAATTTTGGAGCGCCTTTAATTCTGGTATCGATCGGCATGACACTGGTGATTGCGACCGGAGGTATCGATTTGTCCGTGGGCTCCATTGTAGCGATCTCCGGTGCCGTGGCTTGTATGAGCATCAGCAGAGGAGTGGATCAGAGTTCTCTCTGGCTTGTGTTGGGTGCACTTGGATTATCTATAGGTCTCTCACTGATCTTGGGCATATGGAACGGGGCGCTGGTTTCGGTTGCCCGAATCCAGCCCATTATTGCAACGCTTATTCTGATGGTAGCCGGACGTGGGATTGCGCAATTGATTACGAGTGGACAGATTATTACTGTATCCAACGCGAACTACGCCTATATCGGTGCAGGTTCGCTTGCAGCATTGCCTTTTTCCATCTTCATCGTATTAACTGTGCTGCTTGTTGCCTCATTGCTGACGAGAAAAACGGCACTTGGACTGTTTATTGAATCGGTCGGAAGTAACGCAAACGCGAGCCAACTGGCAGGTATTCGTTCAAAAACGGTTATTCTCACGGTATATGTCTTCTGTGGTCTGTGTGCCGGCATTGCCGGGCTTATTCTCAGCTCGAATGTATCCAGTGCGGATGGCAATAACGCAGGTCTGTGGTATGAACTTGATGCCATTCTTGCTGTAGTCATCGGGGGTACTTCGCTCAATGGTGGTCGTTTCTATCTAATGGGTACCGTCGTTGGAGCACTCATTATCCAAACCTTAACAACGACGATCTATATGATTGGAGTCCCGCCAGAAGTTACGCTGGTTGTCAAAGCCTTTGTTGTACTGGCCGTTTGTTTGATTCAATCCGATTCATTCCGCAATTCCATGGTGATCCGTTGGAAAAAACGGAAGTTTCCAGCCGAACAGGGGGTTAACCGCCATGTTTCTTAATCGTAAGTATCTCCCGGTCTTTGTCACCTTCGGTTTGCTGGCCGTGATGTTTGCCATAGGCTCTTTCCGGTACACGGGGTTCTTTTCCACACAGGTACTGCTTAATCTTCTCATTGATAACGCATTTCTGATTATCACGGCGATTGGCATGACTTTTGTGATTGTATCAGGAGGAATCGACCTGTCGGTAGGCTCTGTCATTGCGCTGACGACCATCATTAGCGCAAGTCTGGTCGAGAAGCAAGGGTGGTCGCCTGCGATTGTTATACCTATGGTGCTTGTCATGGGTGCGCTCTTTGGCACAGTCATGGGGGCTATCATTCACTATTTCAAAATCCAGCCTTTCATCGTGACACTGGCAGGCATGTTTTTGGCGCGGGGGCTGTGTTATGTCATCAGTCTCGACACCATTACTATTACGAATCCATTTTACACACAGGTTGCGCAGGCGAAAATTTCCCTGCCAGGGGGCAGCTTTGTCTCCATTAATGTGATTATTGCTCTGGTTATTGTACTGCTCGCGATCTACCTGGCACATTACACCCGGTTCGGGCGCAACGTTTACGCCATCGGCGGAAGCGAGCAATCCGCGCTGCTCATGGGACTGCCGGTTGCACGTACCAAAATCTTGGTATACACGTTCAGCGGTTTGTGCTCCGCGCTTGCCGGTGTGGTCTTCACCTTCTATATGTTATCCGGTTATGGATTACACGCCATGGGTCTTGAACTCGATACCATCGCGGCTGTTGTGATAGGTGGCACCTTGTTAACAGGTGGTGTGGGGTATGTGGCGGGAACCTTTATTGGTGTATTGATCCAGGGGGCTATCCAAACTATAATTAGCTTCGAAGGTACGCTCAGCTCATGGTGGACCAAGATTGTAATTGGCCTGATGCTGTTTGTTTTTATATTGTTCCAGCGACTTCTTAGCGGGCGGCGAGTATCCTCGAAATCACTGCATTAAGTTGATCGAATTAAATAATATTGAACACGGATACCGAAACAATGATATAACAATGAGATGGGGGATGCGTGAGTGAGAAGACATGTGAACGGGTTGTGTTTGTTCATTCTACTGCTGCTTGTCGGCTGCACAACCCCTGAGTCTGAATCTGTTCCTCCTCCCATCTCGTCTAACAACTTAGAAACTCTTCCCTCCGTTGAGGAATGGATGGAATCAGCGGTAGCAAGGGATACCTCTACGAAACCGATTGTCTTGGGTTTTTCACAACTGGGCAGAGAGAGTGCCTGGCGTCTGGCAAACTCCACGTCTATTCGCAATGCTGCGGCTGAATCGGGAATCTCCCTTGTCATAAAAAATGCAGAACAGTCTCAGACGAAACAGTTCGAGGCTGTTCGGTCGTTCATCAGGCAAAAGGTGGATGTCATTGCCATTGCACCGGTCGTGGAATCGGGCTGGGATGGTATTCTTCAGGAGGCCAGGGATGCAGGCATACCTGTGATCATCGTAGACCGGTCCGTTGATGTCAAAGACACTTCACTTTTTGTGACAACGATTGGATCGGACTTTTATGAGGAAGGTGTGAAGGCCGGGAAGTACATTCAGGATCGGATGCGAAATCATCCGGGTTTGATACGGATTGCCGAACTGCAAGGCACGAGTGGTTCTACACCCTCTATCCAGCGTGGCGAGGGCTTTAGAAGCATTTTCGAAACCAGAGCAGATATCATTTTCTCACAAAGTGCTCCTGCCGATTTTACGGAGGACAATGGGAAACAAGTGATGAAAGAATTCCTTCAGGTCCCGGAAGACGAACGGCCGCAGGTTCTTTTTGCCCATAATGATGAAATGGCTTTTGGCGCCATACAAGCGATAGAAGAAGTTGGGCTGAAGCCGGGAGAGGACATTATCATTGTCTCGGTGGACGGCTCCCGCAAAGCACTTGAAATTTTGGCGAGTGGGAAAATCAACGCTGTGGTGGAATGTAACCCGCTGCTTGGTCCTCAGCTTATGCAGGCTACAAAAGAAATTATTGCAGGGCGTACACTCCCGAAGCGCATGGTGCCCCCGGAGGACATTTTTACACAGGAGAGTGCTAGACGGGAGATGTACAACAGGCGATTCTAGAATACGTGAATAAATAGAACATTTTGGATAAAATTCAATTTACTTTAAATAAACGTATAGTTTATACTGAACTCACCTTGAACTAAAAGCTCTTCTCTATGAGAAAGGACGTAGCGAATTACATACTTTTGAAAGCGCTTTTTTTCGAGGGGTGAGAGTTCGATAAAGAGAGGGAGTGTAGAAGGTAGTATGCTGTGAATATATTATGAGGAGGTAATTTTATGTTCAAAGTTAAGCTGGCAAAGGCGGTAATATCTCTCGCACTTTTCGGTACCTTGTTTTCTATTCCGGGGGTGCCTGATGCTCGTGCTGCAGATGAAAGTTGTCCGAATGGTTATGTAGGTCTGACGTTTGATGATGGCCCATCTGGAAATACAACAAACATGCTTAACGCGTTGAAGCAGGCTGGCTTACGGGCAACGATGTTCAATGTTGGACAAAATGCACAAAATAATAAATCTCTGGTTTCTGCACAAGTAGCAGCTGGTATGTGGATTGGCAATCATTCCTATACACATCCAAACATGACTACATTGAACAGTTCTCAGATGTCGTCAGAGATTACACGGACACAACAGACGATCCAGTCTATTACCGGAAGTTCACCTAAACTGTTCAGACCTCCTTACGGTGCGACAAATGCGACCTTGAAATCCGTTGTGAGCCAAAACGGCCTGAAGGAAGTACTGTGGAACGTAGATTCCAAAGACTGGAATGGTGCCAGCGCAGCCCAGATCGTGGCAGCTGTGAACACGATGAAAAGTGGTGACGTCATTTTAATGCATGATCAGTACCAGACGACACTTCAGGCCATTCCGCAGATTGCACAAAATCTGAAGAATCGTGGCCTTTGCTCCGGCATGATCTCATCAACTACCGGTCGGGCAGTCGCACCCGATAATAGCACTACTAATCCCCCGAACGGAACAAAAGTGGAAGCTGAGAACATGACCAAAGGTGGACAATACACCGGCAATATCAGTTCTCCTTTCAATGGTGTGGTCCTTTATGCCAACAATGATTTGGTTAGATACACTCAGAATTTTGCAACGAGCACTCATAATTTCTCGCTTCGTGGAGCTTCAAACAATGCCAACATGGCTAGAGTTGATTTGAAGATTGGCGGACAGACGAAGGGAACCTTTTATTTTGGCGGAAGCACTCCAGCGGTTTATACCTTGAATAATATCAGCCATGGGACGGGAAATCAGGTCATTGAATTGGTTGTAACAGCCGATGACGGGACATGGGATATATACATCGATTACTTGGAAATACATTAACAAGCTCAAGATTGATTGAAAACTAATGCACTATAATGAAATCCCGTTGGGTTGACCCAATGGGATTTCATTATGTTTTTTGCCATTTTGTAACACAAAAGTGGAAGGAAAACATTTATAATGGATGAAATTGTATGTGAAGAATCTGGTTTCTATTGAAAAGTTTCATTGAATGGGAGTGAAATCATCAAATGATCATCATGATTAACGGAGCGTTTGGTTCGGGAAAAACTTCTGCAGCAGAAGCACTTCAGCCCTTAATTGCAAACAGCATGATCTACGATCCTGAAGAAATAGGTTATATGCTCAGAAAACTTCTTCCGGAGAATTGTAGAGAGGAAAGGGAACGTACGGATGATTTTCAAGATATCGATCTATGGAAAATTCTAACCGTAAAGACGGCTAAAGAAGTAAAGCAGAAATACAACAAACACTTAATTATCCCCATGACCATCTATAAAGAGGAAAACTTTAATTACATTTACAACGGGTTAAAAGAGATCGATCAGGACATTTATCATTTTTGCCTTACGGCTACAGAAGAGACGATTTATCATCGTTTGGCTAAACGCGGAGATGAATATGGAGGCTGGCAGTATCAACAAGCACCAAAGTGTGTTGAAGCTTTCAAGGATGAACAATTTCAAACCCACATTGTTACCGATCATCTGGAGACCCGTGAAATCATAGAACTCATATTAAAAAAGGTCCTATCCAAATAATTATCATATGTTTTTAAATAGGAGGGTTTTATGATAATGATTGTACATGTACTCTTAAGAACAGAATGGGAAGCCGCGTTGATCAATGGCATTCTAAAATAAAGTCAGAAGTTATATGGGAAGATCTGTATAATGAAGGCAGGGAATATCCTCATATTTCCGGTGAATTAAATCTAGACGCGGTATTTCATACATATGATGAAGAAATGAACAGAAGAGGATGGAACCTAATTGACGACTGTGACTTTTGAAGAGGTAACCGAACAACACCTCCCTGAAATTAGAGAGATTTATAACTATTATGTAATGAATACAACGATTTCGTTTCATACGGAGGAATTAGATCTTGATCAGATTAAATCCTCTGTAATGAACAAGGATACACGGTATAAAACTTATATAATTCTTGAAAACAATCAAATGATGGGCTATGTTCTGATCACCCAGTATAAGAGTAAACAGGCATATGACATTTGCGGTGAAGTCACCATATATTTAAAGCCCGATATTTTGGGAAAAGGCTTGGGGAAACAAGCATTAAGTTTTATTGAGAAGATTGCAAAAGAACAAGGGTTCCATACCTTAATTGCGACGATTTGCATGGAGAATACAAGAAGTAAATCATTATTTGAGAGAAATGGTTATGAACAATGTGCTCTGTTTAAAGAGATTGGATATAAATTCGATAGAAAACTGGATATTGGAAGTTTCCAAAAGATATTGTAAGGAGAATACGAAATGAGTAGAAACCTATATATTATATCTGGACCCCCTGGAGTAGGGAAATCTACAACTTCCAAGCTGCTGGTTCAGACTTTAGATAAAAGTGCCTACATTTCTGGAGATGCGGTTAGTCACTTTCCGGTCAAAGGGCGAGGTAAACCCTGGCTTGATAAGGATACAAACGACTTAACTTGGAAAAATATATCTAGTCTAGTGAAAAACTTATTGGATTATAAATACGATGTAGTGCTGGACTATGTGGCCTTTCCGGAAGACATTGATGAATTAATGACAGAATTGGCAGACTATAATGTTCGCATAATCTATGTTGTACTCATGGTTGATCGTCAAACGATTATTCGTAGAGACCGTCTAAGAGCAGAAGAATATCAAATGAAAGAAAGAAGTATAATTCTGCTGGATGAGTTTGAAAATCATCTGGATTTGAGAGTAGACAACAAGCTCTATACTAATCATTTTACAGAAGCACAATTACCTGAAATAGTAAGTGAAATTATAAATAATGAGAAATATCGAGTGAAATAATCCTTCACTCTTCACTTGGTATACTTGATTATAAAAGAGACAGCGAAAAAGCTGTCTCTTTTATTCTTCTAAACCAATTTATGTACAACTTTATACAAACCTATCGAAGTTACTCTTCTTCATTTAGAAAAACAAAATCACTGTCAATAAGCCCCTGTAAATACTCGTCAAAGCTGTTTGCAATCACTACGTATTCGTCAGGATCGTGCAAAAAGCGAACAATTTGACCGTGTACACCTTCATCAGTAGGGTTAAAATCAATATAAAGTCTCGATGTTCCACCATTATTCATACAGTCTGAAAAGTGAATGTATTTCCCTGGAAGAAGCCCCTCACGATTGATCTTAGAGTCAACGGCATACTCTTCATCTTCGTATTCTAAAAGATAAGAGACGTCTTCTTCATTTTTTGAACTTTCGAGCATTTGTTGGGTAGAGAGTAAGTAATATGGATATCTGCCTTCTTCAACATCTGAGCCAAGAATACAAACCGTAATTTCTTTTCCTCCGTACTTCCTCCAATATGTACCATCAATATTTTCTAGTAAACCGATGAGTGATTCTGGACAATTTGGATATTTTGATCTTAAAGTAGTTATATCTTCTTTTGTAGCACCGCTCGCTGTATTCAGTTCCTCAAGTTCTTCTGGTGATAATGCTGCTCTTAATCCATTTAAAAATTTGTTTACCAAATCCATTATGATGACCTCCCAATCATAAAATATAAAGCAAATATACGCAGATAAAGTAAAGGTACTGCGTTGGTGTGAAAAATCTTTCCCCCTACAATATGTTCTGTATACTAAGATCAGTTTATCATTTTTCTCTAGTTTATTGGCAACTACAAGTATTAACTGTCTGTCTGGTGATAAAGGTGCATGGGATTAACTGCTAAGGTTAGATAGACCCTCCCATGCTTTCGTAGTACAATTATGTAAGTAATTGGAATCCTTGGTTTTATAGTAACGATATAGAGGAGCGGAATACATTGTCATTACATATGTTTTTAGGAATTGGCCTAGCTTTATCATTATTGTCCCCCACAAATTCAGTTAATGCACCCTCGTCCGTTCAACTCATCCATTCTACAAATCATAGTAGTTATGCTTCTTATGAAAAGACCTTTACAATGGACCCTGATAACGGTGAAGATGCGCATCTGTGGATTGAAAATACCAGTAAGAGCAATCTTTATATGAAAATTTCCGTGGGCAATAACACTTCACTTGAAGTTCCTATTGATAAAGGAACTCAAAAAAAAGTGAATTTGGCTGTGGGGGTAACAACCGACTTCAAAGTTTATGTTTTCAGCAGTACAGGACATAAAGTTGATATAACGATCAGTGCACGGCAATTTTAATAAATATGATAGGCGTTTTATGAGAGTTTTGCTCACTAGCTCCATAACCAGGATGTGAGTGAGTGGAAATCTCCTATAATATTTGATATTTATGAATACGATTACATCATATGAAGGGGAAGATAATGATATATCGGAGAAAAACCTATACTATTGCGACTTCTTTTGTAGAAGAATTTAACGCTTTATTTAATGATATTTTGCTGCCATCACAGTTGAAATACGGATCAAGACTGATTGGGAGATGGCACACGCCTATCGATGATGAAACCAGTGAAATTTTTGCGATGTGGGAATACGATACCCTTGAACAATACGAAGAGATTGAGAAAAAGATACAATCAGATACAGAACACGTAAAGCGAGTTCAAGCGCGTTTTGATCAGATTGGAAGACATCGGTATAAAGAAGTATTTCGAGAAGAGATTAGACAAGCGTTTTTCACATCGACAGTAGATCGAGAACAAACGATTTTGAAGTGAAGTAAATGCATAAGGAGCTGAGAGAATGATGGAGACAGAAAGACTCATATTTCGGAAATATACCAAAAATGATTTCGATTTACTTTTTGATATGACAAGTGAGCCGAATATGATGAAATTTATAAGACATGGAGGACCTTGGACGAAGGAAGAAACCATGCAAAGTCTGGAAAAGTTCATCAACTGGAATAAAGACGATAAAGGGCTGTTCCTCGCATTCAATAAAGAGGATAACAAGTTAATTGGAACCTCTGGACTGATTCCTCAAATCATTGAAGGCGCTGATGAGCTAGAAGTTGGTTACTGGGTTGTAGAGCAATACTGGGGAATGGGTTACGGATATGAACAAGCAAAAGCGTGGAAAGAATATGGAATGGATCACTTGAAGCAGAAAAGATTAATATCGTTGATTCAACATGGCAATGTGGGTTCTATGAAAGTCGCGCAAAAGAATGGCATGAAACACGAGAAGGACGTAGATATAATTGGGAAAAATGTAGCAGTATACTCGATTGAGGTGAAGTGAATATGACTCGATTTCCTGAGCTAGAAACCAAAAGATTGCTGTTAAGAGAGATTAAACAGAGTGATTCCCAAGACATATTTCATATTTTTTCTTCAGATGAAGTTACAAGATTCTACGATGTAGAAAGTTTCACAACTATAAAACAAGCAGAAGAACTTATACAAAGGAGGAAAGAACGATTCGAAAATGGTCAGGTGATCCGCTGGGGAATTGCTTTGAAATCGGACAACAGAATTATTGGAACATGCGGATTTCATGGTTGGATGAAACAACATCATAAAGCTGTGATGGGATATGAGTTAACACCGGAGTTCTGGCGGCAGGGTTACATGACCGAGGTAACTCGGAAAATCGTTGAATATGGATTTAAGAACCTTGAATTAAACAGAATTGAAGCCTTTGTGGAGCCAGAGAACGCGGGATCAAGGAAGTTGCTTGAGAAAATGGGGTTCAGTGAAGAAGGCATATTGAAAGAACATTATTATTGGAAAAATCGATTTGTTGATAATGTTATCTATGCATTTCTGAAGAAAGAATATGTATGAGAATACGAATTATTGGATCTTGCGGCAGTGGGAAATCAACATTAGCCAAAGAATTATCGGATAAATATGGTATTCCTTCCTATGAATTAGACAATCTCATATGGGACAGAAGCGCAGAAAATCTGAGATATCCTGAAAGTGTTAGGGATGAATCTGTCCAATCTATTGTCAGTTCAGAGGCTTGGATCATAGAAGGAGTACAGTGCAAAGATTGGACAGTAAAGTCCATCCAGGAAGCGGATTTGATTTTTGTATTAGCTCCAAATGTTTTCATTAGAGATTATCGGATTATAAAGAGGTTTGTATTGTCCAGAATGGGCTTGCAACCTTGGAATTACAAGCAGTCATTCAAGAACTTATGCAAGATGATTGTGAAATGGAACCATCAATATAATATAGAAGAAGTTATATGTTCAATTAATGAAAACCATAAGACTGCAACAATCACGAAGAATAAAAAACAAGTGATACAGTTGATTGAACATCATTTGGAAGCGGATGTAAGTGAGAGTGAAAAGAACGTTAGAATGAATTAAGGAATGTCGAAAGAGGAGATACAGTGGTGAATATAAAAATACAACCAGTCACACGAGAGAATTGGGAAGAGGCGCTGAAGATCTCTTTGTATGAACACCAAGCGTCATTAGTTCCATCTGTTATTGAGGGGATAGCTTACGCCTATATAAAACCGTGGGATGAAGCATTTGATCCTTACGTACTTGAGATCGATGGGAAGGTTTTTGGTTTCTTTTATCTAAGTTATACTCCCAATAGTACAGATAATTACTGGATTGGTGGTTTTCAAATCGATCAATTCTATCAAGGCAAAGGAATGGGAAAGCGCGCTATAAGAGCCATTTTAGATTACATTACAAAACAGCATCCGGTATGCAAGGTTATTTCATTAACGGTTGAACGGGATAACGAAATAGCACAGAACTTGTACAAGAGCATGTCTTTCATTAGTGAGAATAGAACCAATTCAGATGATGAAGTGATCTACAGGTTGGAAATAAAATGACAGACTCAACATGTCAGAGGGCAATACATATTTGTTAACCAAGAGCTACCATTGGTTGCGGTATTCACTACAATTATATCCAATGATAGCTTGTTATCACTTCATTGGTTTAACAATTTTATATTGAAGAATAGTTGTTTATAGGAGAGATAACATGAGCCACTGGTTTGATCTATGAACTCGATCCAGAGTTAATCAAATTTGCAGTTATGATCGCTAAATACAACAATAAATTCATCATTATAAAAAATAGGAAAAGAGGAGGTTGGGAGATCCCAGGAGGCAACAAAGAAATAGGGGAAACCATTTTACACACGGCGAGTCGAGAACTCTATGAAGAGACAGGGGCAGTACGCTTCGAATTAACTCCTTATGGTGTATATGAATGGAATGGGAGCTTTGGTATGGTTTCTTATGCTGAGGTTAAATCGCTGGAGAGCTTACCGGAGTCTGAAATCGATGAAATAAAGCTTGTGGATGTATTACCTGAAGGGATGAACTTCGGAGATATGTTATATCGTTTCTCAGACAGATGGGATGGACTTGAGAACCATAAGCTTAAGAAATACACTATCGAAATAAATCATTTGAATGAGTTACCTGAAATTAAAATAAACTGATTTAAGTATCACGAACGAACAATAGCCGTTCCAATGGATATGTCAAAACTAATTGAAGAGAACAAGGAATACACTATTTTGTACGATAAAAGGGTCTTTGATAAATACAGACTTCGATCTATAAAGCCATAGGATCTTAGAAATAACATGGGGAAGGAGAGATGGCAATGACCATGATAACGTATAGAACGTTGACCCTTGATGATATGAATCAGCTGCAGGAAATAGATCGTTCGGAACATATTGATCTCATCTATGAAATGAGAGAGAACCGATTGGTTGAGCTTGAACAAAATCATGAATGCTCAAACTGGGATGAGATGCTTTTGAAAGAGATTCAAAATCGATATGTGTACGAATTAGAACAAGGTGGCATGGCATATGGTGCGTTTGCTGACGATCAATTAATCGGATTTGGTGTGCTGGCACATCAATATAGAGGAAAAGAACGAAATCAATTACAAGTTGACTTGATGTATGTCTCACGCGGGTACAGAAGACAAGGTATTGGTAAACGTATTCTAAACGAGTTAGGTGAAGAGGCTAAGAAACGTGGTGCACAGTATCTGTATATCTCCTCCACAGAGACGAAATCAGCGGTATCCTTTTATAAAAGTCAGGGCAGCCAGATTGCAAGCGACATCGATCAAGAACTTTATGACAAAGAGCCGAACGATATATATATGATAAAGGAGCTGGGCACATGACAACGGTTGGGATACTTGGCACCATTCATAATCCTGAACTCAGGGAGCGATATCATTGTTCCCTTTCTCTTTACAAGGATGTGATTACTGAGTTTAAACCAGATCTCATTTGTGGTGAAGTTCATCCGCAGAGTTGGATGAGGTATCTGAAGGACAAACATGATAGAGGATACTGGGGAGAACCAGCTAGTGAGTATTGGGAATTGGTCTTCCCTTTATGCGAGGAGCATAACATCCCATTTGTCCCTATTGACTGGTTTGAATTGGATGTGTGGAATGCTTTTGATCCATTCAACGGTTATTCGGGCGTGGAACGCAAAGCACTTGAACAACGGGATGATCATTGGTTTGTAGAGCAAATGGAGACGTCAAGGTTTGGCAAAATCCCTTTTAATTCAAAGGAGTTCGATCGTGTAACCAGACAAAAATATGAATGGTTGCATCAGGTAAACGCGAAGGCACAGAACTTTCGCTGGGTGGTCCGTAATCAGATTATGGTTCAAAGAGTCAAAAATACAATTGAAGCTCATCCAGGAAAACGAATCCTCTGTATCGTTGGAGCTGATCACAATTACATCTTCCACGAAGAGCTGATGATAGAACCCGTTGAATTGTTGTATCCGTTACGATAAAGGAATCGCTGGTAGAATTACAAATGAAACTTATTATTTAAGGAGCATTACATGCGCAAAAAAATACGTAAAACACTCAAATACAGCATACTTAGTATTATTTTAATGGTTATAGTAGCTCTGATATTTCCCACATGGACACCCAAAATTAAAGGTGAAAACAGCATCAGCATGTTAGAGCAGGTCGAAATTAACGGTACAGGACATGAAGTCATGATCAGGGGTGTTGATCGGACTAACCCTATCCTGATTTTTGTGCATGGCGGGCCGGGATGCTCGGAGATTCCATACGTAAGGAAGTATCAGAAAGAGCTTGAGCAACACTTCACGGTGGTGCATTACGATCAACGTGGGAGTGGGAAGTCCTATCACTTTTTTGAGGATTACTCGAATCTCACAACAGATGTATTAGTAGATGATTTGTTAGCGTTAAGGAATTATGTATCTAAGGAGTTAGGTCAAGAGAAGGTTATATTAATTGGTCATTCATTTGGTACATACATCGGGATGAAAGCTGCGGCTAAAGCACCCACTCAGTTTCACGCTTATATCGGCATTGGACAGATGGCTAATACGCTTCAGAGCGAACTGGAAAGTTTGGAGTACACGTACGAATAAGCGAAACAAGCCGGTAATGCAGAGGACGTTAAAAAACTGGAGCTAGTTCGGGCTCGATTGAGCAAGGAAAGGAACTTACACCTAGAATGTTGTTGCAAAAGTACGGTGGTGCAGCCAGGCTCATCCATGAGAATAGAGATTATATTTCAGGATTCCTTTTAAATCCTGAATACAATGGACTGGATATGATTCGCTTTTATTCAGGGATGTTTAGTTCACAAGACATCTTACTGAAGGAAGCATTTGATCAAAATTTACCTGATATTGTTGATCATCTGGAGATTCCTACCTATTTTGTAATGGGTAAATATGATTATATGACCACTGCGAATGCAGCACGTGATTATTTTGACGTATTGGATGCACCGATCAAAGACTTCATTATATTCAACGAGTCAGCGCATTACCCACAGTTTGAAGAGAAAGAAAAATTCGTAAAGTGGTTAAATGGGCTATTATAATATGCATTGAGAGGAGTAAGATCATATTGTTAAGTGAATTCATTGAGCTTGAAGAAGAGAGTGATGAGAGTTACCGGTGTTACACTCTGCAAAATACAGTGCAAATATTCAAACATTGCATACAGGATGAGGATTTAAATGACGTCCGAATATATGTGTCCACAAATACACCGTTAGATTCAATTATTCATAAAATAGAAGACTACATTAAGTGGTTTTCAACTTGTGAGACTGTCTTTCGAGATTATTATGAGAATGAACTTCAGGAAAAAGTACATCAAAATTGGTTGAATGAGATTGAAGTCTATCGTGTGGATATCACATTTAACAGTATAACCGACTACGGCGCAACAATATCTTGCGGAGATCATATTTTGCGCGATCACATCATGATTATTGATTTTGATAGAGAACAAATTCAAGCAATCCACTTAAATGGATAGATGGATTATTTTGTAGTAAATAGTCAAAAAAAACAATAAAGATATCGCTTTATTTTCCATAAATGTGTTATTATGTTGGTGTCGGACGAAGAATTCATTTGTTTGATCGATAGAGAGAGGAGGCACGTATTCTCGAATCATTCAATCTGTATGCATAGATTAACTGCACTGCTTGTTAAAAATAATAGAATAAGCGGAGGTATGGTTATGTTCGAAAAATGGAAGAAATTTGGCATCAGCAGCTTGGCACTGGTATTAGTGGCTGCGGTAGCTTTTACCGGATGGAGCGCTAAAGCATCAGCAGCGGACGCTTCGCAAATAGTGTCTGAGATGGGTGCAGGATGGAATCTCGGCAATCAGCTGGAAGCAGCGGTGAACGGTACACCGAATGAGACAGCTTGGGGCAATCCTACGGTAACTCCAGAGTTAATCAAAAAGGTAAAAGCGGCAGGCTTCAAATCCATTCGTATTCCCGTTTCCTATTTGAACAACATTGGAAGCGCTCCCAATTATACAATTAATGCGGCATGGCTGAATCGAATTCAGCAAGTCGTGGACTATGCGTACAATGAAGGTCTGTATGTGATCATCAATATTCATGGTGATGGGTATAATTCCGTACAGGGTGGATGGCTGCTCGTGAATGGTGGCAATCAGACTGCCATTAAGGAAAAATATAAGAAGGTTTGGCAGCAGATTGCCACCAAGTTTAGCAACTACAATGATCGCCTTATTTTCGAATCCATGAACGAAGTTTTTGATGGTAACTATGGCAATCCAAACTCGGCCTATTACACCAATCTGAACGCATACAACCAAATCTTCGTGGATACGGTTCGTCAGACTGGAGGTAACAACAATGCCAGATGGTTGCTAGTTCCAGGCTGGAACACCAACATTGACTACACTGTTGGTAATTATGGCTTTACTCTTCCGACAGATAATTACAGATCCTCGGCTATTCCTAGTTCGCAGAAGAGAATCATGATCTCGGCACACTATTACTCTCCGTGGGATTTTGCAGGTGAGGAAAACGGCAATATCACACAGTGGGGTGCAACTTCTACGAATCCTGCCAAAAAGTCTACTTGGGGACAAGAGGATTATCTTGAATCGCAATTCAAGTCCATGTACGACAAATTTGTGACTCAGGGCTATCCTGTAGTGATTGGTGAGTTCGGTTCCATTGATAAAACGTCTTACGATTCCAGCAACAATGTTTATCGTGCTGCATATGCCAAAGCAGTTACAGCAAAAGCCAAGAAATACAAAATGGTTCCTGTGTATTGGGATAACGGGCACAATGGTCAACATGGATTCGCATTATTTAACCGTTCAAATAATACCGTGACTCAGCAAAATATCATTAATGCGATCATGCAAGGTATGCAATAATTTACTGTCTATCTGCATTCGTGCAAACGGCGTGTTCCTTCAAAAGGGACATGCCGTTTTTTGTGCTACACTGAGATAAAGTTGAACAACATTTACCAATGCATTTTACATAAGCCACATACAGAATTCATTAAATCCCACACTACCTTTTATATACTTAATTTGCTTGATATAGCGAACTAAAAGGACTAGGTGGTAGACAGAATGTTAAAAAAACGTGATTTGCAGGAATGCCTTTCACTGTACAGCTTAATGATGGACCCCGCAGTTTCTCCTTACGTTCGTTATGCATGCCAATCGTATGAGGAATATCTATTCCTGACGAAACAATTGATGGCTGAAGAAGAACAAAAGACAGTGATATCCCGAACGATTTTGAATGAAACAGGGCAGCCTATTGGTACCATTGATCTATATCATATTGAGCATCGAACCGGTTTTTTAGCCACATGGATTGGATCACCGTTTTTTGGAAATGGGTATAGCCAAAGAGCCAAATCAGCCTTCTTTGTTGAATTGTTTCTGGAACATGGGATTGAAACGGTATTTATGAAGATACGCAAGCAGAATATAAGATCCAGAAAAGCCGTACAAAAACTGCCTTATGTGAAATTAGCCAATGATGTGTATCCAGATGTATATCAACGGATCAATATGAATGAACAGATGTACGATCTGTATTATGTTGAACGGTCAGCCTTTTTCCAAAATAGTATGGATCTGCACCAAGTGTTAGCTACGTAACTTATTCAGAGAGCGTTAACAGCGGCGTCAGTGATGACGCCGCTATTTGATATGATATAGGAACGGACCGTTAATATAAAATGCAGGAATATGGACTAGAGAATCGAAAGACATTAAGTAGATAACCTCATAAAATAGTGGACGGCTCAAGAAGGAGGCATTAAATGAATAATATTAACAAGATTTTGGGTGTAGTCCTCATGCTTGGCAGTGTGTTCATTTCGACAATGGAGAGAATTTCAATACGAGTATCTGTCGCTATAGTAGAAGCAGGATATGCTTCAGGAGGGACTAACGTACCCCAGTTTGCTCAGACGAACGAGCATCCAACAGGTTTACTCGTATACTTCATGTTCTTTGTTGGATTCATACTATTGGTTGCGGGATTCCCGGGGAGTTATAAGAAAAATCGTAATCATGGGCATAGCAAGGAAGTTTAGCTTGAGGAGGGATGAAAGTGTCCGAACAGGAGGAAGCGTTATCGGGAGGTAATGTGAATCAGGTTGTCAGAATAGGTGAGACGGTTCGCCGGTATGCCAAACCAAATCCATACGTGCATGAACTGCTTTTACATCTCGAAAAGGTTGGTTATGATCATGTCCCTCGATTTCTGGGAATAGATGAACAAGGGCGAGAAGTACTTTCTTACCTCGAAGGCATCGTTCCAGGCAATGATTATCCTGATCTAGAAGAGTATATGTGGTCAGACGAATCTTTGATTGAAGTCGCGAAACTGTTGAGAAGTTACCATGATGCGACCGTTGGATTTACAACAACATCAGTATCAACGAACAGATATCCAGGCGTAACTGAAGATGAAGTTGTATGTCATAATGATTTTGCGCCGTATAATATGGTGTTCAGGGACGGCCGTCCTCAAGGAGTGATTGATTTTGATATGGCAGGTCCGGGTCCTCGTCTGTGGGATATCGCCTATGCCTTGTACACGTCCGTTCCACTCGCAGATTTCTCACCAATGATGGATGGAAAGGGTGTTATGCCTTACTCTAGCCAGGCGCATGGATCTGTGCGAAAAGAACGCATTACATTATTTATGAGCAAGTATGGACTGAGTGTGCCCACAGACCTGAAGGAATGGGTTATATCACGCATTCGTTTTATGTGTAAAACACTATCAGATCGCGCAGCTGCTGGGGAACATGCTTTTATGAAAATGGTAGAGGAAGGTCATCTCGCACACTATGAGAAAGAGCTTGTCTTTCTGGAAAAGCATTTTGAGGATTGGACTTAATTAAGGAGTGATCACTTCAATGTACAAACTTAAAACAATAATAACAGACCAAAGTGTCATTGAATTTATTGAACAGATCGAGCATGCAAAGAAACGTGAAGACGCTTATCAATTATTGGATATCTTCACGGAGAGGACAGGTTATGATGCGAAAATGTGGGGACCGAGTATAATTGGATTCGGTGCATATCATTACAGATATGAATCGGGTCACGAAGGAGATGCACCACTAGTGGGCTTCTCGCCACGAAAGGCGAAGATCAGTTTGTATTTTGCCACAGGGGATAGCGAGCGAGAAAATCTATTAAAGGACTTTGGAAAACATACAACAGGGAAAGCATGTGTGTACATCAACAAGGTCGCGGACATTCATCTGGATGTGTTGAAAGCGCTAATCGTGCAGTCTGTTGAGTTCTTAAAAGAAACTTATCCGAATCAATAAATCTGCACGCTCAACAAGTACTGAATTACTGGAGAACATAAAACGCTTCTATCTATCACATAAACGTTATAACGCATAAACAGGCTGTCTTGAAGATCAAGACAACCTGTTTATTGCCAGCAGTTCTCGTTCAGGAGTGGAGAATCTTATACATATGACATGTTTAATTCGTACCGTAAATATCCAACGTATATGTTGAGCAGGACCATAATCAGTTAACAAAATGAATACGCTCAGAGTCCTCTACCGTGTAGCTTGCCCGTAAGTCCGAATCTCGATCAATTCCGCATACCTGCTGCCATTAGTAGCATCAATGATTACTCTAAGCGCTTGCACATACACAGGTGTATCCAAGGAATGGATGACTTTTCTTCTGCGGTTTTCCAATACGTTTATAATCTTGATCCACTCATCAGACGGATTCAATACTTCCACTCGATAATCACACACCAGCTCAGGCATCACACGGAATGCGGTCTGATGGTGATGTAAATTAACCAAATCCTCGTTCACATCATCATTAAACGTCAAGTGCAATTCAGTCAAGGTTTGTGGCTCTTCCCATGTCAGTTGTACCCATTCTGGCTTGCCAGACTGCATCGGCTGTGACATCCACTGTTGCGGCCCACCATAAGGGCGATGGTAACCGTTGATCGTGTTGTCCGCTGAATAGGCCGTGGTCTCAGAGAGGGTACGACAGCAGAAGGGCTGACGCGCCAACCCTTGCATGGACCATAATACGACAGGCTGATCAGTGGCGTGGTCCTCCAGATTTTTGGACACGTGGTTTTCTTCTGTTTTGAAGAAGATCAGCACCCCGCTGTGTGCTTCTGTCGAATGATAGAGTGAGACGGCTTTATTGGAGCGGATGATTATAAAAGCATTCTGCGGTTCTTCCGGTCGCCATTCGAGCGGAAGCTTCACCCACTGCGAATTTCCCGTTGTAACGTTAACAGTCGCCGTAACTTGTAACAAATGCGGGACGTAGTTCTCCTTACGCCCCGTATCCCACAGCTCTACCGTCAGCGCGGTATCGCTGGATGCATCCAGCAGCAGCTCCAGGCCGCTGAGCACTGGATGCACAGGCAGCAGCAGGGCAACATCCGTACCCAGCGGGTACGTCTCGCCAGGCTGCTCAAGGGCGATGCCCGTCAGCGTGCTGGAGGCTGTAGCCTTGGCACGCCGGGCCAGATCCAGCTCATCGTGGCTGCGCACCCCGATGATGGAAGCGTCCTGCCGCAGCAACGTCTGCTGCAGCACCGCCAGATGCCTCGCGTGCAGCTCGCGCGGCGACACCCCCATGGCCGCGCAGAGCGCCGCGCCTGTACCCGCGGCTTCGCCGATGACCGCGCATGTTGCCATGACGCGGGTCGTGCCGAAGGCGACATGTGATGCACTGATGTCGCGTCCGGCCATGAGCATATTCCGCACATTCGCGGAATACAACGAGCGGAACGGCACGTGATATACGCCATCGGCATGCATATGCTTCGAGCCACTCGCTTCGGCGTACATGCCCTGCGGAGGATGCAGGTCAATGGACCAGCCGCCAAAGGCAACGGCATCCGGGAATTCCCGTTGGCTGATAATATCGTTCTGGGTGAGCACATAGTCACCCGTGAAGCGGCGGTACTCCCTTTTGCCAGGCAGAGAACCAATCCACTCTAGCGTCATATTGTCGGCATCAAACTTGCCGGAATTCTTGATATAGTCCCAGATCCCGTAGATCACGGACCACAGTTCATCACGAATCAGCTCATTGTCATGAACGGTGTCATGTTCACCGCCCCATTCAATCCACCAGTAATGACAACCGGAATCCCCGCTGCGAATGACCCGGCGAATCGGAATGCTGGTCTGTGTAATATCTTTGGCAAAAGAAGGCGGGATATAACGGACAGGCGCACCAGCATCCTTGGTATAGAAGAGAAGTGTACTGCCCAGCGTGATCTGATCAGCTACCTCTGGTGCCCACTCTTCGCCATATTCGCTGCGGGCTTCCCGACCAAGTGCAAACTTGGCACCTGCCAGAAAGCCAACCAACCCATCGCCCGTACAGTCTATATAGATCTGACTCTCGAATCGGATTTTGCGTTCAGAACCCATCATCCACCCGGTAACAGAGGTAATCATGCGTTCCTCTTCATCCCCAGTGGCCTCGACTTCATGTACATCCGTGTTCAGATACAGGTTAATGTTGGATTCAGCTCGAACGGCTTCCAGAATGATCAAGTCCCAGAGATAAGGATTGCCCTCAGGATTACGATACTGATTCTCTACAAATAGTTCCCCCATGATGCCCGTCTCGCGGGCATAGCGGTTAATTCCGTGGGCGGTAGCGCCGCAGACCCACACGCGTACTTCACTGCTGGAATTGCCACCGAGTACAGGACGATTCTGTACCAGAGCGACATGTTGGCCCAGCCGGGCAGCAGATATGGCAGCACATACGCCAGCAAGCCCGCCCCCGATGACGGTGATATCCGGTTTAACGAGTTCGTGCTTCATGTGAACACCTCTCTCATTGAATATGGATGAGCCTAAGCTCAGATTTCATATTTCATATCTATAATTTCATATTAGTTCTATATATTTACTTTTCAAATACACTATATTATCATCGAGCATATACTTTATTTCATAACAAAGGCAGGTGTGTCATGGACCTCCTTAATCACATCTACTGGAAGAAGAAAGCTGAATTTGCTCTGACAGAAGATATCTACGACGCTTGGGTGGTCTTTGCCGTTGAAGAGGGTGTATTTCGTTACGAGATTGATGGACAGAGCGGAGAGGCGGGTTTTGCTGATCTGGTGTTATGTCCGCCCCACGTTCCTTTTCGCAGAGAGACGGTAACCCCGCTGACGTTTCACTATATGCTGTTCCGTTGTAACTCCGCAGAGGATGAGCGTCTCCTGCCGCCAATCGGAAAATCCCTCATTAATGATACAAAGCGTCTGGCTTCAACATATGCCTACCTGCGTCAGGCGAGTGAGGACAACGATGATGCTACAACAGGATGGAAAACCCACTTGATGTTGGATTTGTGGCGGCTATATCAATGGGAGCGCAGACAGAGCAGGCTAATGGAAACGAAGTTCACGGAGGATGCCCTCATGGCTGAAGCGGCAGTATTGTTGGAGGAATGGGCGGGAGAGGCGGTCAGTCTTCGAACGTTGGCCGAACAGTTGGCTTTGAGTCCAGTCCAGCTCACCCGAAGGTTCCGGGAGGCCTTTCAAGAGACACCATCCGATTATCTGAAAGCGATTCGTCTCAAAAAAGCAAAAGCTTTGCTGGCAGATAGCCGTCTGACTCTCACGCAGATCGCTGAGAGATGTGGATATGAGAACGGATTTTATCTGAGCCGTGTATTTTCGTCCACCATAGGAATCAGTCCCTCAGAGTATCGAAAACGACATCAAGTATGAGGTAAGGGTCTCGTCCATCCAGCCTTCCATCCATTCACTCATTCATTTCTTGCTTACACCAATAGAACATATCTGTGTAGTTCACATGGATGCAGGTAGCGAATATCACAAATCCATGCAAATCATTCGACTCCGGCTGTAAATGGCAGGCAGGTGCTATAATGGGGTCATTAATTGTAGGGGAGCGAGCACTAAGGAATGAAGAAGCCAAATTGGAAGAGTTGGTTGCCACAGCGGCTCAGATACCGCCTGTTCGGTGCATTTGTGGTGTTGATTCTTTTGCCGTTCAGTGCATTGAATGTCTACAATTATCAGCAAATTGAATCCCTGGTCGAGCAGAAAATCAGTGAGCAGAGTCATGAGCAGCTAGTCCAGATGTATCGCTCTCTGGAGGACCAGATGAGCATTGCCTTCAAAACGCTCATTTTTCTGGAACAGGATTCCGCGGTAAGAAATGTGCTAACCTCCCCGGACAGTCGTACGCCGCTTGAGAACAAGTCGCTGGTAGAAGAAAAGTTCAAGATGATCAACAACAGTTTTTTCCTATATAATCCTTCGGTGTACTTTACCTTGCTGGATTTTCATGATAGCGTTTACACTTCGTATTTGCCCAAAAAAGCACTGACGTATGGCCCCTATCTGGAACAATTCCGTGAGCGTCTGGGGGAAATAACCATTCCAAAAGGCGGTGCGGATTCACACTCGCTTCAACCGGAAGAACTCTTCTATCGCTGGGATGCACGGGATTCCAACCCTGTGCTTAGAGAGTTATCTTCCAGCCCATATCTGTTGTCGCTGTATGCTTACATGAAAGATAGCGGCGGCAAGCGATACGGGCTGGCACGAATTAGCATTGATTATTCCTACTGGTTCCAGACCATGTTGAAGGATTCACAGAGTAACCAGGAGTATTACCTTATTACAGGTAGTGGAGAGACCATCACCAGTTCATCCAAAACAGCGGTGCTCTCCCCGGAGGTTACGCGTGAAATAGCTCTTCATCCGGCACAGGCTTACCTGACCGATCCAGCCTCGGATACGCTGATTAACTACGTGTACATCGAATCACTGGACTGGTATATGGTGAATCGCATTCCACTTTCCATCCTGTTTACAGAGATATCCGAGCTTAAACAACGTTACTTTCTGACCTTTTTTGGTTTCACAGGAGCATTTGTAGTGATGGCTTTTATGATCTCGGCAACGTTTACGCGCCCCTTGTCGCACTTACAGAACAAGATGAAGGAGGTTGTCCGCAAAAACCTCAAGATTCGTATTCCCGAAGGCCGCAGCCGTGGGGAAGTATTGGAATTGACACGCACGTTTAATACGATGCTGGATGATGCTAATCAGATGATCAACAGACTCAAGGCGGAGGAACGTCAAAAGGAAGTGGTACATTTTCATATGCTTCTGGCCCAGATGAATCCGCACTTTCTCCTGAATACATTGAATACAATGAAATGGAGCGCGATCCGCAGCGGGAATGAAGAGATCTCCGAGATGTGTGTTTCCTTGGGCAAATTACTGGAAGTCAGCCTGAATTCACAGGTCGAATTGGTATACCTGAAGGACGAGATTGAGTTGGTTCAAGCCTACCTTCATATTCAGCGGATTCGTTACCGCGATAGCTTTGAGGTGACTTGTGAATTTGACGATAAACTGGAATATGCGCTCGTGCCCAAGCTGAGCTTGCAGCCACTGGTGGAGAATGCCATTCATCACGGTGTCGGGCCACTGGAACAACTTGGTCAGATCCGCATCGGAATTTACAGGCAAGACACAGGAAAGCTGATGCTGGAGGTGGCAGACAACGGAATTGGAATGGAGGAATCCCGGCGTCAGCAGATGACTCGCACACGTCTGGGGATCGGCCTGTCTAACCTTAAGGAACGATTGCGATTATTGTTCAAAGGCCAAAGTGAACTCGAAGTGATTGATACCAAGCCGGGGACATTAGTGAGGTTCAGCATTCCTTTTTTATTGTCGACGCCGTACGTACAGAAGCGATCTGACTAGCCGACTGGAGAGGGGAATCTGGCATGTGGAAAGTATTACTTGTAGAAGATGAGGTATTTGTACGTGAGTCGGTGCGAGAGATTATTTCCTGGGAAGAGCTGGGCTTCACGGTCATCGGAGAATCCGGTAATGGGACCGAAGCGCTGGCGATGATCATACAGGATACACCGGATCTGGTACTGACCGATATTGTCATGCCAGGTATGGATGGTCTGGAATTACTTAAACAGACCCGTCAGGCCGGGTTAAAAACCAAATTTGTCATGCTCACCTGTATGGGGGAGTTCGAATATGTACGCCGGGCAATGGAATACGGGGCATCCAATTATATTTTGAAACTGTCCATGAGTGTGAATTCACTGCGTGATACACTCCGTAAAGTAAGTGCAGAACTGGGAGCTTCAACTGAAGCCCGGACAGAGACAGATCATCATGAAGTGCCACCTTCCACACCGGTTCTCCCATCAACGCCTGATTTGCCTAATTCTCTTACGGTCTCTTCTGCGCCCCCGTCTGATACGGATCTTCCATTTACACCTGTTCGTGAGCCGATTGTGAAGCATCCGGAGATTAGCAAAATAATTCAGTATATCGGACAGCATTACGACCAGGACATTACCGTCAAATCCATGTCACGATATGTGATGATGGGCGAGAATTATGTGAGTGCTCTGTTCAAAAAGAAAACCGGTCATACCCTGATTCATTACCTGCATGGGGTACGGATGGAGAAAGCGGCTGAATACTTGCGTGAGACGGACCTTCCTGTACAGGAGATTGGTTACCGGGTAGGGTTCGGAAGTGATAATTATTTCATCAAAATATTCAAGCGTTGGACCGGTTGCACGCCCAGCCAGTATCGCCATCGTTCGTGACTCACAGGATGAGTAGAAGGAATATGTGTACCGAGTGCTCAGGCAAGCACAAGTAAATCCGCATTTTTGTTCAATCCGAATCATGGATATGTATCTTATGAACCCAGCAAGGTCCCTGCTACGATGTAACGGAAGGTACACTTCAATTCAGGGAGGTCATGTGACCAGATGAAAATCAAAAAAGGATTAACGGGGTTAATCGTAGGCGCGCTGATGCTGGGATTACTTGCCGGCTGTGTAGGTAAAAATGAGACGAACGGTGGAGATAACGGAGGTGGAGCGGCAGAGGGAAAAGTGAAGCTCACCATGTGGGGCGCGGTGCCGCCTGAGAATGGTCCACAGGAAGTGGTGGATACCTGGAATGCGGAGCATCCTGATATTCAGGTGGAATATGTGCGGTTTGTGAATGACGATGATGGCAACCTGAAGCTGGATACGGCGCTGTCCACCGGGCAGAACGTTGACCTGTATGTCAACTATACCCTTACAAATCTGGATAAACGCATCAAGGGCGGGACAGCGCTGGATCTGGGCGAGTTCACCGACTACAACATTGATGAGAAAATGGGTGAAGATGCGGCTTCCTGGAAAGTGGACGGTAAATATTACGGGATGCCAACCAAGAAAAACGCTGCCTTCTTCGCTTTAAATATGAAAGCGCTTGATCAGGCCGGACTGAGTGTACCGAAAGCTTGGACATGGGATGAAGCCCGTGAATATGCACTCAAACTGAAGACAGCTGGCTTCAAGTACGGATTGGTGCAGCATACCGCTTCCTATGTAGACCCGCTCGATTCCGTTCTGGTGAAGAACGGTTATGTTAAGGCAGACGGTTCTTCCAACCTCGATGATCCACTCGTTACCAAATGGCTGGAGACGTTGAACGGGATGATGAAGGAGGATGCAACCACGCCTCCACTCGGGGAGCAGCTGACTTCCAAAATGCCGGTGGAAAACATGTTCCTTGGCGGTGAGTCTGCCATGATTAATATCGGCGAATGGCTGATCCGTACATCCAACAATATGACTGAGTTCCCTCGGGATTGGAAAATCGCCTTTGCCCCTGTACCGAGACTGGCTGCAGAGGAAGCGGATATGGTGAAGAGTGGAGGACTGGGTGACTTTATTGCGATCAATTCCAAGTCGAAAAATAAAGAAGCCGCATGGGAGTTCCTGAAATGGTACGCCGATGGGGGAATGATGCCGATGGCTGCGGGTGGACGTCTGCCTTCATCGAATGCCGTTGATCAGCAGACTGCCATTGATCATTTGCTTGGCGATTATGCTGATTCTTATGATAAAGAGTCTCTGGAATTTGTGTTGTACGGTGACGAGACACCTACGTTTGTCCGCAGCATTGCGCAGGAAGTGGTCGATCTGCGTGCACAGGAGTATGAAAAGTTCTTCCTCGGTAACCAGACTGCCGAAGTAACGGTACAGAACATGGTCAAACGACATAATGACTGGCTGAAACAGAATCAATAGATTGCAAAAGCAATGAGTCCAAAGGCCGTCCCAATGGGGCGGTTTTTTCTATATAAACAATAGAACAATTCCATGTTATTTCTCTCCCGAAAGGCACTGCCGAAATACATATATCTGTGATATCAGGTACAGGGTTATGTTCCTTAAATGTTAGAGGACATCTTGTTATGCTTAATTCCAGAACAGATGTTAAGGAGTGGGGGAGCATATGCATAAATCCTGGATGAAACGGCAGAGCAGACTCGGGTATCTGTTTATTGGGCCCAATATGATTGGCGTGCTGTTGTTTTTTATTATACCGGCTGTCTATTCGTTCTATCTCATGTTCACTGATTACAAATTCATGAGCCCGGAGACGAATTTCGTAGGGCTGGACAATATCCGCCGGATGTTGAATGATGATCTGTTTGGCGTGGCGCTGCGAAATACATTTGTATTTCTGTTAGCGGTTCCGGTATCAATGGGGTTGGCTTTTATCGTGGCGGTGGCGCTGAACAAGTCGGTGTATTGGCAAAAAACGCTGCGTGCCCTCTATTTCATGCCCTATATCACCAGCGGCGTTGCCATCGCTTTTGTCTGGATGCTGCTGTTCCAGCCAACATCGGGGCCGATTAATGGTTTCTTGCGGGGAATCGGTATTACGAATCCACCCGGCTGGTTATCAACAACCGAATGGTCCATGTATGCGATTGATATCATCTGGATCTGGTTCATGTTGGGTTACAACATGATTATTTATCTGGCCGCTTTGCAGGAAATTCCGGAGGAATTGGTTGAGGCTGCACGGATAGATGGAGCCCGTCCCTGGCAGACAATACGCCAAGTGATCTGGCCGCTTGTGAGTCCAACGACCTTTTTGTTGCTAATTACCGGGCTGATCATGACCATCAAAAACTTTGGTATCATTCAAGCGATTACCCAGGGTGGGCCAGGGAACAGTACAACCGTCCTGTCGCTGTTTATCTACCAGAATGCCTTCCGATATTACGAGATGGGATATGCTGCTGCCATTAGTTGGGCGCTCTTTGCCATCATCATGGTCTTCACTGTATTACAGTGGCTCGGTCAGAAACGTTGGGTTCACTATTAAGGAGGGGAGGAAATTGTTATGGAGAAACAAATTGCCGCGAGTGCGAAGCCCCCAGCTCCACATTCACCTAAAGTTAAAGTCCGCATGGAGTCCTTGACGCAGATTCGAAAAATCATACTGACAATTCTGATGTCCGGGTTTGCTTTGCTGATGATTATGCCGTTCATCTGGATGATCAGCACGTCGTTCAAATCTCCTGCGGACGTATTCACCTATCCCATCCAGTGGATACCCTCCAGCCTGAACTGGGAGCATCATATTAAGGTCTGGAGCGGAGTGGATACCTTTGCCACATATTATCTGAACTCGTTGAAAATATCGCTAATTAGCACGATCGGAGCTGTATTTCTCTCGGCTTTTGCAGCCTATGGCTTCGCACGGATTCAATTCAAAGGCCGGGAGACACTGTTCCTGATCTATCTCTCAATGATGATGGTGCCACCGCAGGTACTCTTTGTACCGAAGTTCCTGATGTTTGAATGGGTTGGCATATATAATACGCATTGGGCATTAATCCTGCCTGGAATATTCACGATTTTTGGGGTGTTTATGCTGCGGCAATTCTTCCTGTCCGTGCCTTCAGAGATCTCGGAAGCGGCGTTCATCGACGGTGCCGGTCACCTGCGCATATTCTTCAGGCTGATTCTGCCCTTGGCGAAGCCTGCACTGGCTACCCTGGCCATTATCGATTTCTCCTGGCACTGGAATGACTATGAGAATGCGCTAGTGTTCCTGATCGACAAAGACCTGTACACTGTGCCGCTCGGACTGCAGAACTTTATTCTGGAGAACAATGTGGACTACAACGGCATGATGGCCGCTGCCACGGCAGGCATTATTCCGATGATCATCGTTTTCCTCGTGGGTCAGCATTATATCATTCAGGGCGTGGCCGGAAGTGCCGTGAAGGGCTGAAACTGCTGTCACTGTGATCCCATATAATAACCCTTTTGCTGAACGAAGAGATTTTCGTGGCAGAAGGGTTTTCTGTTGTGAGGGAGAGTAACTTATCTTCTCCAATACAATAGTTCAAACTTCGTATATAATTAACAATGACATATGATGCTGTATGACTACATAACTATCGCGAGGTGCACTAGACTTATGCCAACCATCTACGACTTTACCGTAACCAGAACCAGTGGAGAGCGTTTCCCGCTCTATCAATATGAAGGAAAACCTGTGCTCATCGTAAACACGGCAAGTAAATGTAAATATACGCACCAGTTTGATGACATGCAGAAGCTGTATGACCAGTACAAGGATCAAGGGCTTCAGATTATTGGTTTCCCGTGTAACCAGTTTGCAGAGCAAGAGCCTGGAAGCAGTTCGGAAGCGGAATCCTTTTGTCAGATTAACTATGGTGTGAAATTTCCGATGTTCTCCAAACTGGATGTGAATGGAGAAGCGGCGCACCCGCTCTACGACTTTTTGAAAAGATCAGGGCCTTTTGCTGGCTTTGATGAAACAGATATACAGGCCAAATTATTGAAATTAATGGTGGCTGAGAAGGCACCAGAATGGTTACACGGCGATGCAATCAAATGGAATTTCACGAAATTCCTGATTGATGCAGAGGGTCGTGTGGTCAGACGCTTCGAACCTATCGACTCCATCGACGAGATTCAAGAGAGTATTAAACAGCTTCTATAATTTCACTTTCATATATCCTACAGGGGCATGACACAAATCGTTTCCCTCTTCCGAACAGGAGGTGCATGAATGTGCCGAGCATGATGCAATTTAGTGCTTCACTGGAGTATAGTTACCGATCCACTAGCACGTTTAACCCAGGCAAGTCAGATGGATTCCATTCACATCCACATTATGAGATTTATTATTTTCATGATGGAGAATGTACTTACATCATAGGGGACCGGGTATATAACCTGGAGCCGGGTGATCTGGTGCTGATGCATGGCTTGACTCTTCATCGACCGCATCCGAAACCAGGCAGTGCTTATGAGCGAAGCACACTGCATTTTGATCCGTCTGCAATCCGCAGCAGCCTGCATCCGGACCGTATGGCTGAGGTCTTGAGGCCATTTGAAGAACTCAGAAATTGCCGGGTCAATCTGAAGGGAGATAGCCGCTTTGAATTCGAAGCTCTATTGCATGATCTTCATCGTCTGTCTCAAAGTCAGAGCAATTTCAGGCAAGAGCGAATGAATGTCAGACTGTGTGATCTGTTGTATTTTGTAGCAGAGATCTGCCAGGGTGATGTCCAGGAACAACTTCCCTCATCGGAGAGAGAGCGGCATGTCCAACACATTATTCGTTATGTGGATACCCATTATATGAAGGACATTGGTCTGGATGATTTGGCACTGGAATTACATCTGTCCAAGCCATATCTGGCAGGCATGTTTAAGGAAATGACAGGTTTGACGATATTCAAATATCTGTATGACCGCCGTATCAATCAGGCGAAGCTTTTGTTTCAGTTTCAGCCTGAGATCACCGTGACAGAAGCAAGTCGATTGTCCGGTTTCAAACGCCTTTCGCATTTTAGTCGGATGTTCAAACAAAGTGTGGGATGTTCGCCTGATCTGTACCGTACCCAATTGCATCGCCAATCATAGAAGTCTTGTTTGAGCTGACCAGCTTGTCTGGTTGGCTTTTTTTGTTGATTTTCGCTTGAGGAATGCATACCACTGTGTTTAGAGGACACGCAGAACAGGTAAAGAAAGGTAATGAACCCAGAGGAGGCGAATATGAATGAAACAGCGCACACCGGATCAGAATAACAGCGATACCCATCAGGAGCAATCCCGTGACAATCCTGAACAATATAAGACAGAGCACGAAAGTCTGCTTGACAGATATGAAGAAGAACAGACTGTAGATCCAATTCCGATGGAAGATCTGAATATGGAGGCTCAGGAAGAGAAGAATAAAGACCAGACAAAAAGCAACTCGTCTACTGAAGAGAAATACCGGGCGGATTATCGTAAAAAGACGGGCGAAGGATAATTTCAATTGCTGTATTGGGCAAACTTGTTGAATTGTTTTCGGTGAATGTATATTTAGTGAAAATAAATTAGTTTGTTGACTAATGTATGTTACTATATTATAGTTACTGTGTTGGCAATTGAAAAAAAATTGGGAGGCGATTAAGAATGACAACTTTTTTTGATGCGTTGAAAAACAGAAGATCTTATTATGGGATCAGCAAGGAATCTACAATTTCGGATGCTAAAATCCAGGAAATCGTAGAAGAAGCGGTGAAATATACACCAACTTCCTTTAACTCACAAACATCCCGTGCCGTTGTATTGCTCGGTGAACAACATGATAAATTGTGGAATCACACAGAAGAAATTTTGCGTGAAGTGGTAGGCAATGAAGAAGCCTTCAAATCCACAGCAGAGAAAATGACTGGATTCCGCAGCGGATATGGTACGGTTCTCTTCTTCGAAGATAACAATGCGATCGCACAGCTTCAACAAAATTTTGCAGCTTATGCAGATAACTTCCCAATCTGGGCTAACCAATCCAACGGCATGTTGCAACTGGTAATCTGGACTGCTCTGGAACAAGAAGGTCTGGGTGCATCTTTGCAGCACTACAACCCGTTGATTGATGAGAAAGTGAAGCAAGAATGGAGCATTCCTGAGAACTGGAGATTGATCGCTCAGATGCCATTTGGTAAACCAACGGCAGCACCGGGTGAGAAAGAATTCCAACCCATTGAAGAGCGCGTAAAAGTACACAAGTAGACTTCGCATTTCCCAACATTTAACCACATACGGCCTCGCTTTAATTTGATACGATGATAGTTGATCGTAATCCAATGAAGCGAGGCTTTTTGATGTGAATAATAGATTAAAAGACATAACAAACCAACGGATATGGAAAATAGCTTTATGCGGGTTATTAACACTTGGATCGGTGGCTGGATACGGCTCTACCGTTCAGGCTGCAAGCGTGCAGCAACAGTTTCAGGATACGCACACCAGTTACGCTAAGGATGCCATTACACATCTGGTGGCCAAAGGTATTGCTGCCGGTACGTCAGAGACTACGTTTGAACCGAAGAAAGCCGTTACTCGTGCAGAGTTTGCGACGTTTGCGGTTAGATTGCTAGGTTTGAAGTCCGTAAAAAATAATATAAATCCCTATCAGGATATAAGCATGAATGCTTGGTATTACGGCAACGTTGCCGCCATGACGAATCTTTTTATTTTGGAAGGAAAGGGTCAGGGAACGTTCCAGCCTAATGCTTCCATTACGCGTGAAGAAGCGGCTGCCCTTCTTGTGCGAATGTTAAAACAACAACCCGTAGAGACATCACTCTTATCTTCAACGTATTTCGATGCAGCGGATATCTCGGACTGGGCACGTCCTTATGTGCAGACAGTATATCAACTTGGACTAATGCGGGGAAGCGGAGGCGTGTTCCGACCACATGACCAGGTAACGCGGGAAGAAGCAGCCGTCATGCTTGATGCCATTTTACAAAAGAAAACATGGTCTGAGCAGTTACAACGTGGGGATGAACTTGGCGTTCAGCTGGGCTGGCAATATAACTCCACTACAGCTGAGTTCAAGAAGCAAGTGGAACAGTCTGAAGTGAATACGCTTGTCCCGCGCTGGTTTTTCCTGAACAGCAGTATGAAAGTAACTGATCACGCAGACCCTGCATTGATTTCCTGGGCATCCGCCACCGACAGGCAGCTATGGCCATTACTTGGGAATCGTTCCGATTCGGCACTTACGCATCAGATGTTATCCAGTTCGGCCAACCGAGCGGCAGTGATCTCACAGGTAGCCGCTTATGTCAAAACCTATAAACTGGACGGCATTAACGTGGACTTCGAGAATGTCGATCCTGTGGATCGTGAAGGATTAACGGCATTTGTCACCTCGTTGACGGCAACGTTGCACGCACTGGGTGCAGTTGTCTCCGTGGATGTATCGCCAGACCTGGGTACAGATTGGACGGATGCATTTGATTATGCCAAGCTGGGCGCTGTATCGGATTATATGGTGCTGATGGGATATGAGGAACACTGGAATGGTGATCCAAAAGCAGGGTCTGTGGCCTCTCTTCCATGGGTGGAAAAAGCTTTGGATACCATGCTCTCCGAGGTGGTACGTGCCAAAACAATTTTGGCCCTTCCGTTATATACACGGGACTGGTCTTCCGTTAATCCAGCAACCAGTTCTTGGGACATTACACTGGCAGAGCAGGGAATGCGTGCGCATGCTACGGGATCTGTAAGACGATGGGATGCAACTCTGGTTCAATATATTATTGGGTACAACAGTAACGGTATGCCAAGATATATATGGGCAGAGGATAGTCGTTCTTTATCAGCCAAAGTGTTAATGAGTGAGCAACGGCAAATTGCTGGACTGGCTTACTGGTATATGGGCGGCGAAACAGCCGATGTATGGAACGCCATTTCAAATGCTTCGCGATTTGAATCGTATAACTTCTAAATATTCATGAATTTGATAGACTCAAGCGAACCGGGATGTTGCCGGATGGTTTGGGTCTGTTTGTTTTGGTATAAGATAAGCAATATGAGGAATCGTTTAAGCTTGGCTGAACGGTTTAATGTATATAAGGACAAAATATATATATATTGAGCTAAACATTTACACAATAACGGAGAGGACAGAAAGAGCCTGAAGAAGCGAAGCGTGCGCCTAAAAGCTTTCTGAAAGAAAGCTGCATCGAAAGCATACGCTTATCTCCGGATTTACCCTTTGTAAAAGGTATTAAAAAAATCTGGGGATAACAGCGATCGGAAGGTTGTTCTGTCATCGGAGTGACCAATGTAAATATTCTTTAGTTCAATGTATATAGTTCAGGAGGAGAAGAAGCATGCGAGAGGTTGATTGCATAATTGTAGGTGGAGGGCTCGCAGGGCTTCAGGCAGCCATTCAGCTTGGACGTTATTCAGCTCATCAGGTGTTGGTAATCGACGCGGGAGAAGGCAGATCGACGTTGTGCCGGACTTATCATAATATCCTCGGTTTCCCCGATGGGGTATCCGGTGAAGAGCTTAGAGAACGAGGCAGGATGCAGGCAGAGCGGACCGGTGTATCTTTTGAGAAAGACCGTATTGTTAAAGCAGGACGTCATGGAGAGAAGATCCAATTGTTCGGTACTTCAGGAACTGAATATAGGAGCAAAACCGTGTTATTGGCAACGGGGCTCACGGATAGAGTTCCGGACATTCCGGGACTAACCCCTACGCTGGGCCGAACCGTGTATGTCTGCCCTGATTGTGATGGTTATGAGATTCAGGATCAACGTACCGTACTATTGGGATCTGGCGAACCAGGTGCCAATATGGCGATGATTTTAATTCAGCGTACGAATGATCTGTTATATATCAATCATGAGCAGGCTCCCATATCTGCAGAGCTGCATCGCAGCATGAAAGAGGCGGGAGTGCGTTATCTGGAAGCGGCTGTTCAGGAAGTGCAACAGATTGAGGATGGCCATATCACCGGTGTTCTGACCGAAGATGGTCAGATCTTTGAGTCGGAGCGTGGATTTATCGCATTTGGAGGCAATCGTGTACACTATGAACTGGCGGAGCAACTTGGAGCTGTAATCGCAGATAATAAACATGTGGAAGCTGATCCACGTAGCTTGCAGGCAGCGACAAATGTGTGGATTGCCGGGGATCTGGGCCTGCACGCAGAGCAAGCAACTGTTGCGATGGGTGAAGGTTCCATTGCCGCGATCTGGATTCATAAGGCGTTACAGCAGATGACAAAGGATTCACGTTGAAATGTACCTCTGGATAAGAGGCTGATTATTCAATTATTACCAAAAAGTCCTCCCAAGCCATGCGTATGGCAGGAGGACTTTTTAAGCTAACTTTTGCTATGGAGAAAAGGATTACGCTTGTTTATCCGATGAATCCGTTGACTTGGAAGAAGACTTCTCGTCCTTTGAGTCATGTGAGAAATCTTTGCGAATGTTGTCCACGATATCACCAACCACGCCTTCGATCATATCGGTTGGTCCGGGATTATTTTTGTCTGGATGGATAACGGTATTTACTCCTGGTTCAAGTTCATCGTTTGTCTTCTCATGTTTGGTTTTATCACGCATGGGAAATTCCTCCTGGTTCGATATTGTATAAGGTGTTCATTAACATATCCAAACACCGTTACGTATATGTAAACGATTAACCGCTGTAGTACTTTTGAAACGTGTACTTGCTCATATATAGAAGATCTATACAGAATTGAACGTACTGATTAAACTTCTGCAATACGTTTATATTATAGATAACCAGTGAGTATTAAGTTTAAAGCACCAAACCAATAAACAACTATTATGCAGGAGGTTATTCAAATGAATGAAGAAAATCATGTAATCCATAAAGATGGCCAGGTTTCAACGGACAAGGTGGACAATGCAATCGAGAAGATTGCGCCGGAAGAAAGAGAACAGATTCTACAGAACTTTGATGCATTTAAAGAATATCTGGGTAAGCGAATTGCCATGGGAGAATCGATTGGACTAAGTGAGGAGCAGATGGCCAAAATTGCCGAGAAAGTAGCGGATTATCTGGCAGCTCGGGAGGAACCCCGGAATCGTGAAGAAAAACTGCTTCAGGAGCTGTGGAATGTCGGCAAGGAAGATGAACGTCACATGCTCGCTCATATGCTCGTTCGTTTGGCACAAAGCTCCACACCCAATCATTAAGATTAACATCTATGCGGGAACCTGTGACGTCTTATTCAAGGGTTTGAAAGTCCCGCAGCAAACTAAGGAATCTGAGACGCGCTATATTGGTATAAACGGCCGTTAATTTCGTGTTTCAGGGAATTTTGGCAAATAACGTGTCTCATGTTCCTTTCAAAATAAAAGGAGCGCCAGAAGAGCAAAAAAGACGTCCTGGGCTCCTTAGTTGTCTGGACCATTCGTCAGGACGAGGCAGCTTGGACTTCAAGATGTTTTGGACACAGACATCCTTCAACGTATCACTTGCCTGAGTTTAAAAGACACACCCTAGTAAAGAACCTCTGAATGGCGATGCCTTCATTGGTTCTTTGCTGTTTACGGAGACTATAGACAGAAGTAATGACGCGCATTGTAACTATTTTTAATCTGGCTGATACTTTTATAATCCCTGTTCTAAGTATGATAGGAAAAGAAAGAACGTTGGAATCGATAGTTCACATGAGCGTTTGAGAAGCAAGACTTCCGGTTAAGGAATAATAACGTTCATATTAAGGAGAGATGTTACCTATGAAGAACGCGACAAAACAATGGAAACTACGAATGATCGGTGCAGTTGTTGCTTTACTTGGTATGATTGTGCTGACTACATATTTACTTACCCCTGCGAATGCTCAAGGTAGTACGGATGCTCAACAACCTTCTGCGAAAGAAGCTCAAGTTGCAAACTCCGAGATGTTTACAGCCTATGTTGAAGGTATGCATATAGAAGACGGCAAATTGTTTATGACAGTGGACAAGATTGGCTGGTATCAGGGTGAAGAAGCCGATGCAATTTTTGCACAGCGTAATCCAGAAGCAGGTATAGACGGTGCTCCAGATGGTTACTATATTGTCAATGACAGCAAAGAGCAGGAACAAGTTGAGGTTAGTGCCAATGCTGAAGTGTTGATGCAGTTGTATGATCGGGATGGTACGATGCAGGGCGTAGACATTCAGTGGAACGAACCCGTGACATTATCCAAGTTCGAATCGTTGTATGAGAATACCCGTATTCTTGATCTGTCCGTATTCCCGTATCATCTGACGGTGCAGGATGGAAAAGTGACTAAAATTGTGCAACAATACATCCCATAAAATAAGATGAAATTCATCATTCAAGCATTCCTCCTGTTCATTGGAACGGTGAGGGATGCTTTTTGGTTATGACAAATTCATGAAAGCGATTGTAATTAATGGTAGGTACATGTATCATTATTGGAATGGCGTTTTTACATAGTTCAGGAGGAGCCTCATGCTTAAAGACATGATTGCATTAACTAAGCCCGGACTACTAAGGTTAAATGTGTTTGCGGTGGCGGTAGGATTCTGGGTAGCTTCAAAATGGGATATCAACTGGTTATCTCTGCTCATGGTCGTGATTGGATCAACTTTGGTTATTGCTTCAGCTTGTGTAATCAACAATTATTGGGATCGTGAATTGGACCAAAAGATGGAGCGCACCAAAAAAAGGATGGATTACATCAACCATCTGAAGCCAGGGTTTGTACTTGGCTATGGCATTATCCTGGGTGTTGTGGGACTAGCAGTACTGTATCTCCTGGTGAATCCGTTATCAGGCTGGATGGCACTGCTTGGGTGGTTCGCTTACATCGTGATTTACACGATGTGGTTGAAACGCAGTTCGACGTGGAGCACGTCGCTGGGTGGAATTGCGGGAGCGATGCCGCCTGTCATCGGTTATACGGCTGTAACCAATGAGATTGATGCAGGTGCCTGGTTGCTGTTTGCACTATTATTCTTGTGGCAGCCACCACACTTCTGGTCATTGGGTATTCGCCGGGTAGAGGAGTATCGCGCTGCGGGCTTCCCGTTGTTGCCAGTGGTTAAAGGGGTGAAACGCACAAAGTTTCAGATGATTCCTTATGTTTTTCTGCTGCTTCCTGCTGTATTTCTGTTGTATTATTACAACTACGTAGGTCTGGTATTTCTGATTGTATCTCTGGTCGGTGGACTGATCTGGTTCGTGCATACACTTAGCGGACTGAAGACACAGGATGATGAGAAGTGGGCAAAAGTAAACTTTCTGATCTCGGTTAATTATCTCATGCTCGTATTTATTGTCATGGTAGCAAATACGGTATGGTCTTAATTAGACGATGAACAGATCATTTTCAGAGAGATTTCACCGTTCTGTCATCGAAGTGTCCAGTGGAAATATGCTTTAGTCCATTTTTTATAACAAGCTGCATCGAATGAAAAAGCACACGATGGAATAGCGTTTGGACAACCTTAAGTTGTTACAACATATTCTCTGGGGTGCTTTTTTGGTATAATAAAACAATTGAATCATATATGTGGAAATTATATTGCAAGATGGGAAGTGACAGCATGAGTAATTTGGAACAGGCCGTACGATGGAGACAAGAAGGCAAGGTGCAGGAAGCGATTGAACTACTGCAAGAGATTACAGTCCAGGAACCCGAGAATGCCAATGTCTGGTATCAGCTCGCTTGGGCACATGATTCGCTTGGGTTAGAGCGGGAGGCTGTCCCGCATTATGAGAAGGCACTAAGTCTTGGACTTTCTGGCGAGGACAGAGCAGGTGCAATACTTGGACTAGGCAGTACATATCGAACGCTTGGACAGTATAAGCAGGCGAAGGTTTGGTTTGAAACGGGCATGAAAGAATTCCCGGCGTACCGGGAATTTGAAGTTTTCTATGCCATGGTGCTCTACAATCTGGGTGAACATGCAGAAGCGATGCAAAGACTGCTCGTGCAACTTGCGGACACATCAAGTGACAAGAGAATCAATGACTATAACAGAGCAATCCGTTACTACGCAGATCAGCTCGATCGGGTGTGGGAATAGATCGAATACACAGAAAAGGGGATGTATGAATGAACTCCAATCAAGAACTGAAACAGGTAAATGAAAGATTGGATCAGATTGAGCAAAAGCTGGATAACCTGGGAGGCAGCCAGCGGAACAAACGCTCACCTGGCGTGCGCTTCCTGATTGGTTTTGGCATCACGATTGCGATTATATCTGTACTGCTGCTGACTCTTGGTGTTATCCAATTTGTGAGTATCGGATAGGAGAAATCGATCTTAACTACAGAGCTAGTGAGTTCTCCAAATTTACATAGCAGGGCCAAGCCACTGTTGCACCTCTTCTATAAAACGTCGCGTAGCGGGCGATAGATTACCCAAAGATGGGCAGGCCATGCCAATCGTACGATAAGGATCTCCAGTGAGTGGCACGAGCGCGAGTGAATCAGTATGATTTTGAAGTACCATTTCCGGCAGCAAACTGATTCCGAGACCATTCCGGACCATCGCCATGATGGCTTGATCCTCTGCAACTTCATAGACGACATTAAGCTTGGCTGCATGCTGCCGGATCAGTCGTTCAATCTCGTTATCTCCGCCCCACTTGGGCAGAATAAAGGGTTGCTCCAGCAGAATATCAAACGAAACAGACTCCTCTGAGGCGAGAGGATGATCCAGAGGCAGGATACACATCATCCTGTCTTTTTGCAATGGGATCGTCTCAAAAGGTGATGAATCGCCGAGGGACAGAAATCCAAGATCGATAGCACCTCCAGCCAACCAGCCCTCAATCTCAGCATAATCACCTTCCCACAGCTTAATCTCAATTCCGGGATGACGCAGACGAAATTGTTTCAGGATGCCCGGCAACCACTGTGTGGACACACTGGCGAAAGTACCAATACGCACGGTACCAATCTCCGCGCCGCGAATGAGGGAGATTTCCTGATTCATGAGTTCCGTCCAGCGCAGAATTTCACGGGTGTATCCCAGAATACGTTCGCCTTCAGCGGTAACACGCACACCGGAGCGGCCGCGATGGAGCAGTGAAAAACCACATTCTGTCTCAAGACTTGCGATGGCATGGCTGACTGCGGATTGGGTGATATTCAGAGCTTCAGCTGCTTTGGTGAGACTGCCATACTCCACAACGGTATTCAAAATTTCGTATTTGATCAGTGACATGAATGGTTCCGTTCCTTCCCATTTTCGATACATGAGTTTATTTCATATAATACATTATAAATATTCATTTTTATAATGCAAAGAGATCGTTTATACTTGCCAAGGCGAGTTACTTTGACGCACGATCACACAGATCAGAATACATAGAATGAAGGTTGAAGCAAGATGAATGGTGTACAGGTTAATCAAGGTCAGGCAACAAGAAGAGCGGACATACAGATGCTGCTCGCAACGGTCATATGGGGATCATCCTATCTGTTTATGAAATCGGGCCTGGAGTCCATGCAAGAATTGAATCTGGTCGCATTTCGTTTTGGAATTGCCTTTATTGCCGCAGGACTTCTTTTTCATCGGCGGTTGTTTAAGATGGATCGCAGAACACTTGTGGCAGGAGCGATTATGGGGACAGCTTTATTCGCTGCATTTGTATTCATCACCTATGGTGTGCAACGAACAACGACATCGCAGGCGGGATTCCTGATAAGTTTGGCCGTTATTTTTGTACCGATCCTAACGACCATCCAGCATCGTCGTATGCCAGACAAACGATTGACGCTCAGTATCCTGGTTGCAGTTACCGGGCTTGGCTTGTTGACGCTTCAACATGAGCTTAGTCTGCACACGGGAGATATTCTCTGCATACTAGCAGCACTTGTGTATGCCATCTATATCATGATTGCTGGCAAGTTCACACCGAAGCATGATCCATTAACATTAGGGACAGTTCAATTGGGTGTTGCGGCGGTGTGGGGAATTGCAGCTACATTTATGCTGGAGACGCCACGTATGCCCGATACGGCTGAATCCTGGGCAGCCATTCTCGGGTTAGGTGTTTTGTGTAGTGGCTTGGGGTATATTCTGCAGACACTCGCGCAGCGTCATGCCTCTCCTACAAGAACAAGTCTGATTTTTTCACTCGAACCACTATTTGCAGCAGCCTTTGCATTTACCTTTCAAGGAGAGTCGCTAACGTTGCAAGGGTATGCAGGAGCAGCTTTGATGTTGGTCGGTGTTCTGATCACAGAGATCAAACTTCCACAGCCTATCTTCTGGCGCAGAAAACGCCCGGTTTTACAGTCGGAACTCGGCGATCAGGGAGCACCAAGTGTATAATTGGAGACAAAGGGTCCTTTCGTCATCTTCTATGAAGGTGGGGAGAGGGCCTTTTTTGGTTATGTCGTACACCTTGTGAAACAGATAAACATCTACCTAACAAAAACAAAATAACATAACCTTGTTTTGTTGATTTTTATTTTTTATGCTACACTGAATGGAAAATTAGGAAAAACGGGTGAGTAGGATGGCCAAAAGAGTAACGATGCAGCAAATTGCGGATGCTGCGGGGGTGTCCAAATTCGCAGTCTCCCGTGCGCTGACGGGCAAGCCTGGTGTGAGTGAGCATACACGCGAGATGATTGTCAGAACAGCGGGGCAGCTCGGGTATTTCAGAACTGAGCCTAAGCGTTATCCGGGCGAGACACAGATATCAACGGAGATGAAGCCAGAAGCGGAGCGACAAGGCACGATATTGATTTTGTTTCCCAACATTCGTTCTCAGAATCGATCTTCCTTATACTGGGGTCCAGTGTTTGATGGCATTTCTGAGAGGCTGAATGAGAAGGGAATGGATATTCTAACGCTGACAGAACCCTCTTCAGATCGGATGTTCTCGGTCCTTAATCCCGACGCAATCAGCGGAGTCATTACCGTGGGCACCATCTCGACATCGGTATTGCTTGAGATTTACAGGCTGCGTATTCCGCTTGTCATGGTGGATCATGAAGACCCTGCCATATACGCTGACTCGGTTTTTACGGACAATATGAAGTGTATGAAAGAACTGGTTCTGATGCTCGTTGGAAAAGGGTATAGAAAGTTCCAGTTTGCCGGGAAACTGCCCGATGCGGCAAGTTTTAGAGAACGCTGGCTTGGATATCGTACGGTGCTGGAAGAGAAGCAGTTGGAGGGGGAACAGCAAGAAGGGTTGCTGGGACCAGAGTATGATGAGATCCGGAGATCCATTGCTGGAATGGAGCTGGAGGATATCCCTGAAGTATTCGTGTGTGCAAATGACCATACAGCTGTCATTGTCATTCAGGCACTCCAAAGTCGAGGCATTCAGGTGCCTGAACGCTGTGCCGTAACCGGATTTGACAATACGCAGACGGAAGAACCCATTCTTGCTTCGGTACATATTAACAAAGAGAATCTGGGAACGAGAGCAGTAGATCAGCTATTGTGGCGGATCAAACACCTGGATGAACCATATGAACGCAAGCTGATATATTCGGAATTAATTATTCGTAATGAATATAACGCCAGTATACAGTAATGGGATATGAACTTACGGGCTTATTTTAACAATGATCATATGGGTAAATGAAATCAGGTGAAAGACATGGAGAGGTTAGAGCTTCATGTCTTTTTGTTATGCAGAAACCATTTAACAAATTAAATTACAAAACAGATTGACTATAAGAAGTAAATCGTGTTAATTTTGTTTTGTAAGTTATTCGTTTTTATAATAACAAAACCTAACAAAATAATGTTTACCAACTCTAACAACAATGGAGGCTGTCATGAGCACAATACAATCACATGTTTTTCAGAATTGGACGTTCAAGGCTTGCGAAGATCAAGAGTGGATGCCGGCTCAGGTGCCCGGCTGTGTGCATACAGATTTGCTGAAGCTGGGCAAGATTCCAGATCCTTTTTATGGAACGAACGAAAAGGAAGTACAATGGATTGATAAGATAGATTGGGAATATCAGACGGAATTTGACGTTGCCGAAGGGTTGTTCTCGCAGGAACATCTGGAACTGGTGTTTGATGGTCTGGATACATATGCGGATGTGTATGTGAATGATGTGCATGTGTTATCAGCAGATAATATGTTCCGAGTATGGAAGGCGGATGTGAAGGCGGTATTGAAGGGAAACGGGAACATTCTCCGAATACGTTTTCGGTCTCCAATTCAGGAAGATCTGCCGAAGCTGGAGAAGCTCGGATATGCATTACCTGCATCCAATGATCAGTCCGATGTTGGCGGACTTGGCGACAAGAGAGTAAGTATTTTTGCACGTAAAGCCCCGTATCACTATGGTTGGGACTGGGGTCCGCGATTTGTAACCAGTGGGATCTGGCGTGAAGCACGTCTTGAAGGTTGGACACAGGTACGAATCAATGATGTATATATCCAGCAAAATGAAGTAAGCGCTACCTCAGCTTCATTAACTGCTGTTGTGGAAGTCGAGACATCACAAGCGGTAGATACGATTATTCGTATCGGCGCAGATGGACAGAGATGGGAAAGATCCGTATCGCTACAACCTGGAACTCAGACTGTGGAGATTCCAATCTCCATGGATGAACCGAAACTGTGGTGGAGCCGTGGGCTTGGTGATCCGCATATGTACACTTTCCTTACCGAAGTGCTTCAAGGTGAGCGAGCTGTGGCTGAATCTACAGTGAAGACTGGGCTTCGTTCCATTCGGCTGGTACGTGACAAAGATGAAGCGGGAGCATCCTTTTATTTTGAATTAAACGGGGTTGCGGTCTTTGCCAAAGGGGCCAATCACATTCCGAATGATAGCTTCATCACTGAAATTACTCATGAACGTTATCGTCATGAGATCGTATCCGCAGCCGAATCCAACATGAATATGTTGCGTGTGTGGGGTGGCGGAATCTATGAGCAGGATGTGTTCTACGAACTGTGTGATGAATACGGAATCCTGGTATGGCAAGACTTCATGTTTGCATGCAGCATGTATCCAGGAGATGAAGCGTTCCTGAACAGTGTGAGACATGAAGCCATTGATAATGTGAAACGTCTGCGCAATCATCCAAGTATTGCACTCTGGTGTGGGAACAACGAGATTGATTCGGCATGGGCTCACTATGTTGAGAATGGTGGCTGGGGTTGGAAAAAGGAATTTACTGCCGAGCAGCGTGAAAGCATCTGGGCCGATTACGAAGCCATCTTCCATGATCTGCTGTCAGAAGTGGTTGAAGCGTATGCTCCAGGTGTGGATTACTGGCCTTCTTCACCACTTGTATCCCTGACAGGGGATGAGACGCAGCATGCGCACCCGTCCACAGCCGAAGGGGATATCCACTACTGGGGTGTGTGGCACAATGTAGAACCATTCGAGAACTATAACGTGCATGTGGGTCGTTTCATGAGTGAATACGGATTCCAGTCTTTCCCGGAGTACAAGTCAGTACGCACTTACGCGGAAGAAGAGGATCTTGCTCTGGAATCGGAAGTCATGCTTGCACATCAGAAGAATGGGGCAGGCAATCGCCTGATCAAACAGTACATGGATATGTACATGCATGAATCGAAGGACTTCCCATCGTTCCTGTATATGAGCCAGGTGCTTCAGGCCGAAGCGATGAAGACAGCGATCGAGGCACACCGTCGCCGCAAACCATTCTGCATGGGCACACTTTACTGGCAAATGAATGATTGCTGGCCGGTGGCTTCATGGGCAGGTATGGACTACCTTGGTCGCTGGAAAGCATTGCAATATTATGCGAAACGCAGCTTCAGCGATGTGTTGGTATCGGTAGATGGAACAAAAGAAGATACAACAGATATATATATCATTTCGGATCAATTACAACCTGTAATAGGGCAGTTACAGATTCGTTTGCTCGGGTTCGATGGAACGGTGCATCGTAATGAAATACATGACGTGACCTTGGCATCTAATACAGGAGATCAAGTGCTGTCATTACGTAACGCGGAGTGGCTTGAAGGTCATGATACAGCTAACACGCTGCTGCGCCTGGATCTGAAACAGGAAGGTGCGGCGAATATTGTACAGGAACACTATTTTGTACCGTCCAAAGACCTTGCTCTGCAGCCTGCAAACATCAATGTAAGCGGGGGAGCGGATGAGAACGGCGTTCATCTGGTACTGGAAAGTGATGTGCTTGCTAAACAGGTATGGCTATCTTCGGATGTGGAGGGTGTCTTCTCAGATAACTTCTTCGACTTGATTCCTGGCATTCCGGTGAAGGTGCACTTTACGTCCAGAGAGGGAATGCAGTCTAATGATGTGATATCAAATCCGGGACCGATCGAGGTTCGATCCATGATTGATTTTATTCGTTTGACCTAGAAGACACGGTTGGAGTCTCTCGTAAGAGAGATTTCAACCGTTTTTTTATCCTGACCCCATTTATATATCGTAATGGTTTCGTAATACTTCGCTTAGAGAATCGTAAGCTGTCTTGCTTATTGTAATCCATGTAAGTAATAAACGAATGGAGAGTGATAAGAATGATGAAAACAAATAAGAGCAAAAAAGTGATGGTAGCAGCGGTATTGATGATGTCTATGGCCTTTTCTGGATTGGCAAGTGCTGCAGATATGAAAACGATTAAAAAGGATGGCATGGAGCTTGTTCAATTGAGACAGGCGGCGAAAATGTATGATTACAGCATTATGTGGGACAGCAAGGATAGATCTGTAACTTTGATGTATATGGGCCAAATGGATGACATGAAGATGAAAGACGACAACATGATGGAAGATGACATGAAGATGAAAGACGACAACATGATGGAAGATGACATGAAGATGAAAGACGACAACATGATGGAAGACGACATGAAGATGAAAGATGACAACATGATGGAAGACGACATGAAGATGGAAGAAACGATGATGCCTGCGGGGAAAACGATAAAATTGTGGATTGGATCGAAAAAAATCATGGTAGACGGTATGCAAGTTAACTTGAAATCGATGCCTGTCATCCATGAAGGGAATTCGTATGCGGCTGAGTCTGTAATTAAACAATACATGATGCCAGCCATGGGAATGAAGTAATTTAAGGGCTAAGCATCGCCATCACCATATGATATGATTGGCTCAAATGTATTTTCTGGAATATGGGGTGGGTTCGTTTGAATGAATGTGTACTGGTTGCCGATGATGATACAAATATTACGGACGTTTGTCGCAGGTATCTGGAACGGGAAGGTTATCTTGTCGTGACGGCTAAGGACGGTTTGGAGGCTATTGAGCTGTGGCGCAGCCAAACGCCAAGCTTGATTGTGCTCGACCTGATGATGCCACATAAGAATGGCTGGGAAGTTTGCAACGAGATTCGGCAAACTGAGGATGTGCCCATTGTAATGCTGACGGCCCGTGGTGAGGAACAGGACCGTCTGATGGGACTGACGATGGGGGCGGATGATTATCTGACCAAACCATTTAGTCCGAGAGAACTTGTTTTGCGTGTGAAGGCAATCCTGCGGAGAATGCGAACCGCGCAGGCATCACCTGTAACAACATCTGAATATACGATCAATTATGAAGGGCTTACCATTGATTTTACCAAGCGTGAAGTGCACATCAGCGGGCAGGCCATTGAATTGACCGTTACAGAGTTTGAGATGTTGTATTTGCTGGCAAGTCACCCGGGTCAGGTGTTCTCCCGTAATCAGATGTTAAGCAAGATTTGGGATTTTAGCTATGAGGGAGATACAACAACGGTGACTGTACATGTTCGGAGACTACGAGAGAAGATCGAACAGAATCCTTCTGATCCAAAATATATTAAAACAGTTTGGGGTATAGGCTACAAGTTTGCGGGTGGCAGTTCATGAAACTTCGCACATACTTGGTGTTGTCCAGTCTCACAGGCATTGGCGTATTATTAATTTGTTTGTTCATCAGTTATTCCAAAATGCTGCTTACGATCGAACAATTGTATTGGTTATCGGCTATAACGGCAGGGGTAGGCTTACTTTCGTTTATTCTTCAATATTTGCTGACTAAGCCATTAGAGAAATCAATTGCGCGAATTACACAGCAGACGATACGAATTGCCGAAGGGGATTTCCATACGGAAGTCCCTCTCATCGGTACGCAGGAATTTAGGCTCCTGGCACAGCAATTTAATGAAATGAGTTCCAAGCTGAAGGAAAGCTTTGATCATCTGCATCACTCAGAAACTGCCAGACGAGAGTTGATCGCCAATGTTTCCCATGATTTACGGACTCCCTTGGCATCCATTCAGTCATTCGTCGAAGCGTTGGAGGATGATGTCATTAAGGATAAAGAAACCTTTCAACGTTACCTGAACACGATACGACTTGAAACGAAGCGTTTGGGAGGGCTTATTCAAGATTTGTTCGAATTATCCAGCCTGGAAGCGCAAGGGGAGGTATTTGAGCCTCAACCTTGTCACGTCGATGAGTTGCTGCTCAGTACGTTGGAGAGTTTTTCGTTTCACCTCGCCGAGAAAACGCTGAACGTTGAAATCGATTTGCCCGATAAATTACCAGCCGCGGTCATGATGCCTGCACAAATGAAGCGGGTCCTTTCCAATTTGCTGCAAAATGCCATTCAATACTCTTCTATTGAAGGAAAAATCATTCTGGCTGCCGAAGAGAAGGGGCCGTTTATACGAATTTCAGTTACGGATGAAGGGGGAGGCATTGAAGCGGAGGAAACTTCGCGTATATTTGAACGTTTTTATCGAATTGACAAATCACGCAGCAAGAGCAATGGGGGGGCCGGGCTTGGCCTTGCCATCGCTCAATCAATTGTTGAACTCCATGGTGGCGAGATCGGGGTTCAGAGTACAAAAGGAGAAGGAAGCTGCTTCTGGTTCACACTTCCGATCTACGTCAGTCGTTAACCTTGGTTAATCAAACGCAGTATTTATTCAGGTGGTGAATGACTTGACCAGTGATTTAGTATTCCTTTTCGGCGTTTTTGGTGCAGGATTGTTATCGTTTTTTGCGCCATGTATTCTGCCACTGATCCCGGTATACGTATCTTATCTGTCGGGAAGTATGGTCAACGCTACGAATCAGCAACAGCCTGACACCAATTCGGTTCGGTTGCGGTCTACACTTGTTTTGCGGACATTTTTATTTGTTCTTGGGCTGTCCCTGGTATTTGTTTTACTCGGTTTTGGTTCGGGCATCGTTGGTAATTTGATCACAAGTCCTGTGTTTATTGCCATCTGCGGAGCCATCGTGGTGCTTTTTGGGATTTATCAAACCGGGTTGATCCGGCTATCCTGGCTGGAACGGGAGAGAAAGCTGTCAAACAATCAAGCCAAACGGGGAGGGTATGTCGGAGCGTTCCTGTTGGGTCTGACGTTTAGTTTTGGCTGGACGCCTTGTATCGGGCCTGTGCTGGCGGCCATTCTTGGTATCGCCGCAGGAGAAGGCTCTCCACTGTATGGCGGGTTTCTCATGTTCCTGTATACCCTTGGGTTAGCGATTCCCTTTCTGATTCTGTCCGTTTTTTCGGAATATGTTATGAAGCGGATACGTCGTTTATACAGGTACATGGGTGTCATCAAAATAACTTCCGGCTGTATTCTTATTATCATGGGACTATTGTTAATGACAGACCGACTAAACAGCTTGGTGACCTGGTTTCAATAATCATTGGAGGAATTTGGTATGAAGATGGCACGGAAATGGATGGTATCTGTAATCGTATTTGCTGGAGTCCTGTTGATCTTGAGCGGATGTGGATCACAGCAAACTGAATCAAAACAAACGGGGTCATCATCAACCCCAGCATCAACATCTGATATGAGTTCGTCAACGATGATGAACAAGGGAGAGACGGCTCCTGAATTTTCATTGCTTGATCTGAAAGGAAACACGGTTGGACTTTCTGATGTTCAAGGCAAGAAAGTGTATGTGAAATACTGGGCTTCCTGGTGTTCCATCTGCCTTGCGGGTTTGGAAGACCTGAACAATCTAGCTGGTCAAGACAATGATTTTCAAGTCATTACGATTGTGACGCCAGACTACAAAGGGGAGAAATCCTCCCAAGCGTTTACCGAATGGTTTGACCAACAGCCGTATGATAACATAACTGTTCTTTTGGATGAGAAAGGTGTATGGGCCAAGGAATTTGGCGTAAGAGCGTATCCTAGTTCCTTTTATATTGGCTCTGATGGTATTTTAACGAAATCGCAGCCAGGGCATGCATCCAATGAACAGATCATGGAATCATTACAAGAGATTTTGTGAGAAGGGAGGAAGTGTCATGAAAAGGACGCTGCTCGGCTTGTGCCTCCTTGTTATAGCGATAGTTGTGTCTGCTTGTGGAAACAGGGCTGAGAGCCATTCAGCTTCATCTTCATCTTCGATATCCACTCAACCTGTCAAGGCATCGAGTGTCTCCGAGGAAAACCTGAGTAACTTGTACTTGGCAGGAGGCTGCTTCTGGGGTGTGGAGGCATATATGGCTCGTATTCCGGGGGTTCAGGATGTGACTTCCGGTTATGCCAACGGTGAAGGAGAGAATCCAACCTATGAGGAGGTTATTCGCGGGGACCGGGGGTTTGCGGAGACGGTTCATGTAAAATATGATCCGCAGCAAGTTTCTTTGCAGAAATTGCTTGAATCTTATTTTCGAGTTATTGATCCTACCAGCTTGAATAAGCAGGGCAATGATCGTGGCGTTCAGTATCGGACTGGCATATATTATACGTTGCCTGAAGATGCCAAAATCATTGAGCATGCTGTAGCGGTAGAGCAAGAAAAATATGACCAACCCATTGTAACGGAAGTGATGCCTCTGCAGAATTATTATTTGGCGGAGGAGTACCATCAGGATTATTTGGAAAAAAATCCGAACGGATATTGTCACATTGATATGACTGTCCTGGATGACCTGGAGATTGGAATTGATCCGGCTCAATATCCACGTCCAACAGATGAACAATTAAAGGAACAATTAACAGACGAACAGTATGCGGTTACGGTAAACAATGATACGGAGCATGCGTTCAGTAACGAATACTGGGATAATGAGGAGCCCGGTCTGTATGTGGATATTGCAACGGGAGAGCCGTTATTCACCAGCCTGGATAAGTACGATTCCGGTTGCGGGTGGCCAAGTTTTACAAAACCGATTGTACCTGAGGTTGTTACCTATACAACGGATACGAGCTTTGGGATGGAGCGCACGGAGGTACGAAGCCGGGCAGGTGACATCCACCTCGGTCATGTGTTCGATGATGGTCCCGAAGATCGCGGCGGCAAACGTTACTGCATTAACAGTTCATCGATCCGGTTTATTCCGTTAGACAAGATGGAGGAAGAACGATACGGGTATTTATTGTCTTTTGTCGAGTAAAGAAGGGCAGCTGACTTTATCAAAAGATAATAAGGCCATAATTTTAGAACGGTTGAGATCTCTCTATGAGGGATTTCGACCGTTTTTTGTTCTGCGGCATCTAACAAAAACGGAGGTAGGCTTCTAAGATGGTTCCATCATTGTTATAATTGATAATCATTATCAATTATAGGTGGGTTTTTAGTCACAATGCCAAGGTATTGTGTGTGTTTGATCGCTCAGGAGAGGGAGTTTATATGGGAATTCAGAATGACATCAAGCTGTGGGATCAGGTACAGGTTCGCGTGCTTGATGTGCGTCTTATATCACTCGCAACACACGAGTTCATACGCAATTATGTGTTACCAACCAGTGCATTTGTGTATGTTCAAGGCAGGGGTCAGGTCTGGCTGGATGAAGAGGTATGGACTACAAGCCAGTTCTTGCTGCTGCATGGTGGAAAAGGAAGACGTCTGACACTTGAAGCGACAGGGGTTATGGAGGTACATCTGATTTTGTACAAATCAACCTTGCCCTCCAACGTGCTTGTGGAGTACCGATTGATGTTGAACCAGCGTAATCCGTTTGAAGAGTCCTGGGCGACAGTGCCGGATCATACACTTGAGCTACGTGAGCTTGTGCGGAATATACATGAATATTGGTCAGGGCAGGAGCGAGTGAGCAAAATTCAAGTCAAAGTGTATTTTTTTCAACTGGTACAGCTAGTTTTGTTACAGCGGAGTCGCATGTTTAACGAAGTTCAACAGCCTTCGCTTACCGATCAGGTTTTGCGATATATCAAAGCTCATTACCGGGAATCCATCTCACTTGATTCGCTTGCCCAGTCCTTGAGTTACAGTCCGCAATATGTATCACGCAAATTCAAGGAACAGACGGGATGTACACCGACAGAATATGTGATTCGGTTACGAATGGGTGAGGCAAGGAGTCTGCTTGCGTCCACAGAAGCTTCATTACAGGAGATTGCTGCGTATGTGGGTTATATGGACCCGTTTTATTTCAATCGCATATTCAAAAAAGAGACCGGTATCACACCGGGGCAATATCGGTTGAAGCAGCAGGAAAACTCGAAATCAGTTTCAAAAAGTACATTAAATGCAACAAATGAATCCATTGTAACAGGTGGGGATGAACGTTATCCTTTAATTGATGATGATAATCATTATCAATATAAGGGAGGTGAGGAAATCAACATGTTTAACCATTTTAAATCAGCGATCATGTCGCTTGCGCTTGTACTCACATTGAGTGCTTGTGGAACAGCCCAGCAGGGGGCAGAAACATCCGAAGCTGCGGCTGAACCCGAACAACCGGCAGTCGTGGAAACCCAAATGGTAAATACGACCTTTGGTGAGGTAGAGATTCCTGCACATCCGGAGCGAGTTGCTGCCATAGATTATCTGGGAACGGTGCTTGCTCTTGGTGTCAAACCGATTGGTGGAGGCCAATTTCTAATGAACAGTCCTTATCTGGAAGGTCACTTGGATGGTCTTGAAACGATAGGGGATTCCGTTGAACAATTGATGGAGCTGGAACCTGATCTCATTATTACATTGAATCCGGACAAGGCGGCTTATGAGAAATACAGCAAGATTGCTCCAACCGTTTCGATCGCATCCATCACATTTCCGACACTGAAGGATGAAGTGAACTATTTCGGTAAAGTCCTTGGCAAAGAAGCGGAAGCAGAGAAGTGGCTGGCTGATTTTGATGAGGAGGTTGCCAAAATCAAACAGGAGGTGCAGAGCGTTGTTCCAGCTGATGCTACATTCTCCGTTATGCAGGAATATGATCGCCAAGTGTTCATTTTTGGCAATCAGTCGGGCCGAGGAGGACGTAACATCTATGAATTGCTTGGATTGCAAGCACCAAAGAACATTCCATCCGAGCTGATGCAGGGCGCTTATCATGAATTCTCCATAGAACTGCTCTCCAAATACGCTGGAGATTACATTGTGCTGACCAGCAACTCTCAACTGAAAGACCTTCAGGCAGATCCGATCTGGGGTTCATTGCCTGCTATCAAAAATGGAAATGTGTACATATGGACGGAAGAGCAATCCTGGTTCCGTGATCCGATCGCCTTGTTGAAACAGACACAGGATCTGGCTGAATGGATTATTGGACTTAATACACCGTCTAAATAAGGAACTTCAAAAAACCGTGCCGCCCAGTTTGCTGAGCAGCACGGTTTTCATTTTCTTATGTAGGACTGAACAGTAGAGGGGATTAGCTGCCTGTACGGAGATGAAGTAGCAGTGTGATTACCGTATAAGAGTTTATTCGCTCTTTGGTTCGTTTTGAATTTCTTGCAGATCCTCCAGCTGGAGTGTAAGGTCATTCTCGGGGTTGGCGCTCACAATGACTTCTGACTGTGATTGTTGCTGACCTGGCTGGTTGGAGCTGCCGTCAGATTTGATCACGTAGAGACTTTGAACGGAGTTGAGCAGGCTGGCTGGGGTGTCTTCATACGTTTCCAGGAAGAGTACATAGTCTTTGGTAGGAATCAGCTTGAGGTTGTCATCATTAATAATCTCGGTGTTGCCTAGTTGTCCGCCAAGTTGCTTCACTTCAAGTTTTTCCCCGGCAGTGTAACTGCCCTTATAGGATTCAGCGACCTGAATCGTATGGATCGTATAGATTTTGTCAAAGGAAGATGGCTCTCCGCCCGGATCGGACGCGGGGTTTAACTCGTTCTCATTGGCAGCGTCAGTAACTTGTACGATATCGTTTAAAGCTTCCACACGAGTCTCAACAACACTGCCTTTCACAATGGTATTTGCTCTCTCGGACAGGTCGCCAATGCTGGCATAACTCGGGTAATCTTCAGAAGCAATAATGGTCATGGGTGCATCGGATGGGGACGCGGTAGGTGTAACAGAAGAACATCCAACAGCAGATAGAATGAAAATGGAAGAAAGAAGCAGCGTTAATACTCGATTTTTGTTCATGAATAGGAATCCTCCTTGGATTTTGGGATAAGTTCGTAACGGATTAGTACTTGGATCTTACGTTATTGATATCAAAAGTTTGGGGTTGGGTCATGGAATTGCGGTTGCGGGAGTAAGACATAATGGAAGGACTGCTTGTTGTTGGGTTGTCACCGAGCCAGATGGAGTGTCCGAGTTCGTGGACAAATACGCTTTGAATGAAGTTGGATAAGTTGGTTGCGTCAGGGGTGATTGTGGATGCATTGAGTTCGATGCGGAAGCTTACGACTTGACTGCCAGATACGGAGGCGTAGTTGACACCATATGCTGTATTATTGAAGTTTCCTGCGGTGATGGTGTTTGGGGAGTTACTTGTTTTGGTGAATTTAACTTTGGCACCTGCATTGTTCCAGTTGGTAAGGGAAGCGTCCATGGGAGTCTGCCATGCGGAGGCGTAATTATAGGTACGAATGGGGATGGTAGTGCTGGGATAACCGTAGGTTAGAAAGGTTGCCGCATAGATGGTACTGCCAAACATCGCAATCGCTGAGAACAACATGATGCTCATCAAAAACTTCCTTTTCATACTTAAAACCTCCAATAAATGTATTTTATTCTCTATTATAGTAACAAGTAATATTGGAGTTGAAATGAGTCCGAGGTCGTTGTTTTTGTTGTGAAAAACATGAAATATACCTTGATCCGACCCTAATGGTGTCAAAATAAGTCATTTTCTGTTCAATGTTCATGCATAATTTCCCTAAAATAACAAACAATACGTTCAACTTCTCACAGGGAAAGGTAGTGCTTGAGCATGTGCAACCGTTTTTCATTGGCAGCCGATTTGGACGAAGTCAGAGATCATTTCAAGATTCAGCGAGTGATGTATTATTACAAAAACCGATACAATATCAGCCCAACCCAGCATACGCCGATTATTTTGCATCAGGATGGTGAACGTGTATTGGATGAATTCCGGTGGGGGTTCATTCCATTCTGGGGTCGTGATGCCGTTAACGCGAATCTTATGACGGTACATGAGAATCCTTCCTATTACAAACTGGTAGAGACCAAGCGCTGCGTCATTCCCTGCAATGGATTATATTACTGGCGGCAAGAGGGCAAAAAAAGTTATGCAGTTCGTGTTGTCATGCCGGATCGCGGTCTGTTCGGTATTGCTGGGTTATACGAGGTGTGGAGAGATACACGGAAAGAGCCGCTTCGGACCTGCACGATGCTTATGACAGGCGCAAACATGGTTACACGCGAGTTTGGCAGTAAAATGCCAGCCATTCTCTCCGAAGAAGAGATCAACACCTGGCTTGACCCTGCCAATACACGAGTGACTCAGTTGTTACCGCTATTGAAATCGTATAACAGTACAGAGATGAATCTGTATCCAGTCACCCCAATGGTCGCCAACGATGAACACGACTGTTACGAATGCGTGGAAGAGATGGATCAGAAGCTGGCTTACGTTCGGAGTTTCTGAGTATCCTTTGCATGATGTGAAGAAAATGAAGAGGGCTGAGAGTCTGGAGACACTCTGCTCTTTTTTCCTTTCAGAAAATGAAAAGTTGCAATTGCGGTGAAACGTAACTATAATCATTACAGTAAGTGAACGCACATATTCATATATCTATTAAAAGAGATATTTATAATCAGGAGGGAACCACGAATGAATCCAAAGTTTAACCAGATGTTTGAACAAGTTTCACTACCGACTGGCATTACACTGAAAAACCGTATCGTGCTCGCTCCGATGACTCATATGTCCTCGAATGCTGATGGTACAATATCCGACGCTGAACTTGCTTATTATGCACGTCGCACCGGTGGTGCTGGCATGTCAATTACGGCTGTAGGGCATGTAACAGAGACAGGCATTGGTTTCCCGGCTCAATTTGGTGTTTATGACGACCGCTTCATTCCTGGTCTGAAAAAACTGGCTGATACCATGAAACAACAGGGCTCCGTAGCCGTATTGCAAATTTTCCATGCGGGCCGTCTAACTCCTGAACAAGCTGTACCTGCGGGTCAAGTTGTTGCTCCTAGTGCGGTTGCAAGCGAGCGTCCGGGCTCTCCTGAACCAAGAGAGTTGACAGATTCCGAGATTACTTCGATTATCAAAGACTTTGGTGAAGCGACACGTCGTGCCATTGAAGCCGGATTTGATGGTGTTGAGATTCATGGTGCTAATGGTTATCTGATCCAGCAATTCTTCTCCCCACATTCCAACCGACGTGAAGACCGTTGGGGCGGTAGTGTCGAGAAACGTCTGACTTTCCCACTTGCTGTAGTGGATGAGATTCAGAAAGTGGTTGCCGAACATACCAAACTGCCGTTCATCATTGGTTACCGTTTCTCCCCGGAAGAACCGGAAACACCGGGACTCACAATGGAAGATACGTATGCACTGGTAGATGCGCTTAAAGATAAAAACCTGGATTACCTGCACGTTTCCCTGAACGAATTCTGGTCCAAGCCAAGACGTGGCGAAGCAGAAACGCGTTCGAGAATGGAATTCATCCTGGATCGTGTGAACGGCAAATTGCCTGTTATCGGCGTAGGTTCAATTCATACGGCAGATCAGGCCGCTGAGGCACTCCAAACGGGAGTACCACTACTTGCCATTGGACGTGAGTTGATTATTGAACCGGATTGGGTTGAGAAAATCGAGAGCGGACGCGAAGAAGATATCGAGACGATTCTGACCAAATCGGATCAGGAACGTCTGGTTATCCCTGACGGGTTGTGGAATGCAATCATCCACACACCGGGCTGGTTCCCTATGGCAGAAGATAAATAAGATACACTTCAGAACTGGAATGGAGGGGGCGAAAGCTCCCTCTTTTTGCACATGGTCCAAATTCTCCTGGTCATCGCTCTGTGGTATGATGGATGAACAGGATCAACTGGATAATCAACGGTTTGGAGTGAAGGAATATGCTCGTAGCTGAACGGTATGAGAAAATAGTGGAATGGGTGGATACGCAAGGCAGCATGCGTGTGACCGAACTTAGTGAGCGCTGCGGGGTGACAGAAGAGACGATTCGTCGTGATCTGGACAAGCTCGAACAGGCGGGCAGGCTCAGACGGTCCCATGGCGGGGCGGTCAGCGTGAAATACAAGGATGAGTTACAGTCGGAGATTCCGTATCCGGTACGGGCTATAGCCCATGCAGAAGAGAAGCGCAGAATTGCAAGCGAAGCGGTGAAAATGGTGGAATCCGGCGACCGGATCGCCCTGGATGCAAGTACAACGGCGTGGTATATGGCGGCAGGATTGCCGAACATTCCACTGACGGTATTAACCAACTCGATTAAGGTCGCCGCAGAGCTGAGTAACAAGGAACAGATTCGTGTGATTGCCACAGGTGGGCAATTGGCTTCGAAGTCACTGTCTTTTGTAGGACCGCTGGCGGAACGTTCGCTTGATGCTTATCATGTTGATAAAGTGTTTTTGTCATGTAAAGGGGTGCATCTGACCAAAGGCATCAGTGAATCCAATGAATTACAGGCCTTGGTGAAGCAAAAGATGATCCATATTGCGGATGAGGTCATTCTACTAGCAGATTCCAGCAAATTTAACATACAGGCGTTTACCAGAGTTGCTGAGATGAGCAGTGTAGGCAAAGTGATTACAGATCAGGGTGTTGATGAAGAGCACGTTAGCGCTTTGATCGAGCAGAATATTACGTGTATACGTGTGTAAACAAGAAAGGAATGAATGTCATGAAACATCCTTTTCATCTGAAAGCGGTATGGAATGGTGGGCGTAACAGTGAGGGAACAATCGATGCAGGTGGATTAAAAACGGTCATATCGATTCCGCAGGAGATGGGCGGACCCGGTACGGGAACTAACCCGGACGAGATGCTGCTGGGTGCAGCCTCCACCTGTTACCTGATCACGCTGGCAGCGATGCTGGAGCGTTCGGATATTACACCGGATGAATTAACGCTTGAATCGGAAGCAACGGTAGATGTTACGAATAACGTATTTACGTACGAACGGATCGTACATAGACCCCGGATTGTGCTCAGCGCAGATGCCTCTGAGGCGGATCTGACCAAAGCTGAGCGCTTGGCGCATAAGGCTGAATCCTCCTGTATGATCTCCCGAGCGGTGGCAGGTAATGTCCAGATGGAGACACAGCCGGTCATTGTTACTACAGGAGCTAACGCGGTGTGATATACTGAAGAATAGACGATTCAAGTTGTCATTTGTGTAAAATAAGGAGTAATTCAGTATGAACACACAGAAGCGCAAGACTAACCGCTGGGTACGTTTAACACGTGCTATGAAGCTGAATTTTCTCAAATTGTTACGTGCTCCCGGAGGTGCCCATAAAGTATCTACCGGATTTGCTATAGGGTTCGGACTGGAACTGATCGTGATCTCGACCGCTTCCCTGATCTATCTTGTATTTTATCCGATTGTGCGACTGTCTGGGGGTTCGGTGCCAGCAGCGATTGTTGGTAATGTGATCGGGAAGCTTACGTTTTTACCTATTATCCTGATGCCGCTCGCGAAACAAATTGGCTCATGGATTTTGCCTGCTCACAGCATGGGACAGGGACTGGTACATGAGAGTGCATTCATGGAGCTGTTTCGAGGGAACTGGTCGGCCGTGAGTGAATTGTTGCTTGGTGGACTGGATATTCTGGCAGGCATGTCCGCGTTTGGTGTCATTCTGGGTGTGATTTCGTACTTTGTCGTGAAATTCTTCTACGTCAGAGCGCTCAACCGGCGTTATGAACGCCGGCTGGAGAAACGCCGACAAGCGGATATCGCTTCGGTATCACCTCCGGTATTAATCAGGAAGCCATCACAATCATAATGGGCAGCATCAACATGGATGCAGCGGTGGTCCACAGAATACAGCGAGATACAAACTGCGGAGAAGCATTGAACTGTTCAGCCAAAATAACGGCGTTCACTGCGGTTGGCATCGATGCGAGGATCAGCAGCACACTGAACAACGTGCCTTCGACCTGAAGCGCGGTCAGTATCAGCCAGGACAGAATTGGCGCAGTTGCGAGACGGACCACAAGCCCGGTCCAGAAAGCTCGGCGTACATTGGGTAGCCAAGGCACCGTTGCACCTTTGGGTCTGAGCATCTGTGCTCCCAGAATGGCGAGAACGACAGGAGAGTATCCCGCAGCCAGCATGGAGATCCCTCCATCCAGCGCTTCAGGCAGGCTCAGATTGGATGCACGCAGCGCAATGGCGATGCCAGCAGCATAGATGGATGGCATGCGGAAAACGGATAGGATCGCATCTTTCACCGTGAATTCGGATCGCGCGGCAAAAAAGATACCTACCGTATTAACAATGATCATCTGTCCAATGACGTAGACGGAAGCCTTGTCCAGTCCAAGCTGACCAAAGGCAAGCAGTACAAGCGGGAGCCCGTAATTCACGCAGTTTGTAAACGTGGAGACGAGGGTGAGACCCGCTTTTTCGCTTGCACCCAGACGGAAAATCCGGCTTAAAAGCTCGGCGAGTGCCCACAGAGCCATCAGATTAATAATAGAGAACCAGAACGTGCTGGTGACGTCCGTCCAGGTAATCTCTGCATGCAGCAATGTATTGAAGATGAGCGCAGGGCTCAAAATATAAAGGGAAAAGGTCGAGAGCGACCGGGTATCCCAATTCTTGAAGCGTTTTAACAGAATACCTCCGATCACGGGAAGTGATATCGGCAAGAACACATGGTATAACGTGAGTAAAAATGAGTGAAGCAATGCAATTCAGTCCCTTCTGGATGAAAAACCTATCTTATCATAGCAGAAGATGCATCTCATATGAATGGATTTCAGTATGATGATGTGTAGTAATCGCCTTGTTTAACTAAGGATTCCCCTGAGGGCAGCGACAGCGGATTGCTATTTTGATATGGCAGATTTATTATAGAAGAGGTGCAACAAGATTACATACACATAGAGGAGGAAACTGTAATGAGTGAATCAAAACGCTTGCTCGTACTTGCTGGCTCTTACGCTGAAGCGGAAAATGAGGGCATTTATGCATATGAATTGAATGAGGATACAGGAAGCTTGTCCAAGCTTGACGGCATCGCGGGCGTGAAAAACCCAACGTTTGTCAACGTGGATGCTGAGGGTAACAAACTGTACGCGATTGGTGAAACAGCGTCAGCTGAGGGCAACAAAATGTCTGAAGCTGTAGCTCTGAGCATTGATCCTTCTACAGGAAAATTATCGTTGCTGAACCGGAATAACTCCATTTCAGCTCCGCCATGTCACATCCAGCGTGACCCTTCCGGCAAATTCTTGATTCTCTCCAGCTACCACGGTGGTCTGGTAGGTCTGCAAGCCTTGACGGATAACGGTGAAGTTGGAGCGCTTCTGGACGAGAAGAAACATGAAGGACAAGGTGCGCATCCTGAACGTCAGGACAAGCCACATGTGCACTCCGCATTCTTCAGCCCGGATGGTAAATACATGATGGTACAGGATCTGGGCGCAGATAACATCGCGATCTATTCCATTGATGCAAACAAAAATGAACTTGTGCTGCACAGTGAAACCAAAACACATCCGGGAGCAGGCCCACGTCACTTGGCGTTCCACCCGAATGGTCAATTCGCTTATGTCATCAATGAAGTGGATTCATCCATTACTTCGTTCCAATATGATGCAGCAGCGGGCACGTTGACTGAATTGTCTACAGTATCTACACTGCCTGATGGATATGATGGCAAAGAAAATACAACAGCAGAAATCACGGTTTCCAATGATGGACGTTATGTATATGGTTCCAACCGTGGACATGACAGCATCGTTGTATTTGCAGTAGATGCAGACCAAGGTCACCTGACACTGGTTGAACATGTATCTGCTGAAGGTGAGCACCCGCGTCATTTTGCTCTGACACCTAACGGCAAATTGCTGATCGCAGCTAACCGTGATACGAACAACCTCGTGACATTCACGGTAGATCAGGACAGCGGACGTCTGAAATACACAGGTCACAGCACAGGTGTATCCAAGCCGGTATGCGTGAAACCTGTATATCTGTAAAATGATAAATTTCTAAACCAGCCCTGGCTGGATTGAAAATGATAAAGATAAAGACCCTGCCATGTGGCGGGGTCTTTTATATTGAATATTTAATGGGATGATTAGGTTGCTGTTCTGCTGTAAGCAGGCGTATTGGAATAGAGGATTAATTCTATGTTGGATTCATCTAACAACGAAAAGTTGTCAATAGTATCGCCCAAGTAACTACCCCACTTCAAAGTGCGTACTTCCTGAATGGATAGTCAGAGTCTACAATAAGTGAGTAGCCAAAACAAACACTGCATGCATCTGAACAGACAAATTGGTGCAGGCTAAATATCTGATTATTATTTGTACAGGAACGACTCATACTTGAACAACAAAGGAGAAATAAATGATGAAATTGCAATTGGCGCTTGACTTGGTAAATATCCCTGAAGGTATCGCACTGGTTAAAGAGGTTGAACAATATATTGATATCGTTGAGATTGGTACACCAATCGTTATTAATGAAGGTTTGCACGCGGTTAAAGCGATGAAAGAAGCATTCCCTAATCTGCAAGTTCTTGCAGACCTTAAAATCATGGATGCTGGTGGTTATGAAATCATGAAAGCAGCTGAGGCTGGTGCGGATCTGATCACTGTGCTTGGGGCAACCAATGACAGTACGATCAAAGGTGCAGTAGCAGAAGCGAAGAAACAAAACAAACAAGTTCTTGTGGACATGATCAACGTGCCTAACCTTGAACAACGTGCTCGTGAAATTGATGCGCTTGGCGTAGATTACATCTGTGTACACACAGGTTATGACCTGCAAGCTGAAGGACAAAGCCCGTTCGAAGATCTGCAAACGATCAAAGCAGCTGTGAAAAATGCTAAAACGGCAGTCGCTGGTGGAATCAAGCTGGAAACATTGCCAGAAGTCATCAAAGCACAACCGGATCTGGTTATTGTAGGTGGCGGTATCACAGGACAAGCAGACAAAGCGGCAGTTGCAGCTGAAATGCAACGTCTCGTTAAACAAGGGTAAGCGAATGACCAAAACACAATACGCAGCTGACATCTTGAAGGAGCTGGAACGCACGTTAAGTCAGATCGATGATGCAGAGATGCAAGCGATGGCTGAACATATTCTGGCTGCAGAACAGATTTTTGTAGCAGGAGCAGGACGGTCGGGACTTATGGGAAAGGCTTTTGCCATGAGACTGATGCAGATGGGGCTTCGTGTATATGTGGTGGGCGAGACCGTAACACCTGGGATCAGCTCGAAGGATTTCCTCTTGCTGTGCTCTGGCTCAGGAGAGACAGGCAGTCTGGCAGCCATGGCTCAGAAGGCCAGTCAAGCAGGTGCACCTGTAGGACTCATTACAATTAAGCCAGAGTCCACGATTGGGAAATTGGCGACTACGATAGTGCGCCTTCCGGCTTCAGCCAAAGAGGACACAGCAACTTCCGGAGCGGCAGTAACCATTCAGCCGATGGGCTCGTTGTTCGAACAAGGACTATTAATCGGCATGGATGCTCTCATCCTTACGATGATGGAAATGAAGGGTATGACCGGAGCGGATATGTTTGGCCGCCACGCGAACCTGGAATAGTGAATAGTTGAAGACTGGAATCCTTTGATTATGAAGGGTTCTGGTCTTTTCTGCGATACATAGTCATTCATCTGTGTAGGTTTTATCCGTGATTTTCAGTTAAACTTTGCATCCCGACCAGGCTGTAGTAGAATTACTAGATAGCTGTATCGAATGAATGTACTTATTACATCATGCATAGAGCGGAAAGCTTACCTCGTGTGAAGTGTCCCCGTGATATGTGTAACATACGCGATATAAGATTGAAGATGAGGGGGCTCGGAGCCATGGCAGCCGAAGTCAAGGAACGGATTAATCTGAAAGAAATCAACTGTGAGAAGGAATTGACCCTTGCGGTGATCGGTGGCAAATGGAAACTGATTATTTTGTGGCATTTGGGTCTGGAAGGCACCAAACGTTTCAGCGAGCTGAAACGCCTAATCCCTCATATTACCCAGAAGATGCTGACCAACCAGCTTCGTGAGCTGGAGGAAGACAAGCTGATTGAGCGCAAGGTGTATGCAGAGGTACCTCCTCGGGTGGAATATACGTTGACCGATCACGGTCAGAGCCTGATGCCCGTCCTGCACGCGATGTATAACTGGGGTAAAAATTACGGTGAAAATGTAATCTGGAAAGAAAGCTAAACAAGTTTCTAAGAAAGCTAAATAAGTATGTTCTATAATGAACCGCCGGGTAAATGGATACTTCCATCACCTGGCGTGTTTTTTTAGTTACTTTTAAATTTTGGTCAGTGGATCAATAGTTTACTCCAAACGCAGCGGGCAGAAATAGACTTAAGAAGCGAAGCGTTCGCCTTTATCAACGGATTTTCACCTTTAAAAAAGTGAATCAAAAAATCCGGGGATAACAGCGATCGAAGGGCTATTCTGCCAGCGGAGTAATAAGGAGTAATCCATTTGTCTGCTCTACCATAAATCCATACCAAAAGTCTCATTTTAGGTCATGTCATGTATAGATGAGCGGAATATGATACGATGAGAGATATTGGAAAATGCAAGGAGGATGACAACTAAAGATGGAAAAAATACGTACACGCGCTGAGGTAAATCAGGAAACGACTTGGGATTTGAGAGACTTGTTTGTAACCGATGCAGAATGGGAGCAGGAGCTTCGATCACTTCCACTGGCTGCTGCCCAGATCGAAACGTTCAAAGGACGTCTGGGCGAAGGCGCTGAACAATTGCTGGCTTGTCTGGATGCGCGTGAAGCTTTGCAGGAGCGGATCGGCAAGACGGCTTCTTATGCCCGCTTGAAGCAGTCCGAGGACAGCACCAATCCGGTGAATATTGAGAATTCAGCTAAAGCAGGAGATATCCTATCAAATCTGTCGTCGTCCTTGTCTTTTGTCAATTCGGAGATCATTGATTTGCCGGAGGGAACCGTTGAACGTTACCTTGAAGAACTTCCGGGATTGGAGCCGTATGCACGCAGTTTGGAGCGTTTGATTCGAGAAAAAGCACATCGGCTTACGCCAGAGACCGAGAAGGTACTTGCCTCACTTGGAGAGGTACTGGATTCTCCATACCGTATCTATCTGCGCGGTAAACTGGCAGACATGACGTTTGACGATGCTCTTGATGGAGAGGATAATACTCGTCCACTGTCCTGGTCATTCTACGAAAATAATTATGAGATGTCATCTGATACAAAGCTACGCCGTTCTGCTTATGCTGCATTCAGCTCGACATTAAATGATTACAAAAATACGTTCGCAGAAGGTTATGCAACCGAAGTGAAGAAACAGGTTGTTTTATCCAGGCTACGTGGTTACGACGATGTTACAGATATGCTTCTCAGCCCACAGCAAGTGAGCAAAGAGATGTACAATAATGTGCTCGATATTATCCAGCAGGAACTCGCACCTCATATGCGCAGACTGGCGGCTCTTAAGAAACGTGAGCTGGGTCTGGACAAACTGATGTTTTGTGATCTGAAGGCGCCGCTTGATCCTGAATTTAGCCCTGCCATTACATATGATGAGGCGTGCACACTCATTCGAGAAGCACTTGATGTGCTTGGGCCGGAGTACGGCGAGATCGTAGAGCGAGCATTCCGTGATCGCTGGGTGGATTACGCAGATAATGCAGGCAAATCCACAGGGGCATTTTGCTCCTCCATATATGGTTCACACTCCTATATCTTAATTTCATGGGCAAACAATATGCGCGGAGCATTTACGCTTGCCCATGAAGTGGGGCATGCAGGCCACTTCATGCTTGCGGGACGTTACCAACGGCTCACGAATACACGGCCATCTCTTTATTTTATTGAGGCACCGTCGACCATGAATGAAATGCTGCTGGCAGACCATCTATTGAAGCGTTCCGATAATCCGAGAATGCGTCGCTGGGTCATTTTGCAATTGTTGAACACATATTACCATAACTTCGTTACACATCTGCTGGAAGGTGAATTACAGCGCAGGGTGTACGCACGCGCAACCAATGATGAGCCCATTACGGCAAAGACGTTGAGTCAGCTCAAGGGAGACATCCTTTCCGAATTCTGGGGACCTGATCTGGTAATTGATGAAGGGGCCAAGCTCACGTGGATGAGACAACCTCATTATTATATGGGACTATATCCATATACCTATGCGGCAGGCTTGACGGCTTCCACAGCGGCTGCACAGCAGATTCGTGAAGAAGGACAGCCTGCGGTAGATCGCTGGCTTGATGCACTCAAAGCTGGTGGAAGTCTCACGCCACAGGAGTTAATGAAGCTTGCGGGTGTGGATATGTCCGGACCTGAGCCGATTCGCTCTGCGGTTGCTTATGTCGGCAGTCTGGTCGACGAACTTGAACGTCTGTATTCCTGATCTGGTTCATATAGTATACGGACAAGGCAGAACGGGTTGTCTGCATGCACCGCCTTCCTTGCGTGGGGGGCGGTGCATCTTATTTTTGCAAGGGGAAAGGAACGATGATGAATGGCGTTAACAAGCGAGTCCTCATCGATGGGCCGATTAAGCGTAGACGGCTTTGGTGTGTTTGACGACATGAATGGAGTACCAGGTTTTGAAGGCAATCAGGGTGGTTTTTTTTCGGGATTTAGTGAGTTTGCTGCAATGAATGCATTTGCTTCGATTTTCATTGGCGCCATATTTCTCATCATTGCGGGAGTTATTGTTTTTGTTATTATTTCAGGCATACGCTCAGGGATGTCAAATAACGCGGCAGCCTTGTTAACCCTGCACTCAACGGTGGTGACCAAACGAACGGAAGTTTCAGGTGGCAGCGGGGATAGCCGTGCGACTACCCGGTATTATGTTACATTTGAATTCGACAATGGGGAGCGCACTGAACTAATTGTTGGCGGAAACCATTATGGCATGATGGTGGAAAATGATCGAGGGATGCTGACGTATCAGGGGACACGATTCAAGCATTTTGAGAGAGATGTACAGCCCCAGTCCGGGGTAAGCAAAGGTCAATTTTATACGTAAAAAAAGAAATGCGGCTCCTCCCAAGTGGGAGAGAGTCGTTTTTGGTATACCCAAAAGAAAGAAATACCGAAGGGTATTCAAACGCTTACAATGGTGATATACTCGTAAAATAAAGTAAAACAGTATTAAACAAAAACAAACAAACAATAAATACAGAATAAAGTACAGGGTTACGGACTGAATCAAGAGATACCGTTTGGAAAATAGGATGGGTTCGAAAGGTTGGTGAAGCGCGGTGAGTGTGCTGGCTTATGATTTGGGCGCTGGGAGCGGGAGAGCGTTACTGGGACATCTGAATGATCGAGGGATCGAAACGAGCGAAATTCATCGGTTCAAGAATGAACCAGTGAAGGTTGGCGAGCGGATGCACTGGGATATTCTGCGATTGCATCATGAATTGTTGCAAGGGCTTACACTTGTGAAACAGCAGGGAGAAAAACCAGAGAGCCTGGGGATCGATTCGTGGGGCGTTGATTTTGGTCTGCTTGGCAGTAATGGTGAGTTGCTGGGTAACCCATATCATTACCGTGATACACAGTTTAACGGCATGATGGATCAGGTGCGCCAAGAGCTGAGCTCCCAGCGAATCTTCGAACGTACAGGGATTCAGTTTCTTAGCTTTAATACCTTGTATCAATTGGCGACACTTCAACGCAGCGGTTCCCCGTTACTTCATGAAGCAGAGCGTTTTCTCATGATTCCGGATTTACTACGTTATTTCCTGACCGGGGAAGCGGTGAATGAGTTTACCAATGCAACCACAACCCAATTATACAATCCATCAGCGGGGCAGTGGGATAGTGAGTTGCTGGCGCATATTCGCATTTCGGAGAAACTGTTTGGTGAAGCCGTGCTGCCAGGTACCCGTGTTGGACAATTGCGAAGCAGTATCTGTAACGATCTGGGATTGTCCCCGATTCCCGTGATCGCTGTTGCGGAGCATGATACGGGTTCAGCCGTTGTGGCTGTTCCTGCAACGGAACGTTCATTTGCTTATCTGAGCTGTGGAACCTGGTCCCTGATGGGTACGGAGATAGATCATCCTGCGATAAGTAGCCAGAGTCTGGCCTTGAACTTCACGAATGAAGGCGGGGCGGGCGGAACATTCCGTCTGCTGAAGAACATTATGGGCTTATGGATTTTGCAGGAAAGCATGCGGGAGTGGGACCGCCAGGGGCAGGGAATTAGCTATGATGTGTTATTGGCAAAGGCCGAACAGGCACCTCCATTTGCTAGTTTGTTTGACCCGGATGATGAACTGTTCATGCCCGCAGGAGATATGACGAAGCGTATACGTCAGTATTGCCGTGATACAGGGCAAGTGGTACCAGAGGATCAGGGGGCTATTGCCCGGGCAATTCTGGAGAGTCTGGCATTGAAGTATAGGAGAGTTCTGGAATGGACGGAGCAATTGTCGGGTCAGATGTTCAACGGATTGCATATGGTCGGTGGAGGCATCCAGAACCGCCTGTTATGTCAGTGGACTGCAAATTCCATTGGCAAGCCGGTATGGGCAGGTCCGGCAGAGGGAAGTGCCATCGGGAATATGGCTGTGCAATGGATGGCGAGCGGAGCTTTTAAAGATATCTGGGAGGCTCGTAAGGCCATTCGAGATTCATTTCCGGTAACTACGTATGAGCCGCAGGACAAGTCAATCTGGGAAGATGCTTACGGCAGATTTCTGCGTGTGACGGCTTCATCCAATTCACAAGCGGGGAGTGAGGTGTAACATGCTGGCAGCCGAGCGGTATGACCGAATTGTGGAGATGGTGAACGTAAAGGGCAGTATGCGTGTATCCGAGCTTAGTGAGCGCTGCCGGGTGACGGAGGAAACCATCCGGCGGGACCTGGATCGGCTGGAACAGGCAGGGCGACTGCGCCGATCTCACGGTGGTGCAGTGAGTGTGAAGGAAGATCAACCGGAGATCCCTTACCGGATCAGGGAGACAACACATGCGGAAGAGAAAAAGCGGATTGCACAAGCGGCTCTGGCGATGATTAATCCGGGTGATCGCATTCTGTTGGATGCCAGCACAACGGCAGGTTATATGGCAGCGAATATGCCGGATTTCCCGCTGACGGTCTTAACCAATTCGATTCAAATCGCCACTGAACTCAGCAGCCGTGACAAGGTTGAGGTCATCTCAACAGGGGGGCAGCTGGCATCGCGCTCGTTATCTTTTGTTGGGCCGCTGGCGGAGCGTTCTCTGGAAACGTATCACGTGGATAAAATGTTTATGTCGTGCAAAGGTGTACATCTCGAAGGTGGCGGAATCAGTGAATCCAATGAACTCCAGGCAAGGCTGAAGCAGAAGATGGTTGGCATTTCCGATCAGGTCATCTTACTTGCAGATGCCAGTAAATTTGGTGTCCGTGCTTTCGCCCGGGTATCCGGGTTAAATGCAGTCCATATGATCGTTACCGATCAGCCATTGGAGGCTGAACAGACAGACCGGTTGAGCGGATACGACATAGGGATCATTACAGTTTAAGATTTTAGAATTTACTTATATTAATTGAACTAAACATTTACACGAAACGGAGAGGACAGAAATAACTTGAAGAAGCGAAGCTAAAAGCTTTCTGAAAGAAAGCTGCATCGGAAGCATATACTGCGCCTTTATCCCCGGATTTTACCCTTACAAAAGTAAATTAAAAAATCTGGGGATAACAGCGATCGGAAGGTTATTCTGTCATCGGAGTGTCCAGTGTAAATATTCTTAGTCAATTCATCTACTAATCAGTTAATAGGAGCGTGTAATTATGAAGGTCTCCTTATTCATTACCTGCCTCAGCGATGCCATCTATCCCCGAGTGGGGGAGGCTATGGTCAGATTGCTCGCGGCTCATGGTGTTCGGCTGGATTTTCCGCCGGTTCAGACCTGCTGCGGTCAGCCTTCCTACAATAGCGGGTACTGGGATGAGACTCGGGTAGCGGCCAAGACCATTCTTGAAGCGTTTGACGACAGTGATTTTGTGGTATGTCCTTCGGGATCGTGTACGTATATGATTCATCATTATCCCGAACTGTTCGCGGATGAACCAGTATGGTTGGAGAGGGCAAAACGATTGGAAGCCAAAGCTTATGAGTTTACTCAATTCCTCGTTCAAGTACTCGGGATAACCGATCTGGGCGCACATTTTCCGCACAAAGTAACCTATCATCCATCCTGTCATGGCAGCCGTCTGCTGGGTGTGAAGGATGAACCGATGGCGCTGCTATCCCAAGTAAAGGGACTGGAATTGGTTCCACTTCCGTTTGCTGAGGATTGCTGCGGGTTCGGGGGCACGTTTGCCATTAAAATGTCCGATATTTCAGGAGCGATGGTTACGGAAAAAGTCGATCATGTCAAAGAGACACAAGCCGAAGTACTGGTTGGGCTGGATATGGCCTGTCTGATGAATATCGCAGGTAATCTGCGTTATCGGAATGAACCGGTGCGTGTGATGCATCTGGCGGAACTACTGTATGAGGGGGTGCGAACAGGATGAGCCAACCGGGAGTTATGGATACTACAGTCAAAGAACGTGCCGGACTGGCCTTGAATGATGATTTTCTGCGTAAAGCGGTCAAATTCACGACAGAACGATTGCGTAACGGGAAGAAGTCTGCCTCAGAAGAACATGGAAATTGGGATGAATGGCGGGAGCGTGGCCGTCAGATTCGTCTGCATACGATTGCGTATCTGGATTATTACCTGAATGAATTTGTGAATAACGCCCGTGCGAACGGGGTTCATATTCATTTTGCAGATACATCGGTGGAAGCAGCGGCAATTGCGCTGGATATTGCGGCGCATAAGCAGGCTTCTACGGTGGTGAAATCCAAATCTATGGTGTCGGAGGAAGTGCATCTGAATCATGTGCTGGAGTCGGCGGGCATTGAAGCCATCGAGACGGACCTGGGTGAATATATCATTCAGTTGGCAGGCGAGGCCCCATCTCATATTGTCATTCCAGCCATCCATAAGAACCGTTACCAGATTGCAGAGTTGTTATCCAAGGAAGCGGGTGAAATTCTGGAGCCGGATACAACGGTACTTGCCGGATTTGTTCGCAAAAAGCTGCGCGAGAAATTCCTCGAATCAGATATCGGCATGACCGGCTGCAATTTTGCGATTGCAGAGACAGGTTCCATGGTTTTGTTCGAAAATGAAGGCAATGCCCGTATGGTATCCACTGTTCCCAAAACACAGATTACACTGATGGGCATGGAGCGAATCATCCCGTCGTGGACGGATCTGGAGGTCATGGCAACCTTGTTGCCACGCTCCGCAACAGGTCAGAAATTAACGATGTACATGTCAGGCATCACAGGTCCTCGCCGCACAGCGGATGCTGATGGACCGGATGAAATGCACATTATTATCGTGGACAACGGTCGATCCCTACAGCTCGGTGATCCTGAATTCCAGGAGTTACTGAATTGTATTCGCTGCGGTGCCTGTCTGAATGCTTGTCCAGTATATCGTCATATTGGAGGTCATGCCTATGGCGGAACCTATAGTGGTCCGATTGGCGCGGTACTGACACCTGCACTCAATGGCAACATTGATGAATGGAACGATATTGCGGGTGCTTCGAGTCTGTGCGGAGCCTGTTATGAAGCATGTCCAGTTAAAATTCCGCTGCATGATATGCTCGTTTATTTACGTAGGCGTAAAGTGGAAGACGGCCATGGAAACAAAATGGAAAGCATGGGCATGAAGGGATTTGCGGCTGTTGTATCCAATTCCAAACGTTTCAGTGCGGCCATACGTCTGGGACAGATCGGGCAGAAGGCAGTTGTACGCAACAACGGCATTTCTCTCAAGCTGGGTCCACTCAAAGGCTGGAACAAGTATCGAATTGCGCCAAGCCTCGCCAAGAAATCCTTCCGGCAACAATGGAACAAGCTGGATCAGGAACTGAACCAGGAGCAACCGGCCTTGGATTCTTCCGTTCGCAACCGTATGGAGCAGATTATTCGTGAACGAGAGGAAGGGGAGGGTACTAAGCATGGTCACTGAACATCAGCAATGGCTCGCACAATTGGAGAAGAAGTCCCTGGAGAAACAGGAGCAGTTCATGAATGACATTGCTTCGAAATTGAAGAGACCAAGGCAACGCCATGCGCCGACCCAACCCTTTCGGGGAGCCCCCGACTTTTGGACTGAACTGGAATGGGATGAAGAGAAGCGTATTCAAGCATTTACGGATAACTTTGTGAGTGTAGGCGCACACATTGCCCGGGTTCAGAACATGGAAGAAGTGTCTCAATTTATAGCCAACAAATCTCATGAACTGAGTGCCAAATATATCATTCGGCAGAATGAACAGGCGCTAAAAGAACTCGGATTGGAAGAGCAGCTTCCGGACGTACAGATCTCAGTCTGGAATAGTCAGGCGGATGAGAACTGGAAGGCTCGTGCAGCTGAGGCAGATATCGGTGTGGTCATGGCGGATTATGCAACAGCATACACAGGCTCGGTCACTGTACTTTCTTCACCGGAAAAAGGTCGTTCAGTCAGTCTCTTGCCTACGGTACTCATCATCATTATTCCAGTGGACCGACTGTACACCAGACTGGGTGAGACGCTGGATCGATTTGACGAAGCGGGAAGAGAGAATCTTCCGGCAGGCATTCACTTTATTTCCGGGCCAAGCCGATCTTCCGATATTGAAAATGATTTAACCATTGGCGTACACGGACCAGGCATTGTTTATGGTTTAATTATGGGTTAACGGTGTCGAGTGTTATGGCACATCATGATTTTGATAACTGTCCGAGATGCAGTATTTGACTGCTGAGGGCAGTTTTTTATATGGCCTGCTATAGTTAAAAACTATCATAATTATATCAATTATATATTTTACCTATTAATAATGGAGGTGTATAATCCATCTCAAGAGAGAATTCATATGAGATACAAAAGAGAAAGAGGAGGATGAATACAGATGAGTATATTTTCTTACCAAGTTCCGTTTATGGATGGAATTAAGGGTGATTTTTCTGCTTTTAAAGGGAAGGTTCTGCTTATTGTGAATACAGCAAGTCGGTGCAGCTACTCCCGGCAATTCAGTGAACTTCAGCAGATGTATGAGAAATATGGTGATCAGGGGCTGGAGATTCTGGCGTTCCCGTGCAACCAGTTTAACGACAAAGAACCTGGTAGTAGCGCTGAGGTAGCTGAGTATTGCAGAAGTCAGTTTCAGATATCCTTTCCGATTTTGGAGAAGGTTGAGGTCGTTGGGCAATCGATGCATCCTGTGTTTCGTTATCTGACTACAGAAGCGCCATTTCAAGGTTATGATCTGGACACGAAGGAAGGAGAGTGGATGGACACCTTTGTGAAAGAGAAGCATCCAGAATTGTATCAAGGTGACGGCATCAAATGGAATTTCACCAAATTCCTGATTGACCGTAATGGGGATATCCATGGCCGTTTTGAAACGACAGTTGCTCCATTAGAGATGGAGTTGGCAATTCAGATTCTGTTAAAGAAATCATAAGTAACCCTTAATCACTGTCCTGAGGTCCTATGACTTTGGGACTGTTGAAGATTGGAACTGGAAATGTTAGGGTAAAAGAAGATAACGAAGTCCTCCATTTTTTTTAATCAAAAATGACCAATATACCATTTCGGTCAGTTAGTTCTTTGATGGTTTTGTCGTTATCTGGATGAAATATGAAAATGTGCAAAAAATAACTTGAATCTGTTGATCTGAAGAGTAAGTGTAATCGCGTCTGTAAACCAAGTCATAATTTTTTAGTTGTAGAACTCTTAACTTGGAAAGAAGGAGTGAGTGTCATGCCACCAATTTCAGTGCCTCAACCAAAAACATTTGGCCCATTGGGCAATTTGCCGCAATTGAATTTTGAAGAGCCGGTGCAATCCTTGGTGAAACTTGCCGAAGAATATGGACCGATCTTTCGTATGGAGTACCCCGGGCGAAGTGAATTGTATATTTCAGGTCACGAACTGGTCGCCGAGGTAACAGATGAATCCAAATTCGACAAACGTGTGTGGGCCCCCCTTGCGAAGGTTCGTGCATTTGCAGGAGATGGACTATTTACGAGTTGGACCGAGGAGCCGAATTGGAAAAAAGCCCATAACGTACTGCTGCCAAGTTTCAGTCAACGTGCGATGCAGGGATATCACAACAAAATGATTGATCTGGCTGTGCAGCTGGTTCAGAAATGGTCACGATTGAACCCGGATGAGACGGTTAACGTTCCAGATGATATGACACGTCTTACGCTCGACACGATTGGCCTGTGTGGGTTCAACTATCGGTTTAACAGCTTCTATCGGGAAGAACCACATCCATTCATTACAAGTATGGTTCGGGCGTTGGATGAATCCATGAGTTCATTGCAGCGACTACGTCTGCAAGACAAGCTAATGATCACCAAAAAGAAACAGTTTGAACAGGATATCCGTTCCATGTTCTCCTTGGTGGATCACATTATTGCTGAGCGTAAAGAGAAACCGCAGGAAGGGGCAGATGATCTGTTGTCCCACATGCTCAGCGGCAAGGACCCGGATACAGGAGAAACACTGGATGATGAGAACATCCGTTATCAGATTATTACATTCCTGATTGCTGGACATGAGACCACAAGTGGGCTGTTATCCTTCGCCGTTTATTATCTGATGAAGAATCCGGATACGCTGGCTAAAGCCCAAGCTGAGGTGGATCAGATTCTGAAAAATCCGGTTCCCACGTACAACCAGGTTCGCAATCTGAAGTACGTTCGCATGGTTTTGAATGAAGCATTGCGGTTATGGCCTACGGCCCCGGCATTTTCTCTGTATGCAAAAGAGGACACGGTACTTGCGGGTCAATATCCTTTGCAAAAAGGAGACAGCGTCAGTGTACTTATTCCCAAGCTGCATCGTGACCGCGAAGCATGGGGAGACGACGTAGAGGAATTCCGCCCGGAACGGTTCGAAGATCCGAGCAAAGTGCCGCATGATGCCTATAAACCTTTTGGTAATGGTCAAAGGGCCTGTATTGGTCAGCAGTTTGCACTTCAGGAAGCAACGCTGGTACTGGGCATGGTGTTGAAGCATTTTGACTTCATAGATCATTCTGATTATCAGTTAAAGGTGAAAGAAACGCTGACACTTAAACCGGATAACTTCACAATTCGGGTACGTGCGCGTGGGGGGCAGCCAGTCATGGCCGTTCCGGGTGTAGCGGTCGAAGAACCAAAGCCGGTTGCCAAAAGAACGGAGCCGGATGCAGCGAATGCCCACCACACACCGATGCTTGTTCTGTACGGTTCCAATCTGGGTACCGCTGAAGGCATTGCACGTGAAATTGCGGATACCGCCAGATATCAGGGTTTCCGGAGTGAGGTCGCTACGCTGGATGATCGTGTTGGCAAACTGCCAAAGGAGGGTGCCGTCATTATTGTCAGTGCATCCTATAACGGTCAGCCGCCAAGTAATGCCAAGATGTTTGTCGAGTGGATTGAACATGCGGATGCCAATGAATTCAAAGGGGTGCGTTTCGCCGTTCTTGGATGCGGTGACCACAACTGGGCCAGCACCTATCAGCGTATTCCGCGTTTAATAGATGAACAGTTATCTTCCAGAGGAGCAGAGCGGTTATCACCGCTGGGTGAGTCAGATGCCAGCGGTGATTTTGAGAAACAGGTGGGGGATTGGACGGAGCAACTATGGCCGGATCTCGCACGAACGATGGGACTGAAGCTAAATACAACCTCCAATAGCGAACGCAGTTCACTATCTGTACAGTTTGTCAGTGGGCTCGCCGTAACACCGCTTGCGGATACGTATGATGCCCATGTAGCGGAAGTACTGGAGAACAGAGAGCTTCACGACGCAGGCAGTGAACGCAGTACACGTCACCTGGAGATCAAATTGCCTGAAGGCATAACCTACAAGGAAGGGGATCATCTGGGTATTCTGCCGCAGAATCCACCGGAGCTGGTGGAACGTGTATTGCGTCGTTATGGATTCACCGGAACGGAGCATCTCGTTCTGGATGCATCTGGTCGAAGTGCCGCGCATCTGCCGCTGCATCAACCGGTTAACCTGTATGATCTGCTTAGTCATAGCGTTGAGCTTCAGGAGGCGGCAACTCGTGCGCAACTGAGAGAAATGGCAGCATACACCGTATGTCCACCGCATAAGAAGGAGCTTGAAGCGCTGCTTGATGAATCTGTGTATATGGATGAAGTGCGGAACAAACGGATCTCCATGCTGGATTATCTGGTGAAATATGAGGCATGTGAACTGCCGTTTGAGCGTTTCCTTGAATTACTGCCTTCATTAAAAGCCAGATATTATTCGATCTCCAGTTCACCGCGTGTTCAGCCCGATCAAGCGAGTATTACGGTCAGTGTTGTGCGTGCCCCGGCATGGAGTGGGCAGGGAGAATACAGAGGTATTGCGTCCAACTATCTGGCTAACCTGAAGTCGGGTGATGAGATCGTGATGTTTACGCGGACACCGGAATCCGGGTTTCAACTGCCGGAGGATGCACAGGTTCCCGTCATCATGGTAGGTCCGGGTACAGGTGTTGCTCCATTCCGAGGTTTCTTGCAGGCAAGGCATGTATTGAAGGAACAAGGCCAAGAGGTTGGCGAAGCCCATCTGTACTTTGGATGCCGGAACCCTGAGCATGATTATCTGTACAAAAATGAACTGGAAGCAGCCCAGCAAGAAGGGCTTGTGAAACTTCATACGGCCTTCTCCCGTGTAGACGGGGAGGAGAAATGTTATGTACAGCATCTGATGAGAGACGATGCCCATCATCTGATTCCTTTGCTTGAAGAGGGTGCGCATCTGTATATCTGCGGTGATGGCAGCAAGATGGCACCTGATGTGGAAGCTACACTCCAGCATGCGTACGCTGATATTCATGGCAAGTCCGCGAAAGAAGCAGAAGACTGGCTTAATCAGCTTCAGCAGGAAGGTCGTTATGCCAAGGATGTGTGGACAGGCATCTGATGTACACATGTGAAGGTTCAGCTTGATCCGTAACTGGCTGAGCGGTGAGATACAGAAGCAGTTCTGTTCTCACCGCTTTTTGACATAAAATGATTCTTCAGCAGATGAGTGGTTGCATGGGTTATAATTATATATTGGAAGGGAGCACCCGTATGCAGACATTTGGGAACCTTTGTATGGCTTGCAAAAAGAACCAGCTTTACTTCCGCCTACAAGGTCGTTTCAGTTTTTTTCTTCCGACGGTTGGTCGATAGATCGACTCAACGCTGGAGAGAGGAAATAAAATACGGGAAGGGACTCTGCCTTTTCCCTGGAGTTCAAGATAATTCAGTCCCACGCCCACAAGTCTGATATTGTTAAATGCATTCCTGGAAGGGAAAGTCGTGCGGATTCCCACTCTGACGCCTCGCCGTGTTCGAGGAATATCGAATACCCGAATGGAATTCAGACTGAGTGGAATGAATAACTGCCGGTTTACTTTGATAAACTGCCTTGGATAGACACGACGAATACGTCCCGGTTCCAAGCCGGAGAGTGGAGTATTCAGTTCTGCAAGGTGCCCCTGGAGTTCTGCCAGACGCTGCTGAAGTGTTTTTCCAGTATGGAGATGCTGCCAGCTCATAAGTATTCCTCCGTTCGCCATTTGTACCTAGTATATGAAGGAACGGGGTAGGAAGGTGTACGTTTGATAGCCCATGTTCGTTACGGCTAACGGGGTTTCATTTTATAATAGAGGAGTGATTCACATGATCGTAGAGATGTATAAAGATCTCATTCAGGATGAGCGTGGCAATTATTATCTGGCAGTACAGATGGATGGTAATGAGCTTACGCTTGTTAATGCATTCGTTGAAGCGGCATTCACACCTGAACTGATCTACAATGAAGAGTTTCGTACCAAACATAAAGAGATGGAAGGTGGGTTTGTAGGCAAAATTGCGATGGACCTGCTCAGGCACGATGTGGTCATGGGGATGAAGCAAATCGACCGCAAGCTGTTGAACCTGTCGGATGTGGAACAGCAGTTCACGGTAAATTATATTGATACGATTGAATTTTATCGTCACCCGGCGTGGAACCGGAAGGTGTAAGGCGAAACTCATCTCTACTGTAACCAGAGAGAGAATGATTTCCGAAGTGGTAGTCAATTTCTATCTTGTGTCCTTATGAATAAGAAATAAAGAGATGTAAACGCGCAAAAGGGAAAAGCGCAAGTGCAGGGGCAGTAACCCTCCGCAACTTGCGTTTTTACATACAAACAATTAACGATACGTAGGATGGATGATGCCAATATCGCGTTCAGTTTTCAAATTTCCATCAGCGTAACGCTGCATTTCATTTCCTTTGATCCGAATCGGGATACACTCCCCTTGATAGTAAAGCTCCCCCTCGACGGTACGAACGGTCATTCCGATGACTGCCTCCAGATGCCCACTATGATCCGTTACAAGCCGAATCCCTGAGGGGCCGTCCAGATGAACCTTGCCTTCCAGATATACCGTCATGCGATCTGGCGTGTTGACCAATTCATAACCTACTCCGTTGACTTTTCGGCTATAAGCCGTGTTGCCAGATATGATCTCACCATGATCCATGTCGATGGGGAGCAGTCCGGTAAACCAGAGCTGATTCGATCCAACAGGCATAATTCCGCATAGTCGCTCCACATAATCAAGGAGACAGAGGATGGAGGGTGAGTAAGTCTCGGTAAAACCTTGTTCTCCGGTCCATGGGCTTAGTACCTGACCAAATCGCTTATCTTTGGATAGCGCGGACAAGATTGGCTGCATTACCCAGGTTAGCTCCACATATCGGTGATGATACTCAAATGCGTGTGGTGCCCGGATCAGACTCAGGAAATTGGATGCCCCTCCCCAGCTGTTATAGGAGGAAAAGGGATCAAATCTGGGATCATCCATTGAAATCGATGTAAACGGGTATTTAGCGAAAAACTTGCTTGTATTCAACAGGTACCGACGCAGTAGGTTATCGAACAATTCACGGTCGCCCACCTCGCAGGCCATCACGCGAAGCAGCACATCGGATTGGACTCGGACCATGTCGTCATTGCGGTCCCGATCATAGAAGAACATATCCTGTTCGTCGTAACAATAACGGAAGAGACTTTCCAGGCTGGACTGGGCTTTTGCTTTCCAATCCGTTCCCGATTCTCCAAGCTCCTCCGCCATACGGGACAGATACATGCGCTGACAATAGATATTGGCAGTCAGATCTGGTGCCAGAAAAGGCAGAATCGGAGAATCCGGGTGATAGGCAGAGGCATCATTCATGTAAGGTGTATCCGGAACATGCCAGAAACGGGGGGATAAGTCATGTCCGGTGTCAAACGTACTGAAGGCCTCTACACAGCCAGTTCCTCGGGTATTACGGTTGCGTGCAATCCACTCATCGTAACGAACCATAGCCTTATACATCGTGTTCAGGAAAGGCGACTGCTTCCCGTGATTGCCATGAAGCTGATAGTGGTTCCATACACTCCGTGCCAGTGGAGTGACCAACTGGATTTGCCGGAAAGAGGGCCCGTTTGCCGTGAGTTTATACGGGAACAATCCATCTTCTCTTTGCTGCTCTGCAAATGCAAGGTAAGTTGTTTCGGACACGGAAGGCAGCAGGCGAGACAGCAGCTCCGCATTGATGGTACCTGTACTCTCTAACCAACATCCCAGATAGATGCCACCTTCTTGTAAAATAGGATTACTGTCTCCCATGGGCAGGATGCAAGCAAGCAATTTCTCTACTGCTGCATAATACGTAGCTTCCAGTTGTCCGCCCGATGCCGCAAACCGGATACCCGACGCATGCCATTCCTGTAACAAATGCTGATCTTCCGGTTTTACTGGCTGAACTTGATCCATAATCGAAATGTTGCGTAGCCGATTCACTATCTCTTCTGTCATATGGTCCTCCTCACAGCGTCTGCTTATTGATTCGATTCAAAGATACGAACGGTTCCGTTATAGAAGTCGGAGACAGCTTGCTCCACACTTTTTCGTCCAAATCCGATCTCTTGATTCGTCGTCTGAGCTAACTTGGAGAACTCTGCAAATCCAGGTGGGTTGTAACTCACGTCAAAAGGTTCTGTCTTCGTTGCTTCAGAGACAAGGTTTGTATAGTTATAGACAATCTCCTCCACAGGGCCTGCACCTTCCTGAAGAAGATTTCGGTTGGCTTCCGTAACGGGCACACCACGGTCATTACCGAGGATTTTGGCTGCTTCAGGATCATGAATCCAGAAGTCCATTAATATGGCCACTTCCTTCGGATGTTTGGTATTTGCGTAACCTGATAATCCCTGACTGGATTCAAATACAACACCCGTTCCTTTAGGGCCTCGTGGTACAGGGAGCAGCACCAAAGGATCTTCCGTCAAGCTCTGGAATGCAGCGAGTTGGTTGGATGGCAGTAGAGTCATGGCTGCTTTGCCTGTGATCAACAGGGACTTACTGGTGTCATCATGCGGGTTGGATACCTGCAATTCCGGTGTGACTACACCGCCGGATGCCGAAGTCTTTTCCCAATATTGGAACCATTCCAGAATATCTTCCTTGGCGAATCCAAGTGTACCGTTTTTCATGTCATACAGTTGTTTACCCCTTTGTTTTAGATAAATATCCATCCCGTCGACGGTAAAATTGTACGTTCCATAGAAGCCGTCTCCGAGCTTGTCGGACAACTCCTTGCTGATGGAGGCATACTCTGCCCAGTCCCAATCCGAAGCTGGCAAAGGCACGCCGGCTTTTTCAAAGAGTGCCTTGTTAATAACAATTCCCCGTGCGTTTGCACCAGCAGAAATATGTTGTAACTTCCCGTCGAGACGTCCGTATTCGATCATGGTTTCATCCATACCGTCCAGATTCAGTTCGTTGCCAACATATGGGTCCAGGTTAAGCAGGACATCTTTTTTGGCATAATCCACGACATTTCCACCAAGGAAAAAGAGATCCGGTGCTGTGCCTGATGCCAACTGGGTATTCAGCTTGTCGAAATACCCGGAGGAAGGTGCAAATTCACCTGAAATTTTAATATCCGGATGTTTTGCCTGAAAGATCTTCAGCGCTTCATTCGTAATATCTGCCCGTTTCTGGTCACCCCACCACATGATGCGAAGTTCGACCTGTCCGCCCTCGGTTGTTCCATTATCATTACCATTGCCTGCATTATCATTAGCCCCTGTATGGTCGGTTCCAGAGCAAGCTGTTACGAAAAACAAAAGTGAAGTGATCATACCAATCATGAAACGTTTGATCATGGATAATCCCCCTGTCTATTGATATGAGAAGCATGTTGTTACTTCAGACCTGTTGTTGCAATGCCCTCAAGGAAATATCGCTGAAACAATAAAAAGATGAGGGTCACGGGAAGCAGTGACAGGGTGGACATGGCGAGTAATGCACCCCAATCGGATTGTCCTGACGGATCGAAGAGAGATCGGATGCCCAGCTGCACGGTGAACAGATCAATTTTGCTCAGATAGATCATCTGGCTGAAAAAATCATCCCAGCTCCACAGGAAGGTGAAGATCGCTGTTGTAATCAGGGCCGGAACGAGCAGAGGCACTACGATTCGGAAAAAGATCTGTGATTGCCCGCAACCGTCAATATTTGCACTCTCGTCCAGCTCCCGCGGTATACCGCGTATGAATTGAACCATAAGCAAGATGAAGAAAGAATCCTGCGCAAGCCACTTAGGCAGAATCAGCGGGAAATACGTATTAATCCATTGAAGCTCATTATAGAGAATGTACTGAGGTACCAGAGTAACATGGTAAGGCAACATAATCGTGACCAACATCATGCTGAACCACAGGCCTTTGAATCTGAACTTTAGTCTGGAGAAAGCAAATGCTGCAAGGGAACAGGAGATCACATTACCTAACACACTCATGACCGAGATCAGCACGGAGTTGCCGAAGAAACGGCCGAAGGAGATACCTTGCAGACCTTTCCAGCCATTAATATAGTGCTCCAGCGTGAAACTGGTAGGGAAAAGATTGCTACTGGTGAAAATGAGATGGTTCGGTTTAAACGAACTGAGAATCAACCATAGTACTGGATATAACATCAGCAGACCGAAGAGTATAATGGCGGCATGCCTCCCTGCCTGAACCAGTTGTCGTTTGATTGGCATATGCATTACCTTCCTTCCTGATTATCCCCGTAGAACACCCAAAATCGGGATGTAACAAAGACGATTGCGGTGAATACCCCGATAATGATTAACATGATCCAAGCCAGAGCCGAAGCATAACCCATATCAAAGAACGAGAAACCTTTCAGATACAGATACAAGGTATAGAACATTGTTGCGTCGAGTGGACCCCCGCGGCCATCTCCGATCACGTAAGCTGGTGTAAACGCCTGGAATGAATTAATCATGCTCATGATCAGGTTAAAAAAAATAACGGGGGAGAGCATGGGCAGGGTAATTCCGAAAAATTGACGTATCTTTCCCGCTCCATCGACATCGGACGCTTCATATAAGTCTGCGGGGATCTGCTTCAGGCCCGCAAGAAAGATGACCATGGCAGACCCGAATTGCCACACGGATAGTGTGATGATGGTATAGACTACATAATCCGGATGCGCAATCCAGGATGGACCTGAGATACCAAACCAGCTTAAAAACTGGTTGACCAGACCGTTCCCCTCAAAAAGTTGACGCCAGACGATTGCAATCGCGACACTGCCGCCCAATAGAGAAGGGATGTAATATACGGTCCGGTAGATGCCAAGGGCTCGAATACCTTTGTTCAGTGCCATCGCCACCAGTAAAGCAAAAGCAAGCCTTAGTGGGACAGATAGAAAAACATAATAAAACGTCAGCCCGAGTGACCTGCGAAAAGTATCGTCCTCGGTAAAGATGTGAACATAATTGCTAAGTCCAGTCCAAGTCGGTGATGACAGCAGATTGAATTTGGTCATGGATAAGTACAGGGACGCAACCATCGGTCCAAGTGTCAGACAGAAGAGTCCGATCAGCCAGGGCAGAAGAAACAAGTAGGCTGTAGTATTCTGCTGACCGTATAAGGGTTTGGTCTGTTTTCTCATCATGTGCCTCCCTTCTGAATGGTTAAGAATAATGGTTACCAGATATGAATCCGCTTACAACATATAGCGTTCTCTTGGTAACCACATCATACCGGGGAAGGGGAGCCGCTTGAATCTCATTTCTTCGGATCATGACTATCGATTTTTTCGGAATGCTGCAAACGATAGTCTGAAGGACTCATGTTGAACATTCTTTTGAATTTCGAGCTGAAATAACTTGGTGAACTGAAACCGGTCAGTTCTGTAATATCCCACACGGTTAATTGGGTTTCCTTCAGCAGTTGCAAGGCGTGTTTCATCCGAACGTCCGTCACATATTGAATAAAAGAGGTACCTGCGCCTTCCTTAAACAATTCGGAGAAATAGGTAGGATAATAGTTAAATCGTCCAGCGAGTAACGTCAACGTTAGCTCCTGCATGTAGTTCTCCTCAATATATCGCTTGGCTAACTCTATAACCGTCCCATCCCCATCTTCCGAGGGGAGTTGTTGACCCAGGAAGTCTTGAGCCCATTGCATTAATAAGCGTTCTGCTTGATCTGGCGTCTTTAGCCACAGTATCCATTCCGGGGCCATAGGAAAATCCATCAACAATGAAATTTGAAAAATACTTCGTGTCATTCGGGAGGGAGAAAGCTGGAATGCCTCGTGAAGTTCCTTGCGGATGATGCTGCGGAAAGAGTCCAATTCCCCTCGAATGAGGCAACGATGCAGCTTGCGTGTCGTTTCTTCAGGTAGTAATGGACTATGGTCTGTTCCTGCTTGAGGATTTGGACCGCTGCCAGCCCGTTCAGCTGAATTCCATGCCAGAAGGGAATGGATATAACCTTCTTTCCAGTGCTCAAGCCCAGATACAGAAAGTCCCACCCCAATCTTGAGTTCCAAGCAAAAAACGGATGTCATGTGTCCCGTGAGCTGTGGGATAAATTCGTGCTGCATACCGTCTTGTACCATGAAATGCATGATCCCTCCGTGTGCCGAATCATGAAAAACCTGGACATGTTCTGAATTAGACTGGGCGATTTCGTAACATACCATTTCGAAAGGAAGATGCATCTGCTCGTGTAATCGATCTTTTCGAATATCCTGCTTGTTCGAGTGACTTATACTGGCGGTGATAAAACAGACCTTCTGATCCTGCCATGATTCGAGATGGAATAATCTGAGCCGTTCTGGCATGGAGGAAGGCGGTAGGCGATTGCCTTTGACGAGATCAAGAAGGAAACGTTCCTTCATTTCGCGGTAATACTGAGAGAGTCGCCATTGCAGAAATTCGGAATCACCTCGAACTTTACGTTGTTCATCCAGATCCGCTTTGATTTTGCCTAAGGTGGCTTTCAGTTCATCCCGGGTTACAGGTTTCAGTAAATAATCCATCACCTGGCTGCGAACACCCGCTCTGGCATATTGAAAATCCTCATAACCCGTGATAATGATAATCTGAATGGAAGGGTTATAACTGCGGCAGGCATCAAGTAATCGCACGCCATCCATGACAGGCATGTTCATATCGGTAATCAGCAAGTCAAAATGTTCAGATTTCATAAGTTCATCCGCTTCGATCCCATTAGAGGCTTCTCCTGTTATGACAAAACCCATGCCATGCCAATCGATTTTCAATTTCAAGCCTTCGCGAACTTCGATCTCGTCATCTGCGATTAATACGTTGTACATCATATTCCTCCTGTACGGGTAGAATCAGTTCAATACATGCGCCTCCGCGCTCATCATTCTCCATATGGACCGTGAACAAGCCACCATAATGCAGACGGCAACGAGCAATGACATTGCCCAGTCCAATATGCCAGCCTTCATTATGCAATATGGATTCCAATGAGGAGGGAGCAACCGGATGTTGCAACTTTTGGATGATTTCTGCTGGAATACCCGGTCCGTTGTCTGAAACACTGATATGCAGACGATCATACATCCGGTTGATCCGTATCCGTACCTGAGCTGTTGTCTGATGCTGGAAGCTGTATTTCACTGCATTTTCAATAAGTGGTTGAAGAATAAACTTGATGATGACCAAGGTGTTCAGTGTGCCTTCCGTCGTTATCGAAATGTTGAGCTTATGTCCGAAACGGGTCTGCAAAATGGAGATATAACGCTGTACATAATCTAGCTCTTCGGTTAGGCGAACACGGTCGTCATTGGTGTTGATAGAAAAGCGCATCATTTTACCCAAATCCTCAATGACCTGAACCGTATCATCCGTTCTACGCTGAATGGCAAGGCTGCTCACCAACTCCAGGGTATTAAACATAAAATGTGGATTAATCTGTATGAGAAGTGCTTTGTACTCTGCTTGCTGGCGAAGAAGTTTCAGTTCAAATTCATTCTGGATATGCTGGCGCAGCTGGCTGATCATATAACGGAAAGTGAAGATCACATAACTGATCTCACTTTTTACATTTTTATCTGGAGGGAGAAGTGAATCCGCTTGGTCAAAAGCACCTCGTTGAACCTGTCTCATCGCCAGTACCAGTCTGGTCAAAGGTTTGGTTACGCCATGAGATAGCCATGCAGCAGCCAAGAGGGAGACCAGTATCAGGGCAATCGTCACGACCACAATCGTGCTTTGGAGCTTATGGAGAGAGAGGTACATTTCCTTTTCGGGGGCCAGACCCGCCAACATCCAGCCGGTACGTCCCAGTTTCTTGAATACAAGGATGTCTCTCTGTCCTTCCTGGTTCGTGAGGTATGTTACACCGGATTTGAGCGGGCTGTTTCGAATACGATCGATCTCTGCGGTAGCTATAGCACCTAACGCGTCTACCTGCTGTGAAAGAATGGGATTTCCTTGCTCGCCCAGTAGAAAAATAGTGCTATTCTCCGCAAGATGTATGCGCCGGAGCGGTTCCAGAAAATAAGATTCACTGACATTCACCTTCATGACATTCTGCGCTGTAGCATGATGAAAGGTGCCAATGGGCATCAGCAGACTGACCACCGGATTACCATGATCTCTGACACGTTCCTGTTGATCAGTGTGTGCAGGTAACCAGCGTTCTCCCAACGTGTAGAAATTCGTATACCAGGATTCTTGTACAAAGGCAGGGTCATAGACTACCTGATTCTCGATGCCAATTCGCAGTCCATTCCGTCGATAGATGGATACATCCGAGATGCTGGTGTAACTGTTGGTTGCCTGAGTGAGAAAACGGCTCATCGCAAGGTTGGCCAGCATCTTTTCTCCTTCGGGAAGGTTCGGATCACCGATCGCATTATCCCAGTTTTTGCCCATATCACTATTGAAAACAAGAGAGGCGACATCATAGATCTGCATCTGCACCATGTCTACGTATGAACCGTATTCCTCCATTTTCTCAAGAGCAGAGGATTCGATGTAAGAGCGGATGACCGTGCGTGATTCCTTGAAGAGCAGGTAGGAGAGTGTGCCAAAAGCGAGGACAAACAGGACAACGATAAAGGCAATCAGGCGGTTTTTTAAAGAGAAGAACATAGATTTCCTCCTTCTAACGAGTCGACTTTCGTGCAAATTAATTATAAAAATATAAAAAAGACTGCGTAACATGCGCAGCCTTTAAATGAAATTAATAATGTAGTGCAGGCCTGGGAGACTTAGAAACGAACCAGATTATTGACGTTGACAGGCAAGCCCGTGGCGATAGCGCGATTGGCCGCAATACCCGTCAGAATGGATCTGGCACCGTCCACGTGGTTAGCTGCACGATGGAACGGATCTTCTACAGGCTCTCCAAACAGATCGTTCAGCAGAACCGGGTCACCTCCGCCATGTCCACCTGCTTTCTCTTCCACTTCAACCTTATATGGCGCATCAAACATTGGAAGAACCCGTAACGTTTTACCGATCAAAGCACCTTCTTTACTTTTGTCACCCAATGAATTGACATAGGATTGCTCCACAATGTTCATTTCAATCCGGCCTTTGGTGCCATTAATGGCAATGCGGTAACCTTCCCATGGCTGGTAGGCAACGAGGGAGTAGGTCAGAATGGCTTTGTTCCGATACTTCACCAGAACACCCATCGTATCCTCAATGTTGATGCCATCCCCAAATACGCTTTGATCCCGCTGATAACCATCTTCTGATTCAGCATCCAGATACATGGACTTCATATGAGCATCCGAATCCAGATGAAGTGCAAAAGGATCTTCTTTTGCGATCGGATTGCCAGTTGCCCGATTGTAGAACTGCGTTACACCGCGTTCTTCTGCGTTTTCTCTGCCGTAATACATGAGATCACCAAATGCAAACACGGTGTCCGGCTGTGAGCCGATCCAGAAATTCACCAAGTCGAAGTGATGGGTAGATTTATGCACGAGCAGTCCGCCGCTATTACGCTTGTCCCGATGCCAACGGCGGAAATAGTCTGCCCCGTGGCGGGTATTCAGCAGCCACTCGAAGTGAACGGAAGTGACTTTTCCAATGGTATCATTTTGAATAAGTTCCCGAATCTTAGTATGGTGCGGTGCATAACGGTAGTTAAAGGTGACCCTTACATTCTGGCCAGTTCGCTTGACAGCATCCAGAATATCCTGACATTTCTCCTCATCGATCGTCATTGGTTTCTCGGTGACAACGTCACAACCCAGTTCCATCGCGCGAATGATGTACTTGTGATGGGTACGGTCAACGCTCGTTACGATGACATAGTCAGGCTTCTCGTTCTCAATCATCTGATCAAACTGATCTGCAGGATAAGTAGGTACCTCGGGATAATTGTATTTTTCCTTCAACAGTTGATTCGCGTAATTCATACGGACTTGATTTATATCACAAAAGCCGACAAGCTCGGAAGTATCCCTGTAATCCCGGGTTAAAGCACCATAAAAAAATTCGGCGCGGCCGCCGGTTCCAACTAATACATAACGTTTCTTGTTACTCATGTCTATCGCCTCCTTGAATATAGCTCTAGACTATAACAAGGGAGTACTTCTTTCGCCGCATTTTATGCGTAACCGCTTTCAAATGCCGCATATTTTGCTATAATTTATGGAAAGGAGAGAGGGAGACATGACAGAACCTTTTCGTGCGGATTTTCATGATCCTACGGATTTGCTGCACATCGAATATGATCGTCGCATTGGATATTTCTCGATGACGGATGACCATCTGCATGATCATTATGAGTTGTATTACCTGTTGTCTGGCGAGCGTATTTATTTCATTAAGGACCGAACCTATCGGGTAAAGGCTGGCGACCTAGTGTTTGTTGACCGAAATACGGTTCACAAGACATTGGAGAGCGGCATGCCTGACCATGAGCGGATGGTGCTGTATATGAAGCCTGAGCTTTTTGAAGCCATAGCTATTTCCGCAGAGTTAGTTGAAGGATTGAAGGAACCCTTTTGCTGGGAGATTCCTATTGTAAGGTTTCCATCTCAAGTCACTGAGGTTCTGGAACGGATGGTTAGCGAAATGGTGGATGAAATGCTTCGTCCTCAACCTGGAAGCAACCTGTTGCTTCGTCACCGGGCTATTGAATTGTTGCTGCATGCCTATCGTAATCAACACCTGGGCAGGTTAAGCTCCGATGATCGTGAGCCGGTTCTTCACCCCAAGACACAGGCAGTTGTACGTCACCTGAATGAGAACTATCAGAAACCACTGACATTACCGGAGGTGGCGAGCATGTTTCGCATTAGTCCGCATTATCTGAGTCGATTGTTCAAACAAACGACGGGCTTTACCTTCAGTGATTATCTGAATCTGTTACGGGTGAAGGAAGCACAGCGTTTGCTGCGAGAAAGTGAAGAATCCATTACGGACATCGCCTGGCTTGCGGGATTCAGTAACTTCTCTCATTTTGGCAAGATGTTCAAGCGTACCGTTCAGGTATCACCAAGAGTCTATAGGCAGGAATACAATGAATCGGGTTCCGTGAGGACCTTAAAAGAGGGAGAGAATGTACGATGATTGAAGCGAGATTAAATGAACTGGGGATTATTTTACCACAGGCCAGCGCCCCCGCAGCGAAATATGCCAATGCCGTTATTGTGAATGGAATCATGTATGTATCCGGGAAAGGGCCTGATACCTCCGAACGCGGTAAAGTTGGAGCAGACTTCACAACAGAACAGGGATATGAATTTGCCCGGAACGCTGGACTGGAGGTACTCGCTGTCGTTCGAGACGTGCTGGGTTCACTGGATCGGGTGAAGAGAGTGGTTAAAGTGCAGGGGTTTATCAATGCGTCCGCTTCGTATCAGGAGCATCATAAAGTGCTGAATGGATTCTCGGATCTGATGATGGAGGTATTTGGGGATCAGGGGGTACACGCTCGTTCCGTATTCGGTGCAGTGTCCGTAAGGGATAATTTTCCGCTGATCATTGATTCCATATTTCAGGTAGAGGAGTAAGTATAACGATGACCGAATCGTCTTCATTTAATCCAATTATGTTAACGATACCCGAGAGCTTCCATACGGAACGCCTCACAATTCGAGCACCGAAGTGGGGGGACGGTGCGGCTGTTAATGAAGCCGTCCGTGAGAGTGCGGAGCAGCTGCGGTTGTGGTTACCTTTTGCCAAGAAAATTCCTTCATTGGAAGAGTCAGAAGTCACTGTTCGCAAAGCAAGACTGCAATATCTGGAACGTACCGACATGATGTTACATTTGCGTGATAGACATACGGATGAATTCGTAGGCAGCAGCGGGTTACATCGCATCGACTGGAATGCACGCTGTTTTGAGATCGGTTACTGGATTCGAACATCGCGAGCTGGTGAGGGTTTGATGACAGAAGCGGTGAAAGGGATAGAGAATTTTGCCATTACTCATCTGGAGGCGAACCGGCTGGAGATCCGCTGTGATGCCCGCAATGTGCGAAGTGCCAAAGTAGCCGAACGAGCGGGTTATACGCTGGAAGGTATACTGCGCAAGATGCGGCGTGACAGCACAGGTACGCTGGTTGATTGTATGGTTTTCTCCAAAGTCAGAGGCAGTGAGTTCGAGTAAAGGGAGGGTAGATATGGAGCGAATTGGTCAGGGAAGAACTGCGGAAATCTATGCCTATTCGAACGAGCACATTATGAAGTTATATCGAATGGATTTTCCTCACGAAGCGGTTCAAAATGAATTTAGAATAAGTGAGCTGGCATACAAAAAAGGACTACCCGTCCCGCAGGCAGTATCCTTGATAGAACATACTACGTCGCGTGCTGGCATTGTTTTTGAGCGAATCCAAGGGATTACCCTGTTATCACTTATCATTCAGCAACCGGAGTTCCTAGAGCAGCTGGCGTTTAAAATGGCTGACTGCCATTACAGACTTCATTGTGAGCGAGATGATGAAGGGACACTCCCCTTACAGAAGCAGATTTTATCGGGAGCGATCCGCAATGTTCGATTATTGTCGGAGGACGATCAAGCGCGAGTCCTTTCTTACTTAACAACATTGCCTGATAGACAGCAGATCTGTCATGGCGATTTTCACCCTGATAATGTTATGCTCAGTGAGGCTGGCGATCAATACCGGGTCATTGATTGGATGACTGGAATGTCCGGTGATCCTGCGGGTGATGTGGCTCGAAGCTGGGTAATATTAATGAGTGCCACATTGCCGGAAGATACAGATCCTGCTATACGAATGGGGTTTGAAACGGCTCGTGAATCGCTGGTCAAATATTACATCCATCATTATATGCAACTTTCCGGGATTACACGTGTAGCAATAGAGTCCTGGATGCTGCCAGTTGCCGCCGCGCGTCTTGACGAGGATCTGCCTGCTCAAGAGGTGGAACAGCTGCTCAAGTTTGTTCAGGAACGAATTCGTCTGTTATAAAAGTTGAATTACATATTATTTACACTGACACTACGATGACAGAATAACCTTTCAATCGCTGTTATCCCCAGATTTTTTTGATTCCCTTTTCCGAAGGGGAAAATCCGGGGATAAAGGCGAAGCATATGCTTCCGAAGCAGCTTTCTTGCAGAAAGCTTTTAGCTTCGCTTTTTCAGGTTTTTTCTGTCCTCTCCGTTATCGTGTTAATGATTAGTTCAACATCTATAGACGAATCTAATGATTTTATATATAAGGGTAGAGAAAGAGAGGGGACATATTAATGCTGCATTCATTAAAGGCCATACAATCATACAAGTCAGGAAACACGCCGGAAGCCCAGCCATTATGGCTGCAACTGCTGGCAGCAGCAGAGAAGCCCCATATTAACCTCGAACGCATTCATTCCATTGCCGAACTTGAGGGAACAAATCCGGTGCTGGACTACACAGAGCGTACACTTCACGTGCTGGAGGAGCTTCAGGTTTCTTTTTGGGTGCGAGAAATTATGGAGGACGTATTAATCTGGTCAGAGACGGCGAAGGCCGGATCATTGGAGCAGCGGCGGGTATGGCAAAAGCAGGGCGTTAACTTGTTTGTACATAATGTGGGGTCCGCTCAGTTATATGATCTATACGCAGGGGCAGACCACCTGGATAATGACATCGGTAAGAGCAGGGAGACGAGTTTAAATCAACTTGGATCTCCGGGCGATGCCTTAAGTAAAAATGCGGATATAAACGAGCATGATGCGCTGAATTCACACACACCAAGGCATGAGGTTATTCGTACTCTAATTGCTACGCATGGACTTATTGGTCAATACATACGCGGCGAGATTCCATTTGCCGAGAATGCTTCGCTCCACGCCTTGATCGTCAAAGGATGGCTTACTACAGATGAGTTGCACACCATACTGATGGCACTAAATGAGTGCATTATCGCAGGTGTTGATCGAGCGTTATGGAATCAGGTTCAGGCTGAGGTACAGCGAATTGTAGGCTGGATTATCGCTGGACCGGATCATGAGGACTGGAACGTGAAGGAACGGTTATCCCGCTTAAGAAGTTCATCCATTCGGCAGGGAGAGGCAATGGATACGGCGTACGCCAAACTCCAAACCGAACTGGATGTAGAACAGGCGTTGGCTCCGCTGGCTCATCGTACTCTGTGGTATGTGGAGTCGGCCATGCAGGATTTTTCGTTGCAAGAGATGGTGAAAGTGTTCCTGTTGACGCTTCGCAGCGATAGCATGCATCCCGCATGCATGGAGAGTCGATCTGAAATCGTTCGCCATATCAGCTTCGAACCATTGATGAATACGATGTATTACGATTACAAAGGCGTCAAGAAGCTCAATATTTACAAGAAACGAATGATTGAAAAATATTTGGAACAGTATGCGTGGGAACAGATTACGGCAGGGGAGCAGATCGTCTATCCCCATCTAACACATCGCATTGAGCGTCATGCGGATCTGCCGGATACACTGTTTGTGACCTTTGAATTTTCTCCAGCGGCGGAGAAGCTGATTGCATTCTGTATTGAAGCAGAAAAGTCACCGTTATACGAGAAGGCTGTACTGCTGTTATTTGACCTGTTCGGATTGCGCCGGGATGCCTATGACCGCTTCCACAACGAAGAAACGTATTTGTCCGATATGAACAGCTCCGGTGATTATAAAAAAGTACTGCTCGACTATATCGTTGGTAAACGGGTACTGGATATCGGTCCAGGTGGAGGAATTCTGCTGGATCTGATTGAGCAGGAAAAACCGGAAGTGGAGCCGATTGGTATCGATATCTCAGCCAATGTCATTGAAGCGCTGGAGCGCAAAAAACAGCGTGAGGGACATCGCTGGCAAGTGATGAAAGGCGATGCCCTGCAACTGGAGCAATATGTGCAGCCAGGCACAGTGGATACGGTTATTTTTTCATCCATTCTGCATGAATTATATTCATATATTGAACTGGACGGTCGAAGATTTAATTCCGATACGGTTGTAGCAGCGCTGAGAAGTTCATTCCGTGTGCTGTCACCTGGAGGAAGAATTCTGATTCGGGATGGGATCATGAGTGAACCGGAGGCACAGAAGCGCCGGATTCGTTTCCTGGAAGAGGATGGGATGCGCTGGCTGGAGCGGTATGCAGAGGATTTTCAGGGACGTGCAATTGAATATGAGCGGATCTCAGACGATGAGGTCGTATTGCCGATTAACGATGCGATGGAATTTCTTTACACGTATACGTGGGGTGAAGAGGCATACGTGCATGAAATTCAGGAGCAGTTCGGTATATTCACGCCGACAGCCTATGAGAGCTGTATTCGAGAAGCGCTGGGTGAACAAGCCGAAATTATTACTCTCCGACATTTCCTTCAAGAGGGGTACACGGAAGCACTCGGAGAACGAATGATCTTCATGAAGGAAAATGGTGAACCTGCGCCTTTGCCAGACAGTACCTGCCTGATTGTCATTGAGAAGAAAAAAGGGTTGGCGGATGGATGATGAGTGAGGCCAGTACGTTTTTGTATTTTGTCAGACATGCGGAGTCTCGATATGTTGAAGGACAGGAACGCGAGCGTGGACTCACAGAGCAAGGTCATCTAGATGCAGGAACGGTTGCCAGTCTGCTCCATGGGGAGCAGATTCAACTGTTCTATTCTAGCCCTTACAGGCGAGCGGTGGATACGATTCAGATTCTGGCAGATCGGTCAGGTGGAATTGTGGTGACAGAGGAAGATCTGCGTGAACGCCAGTTGTCGAGTTCAGATGTGAAGCATGATAATTTTCGTGAAGCCAAGCAGCGGTTGTACCGTAATCCTACGTATGCGTATCCAGGTGGGGAGTCTGGTGAACAGGCTCGCTCAAGGGCAGTAGCGGTGATCGAGAAAATTTTGGATACACATGTGGGTCACAAGGTAGTCATTGGAACCCATGGAGATGTCATGACGCTTATTTTACAACATTATGATTCTTCCTACGGGTATGATTTCTGGGAGAAGACTACGATGCCGGATATCTATAAGTTGCAGTTTGATGGAACGCGCAAGTTGGTCCAGGTCACCCGATTGTGGGAGTGACAGAGTTATATATGAGGAATGCATTAGCCAGAATGATAGTGGGGAGGAGTGACTTGGACGGATGAAAATTACGCTGTTGCCTGATACATACTTTATTGAAAATCTAATCGTATCTTCATTACAGGATAGAATGTACTGCATATTTGATCTCGAAGGGACGGGCATTAATCCCGTGGTGGAGAGTGTGACTCAATTTGGTGGGATGCACTACCAAAGAGGTCAACGGTGTAACACAACATTTTCTTCACTTGCACGTGCAAACAAACCTATACCAGAAGCTGTGGCAAAATTAACAGGCATTTCGAATGAGGATATGATAGAGGCTCCATCGTTCGTAGAAACATTTCAGGAATTTCTGAAATTTATTGGGGATAATGTGCTTGTAACACAAGCAGGATATGAGTATGACCTACCCATCTTGAAGCGGCATTGTGATGAGTATGGGCTTCCGATGTTGACTAACCCGGTACTCGATACAAAAGCGATGTTCACCTACATTCATCCTGAGATTAATGAGGTCGTCTCTACGGATTTTTTGATTCGGTATTACGATCTGAATACGGATGGAATACACAGGCACAATGCTTTGGCAGATTGTGGTGTGATTGCTCGTATCTTTGAAAGTATCCTTAGCGAATACGAGGAACTTCAATTGGATCATTTTACAGCTGATTCTAATCGAATGATGAAGCGGTTTGTTATACCTGAGATGTATCTGACATGATGATGAACTGGAGGGGAGATCAATGAGCAAAGCAGACGTGGAGAAGCTACTGGGGGATCTTAACGAGGGGCGGATTCTGACCCAGCAGACATTCGAAGGATTGGATGTGGAAATTTACCTGGATAAAAGGGATGCCTCTGCATTTGCTGACGAGTGGATGCAAGCTTTTGAACGATGGGCTCAAGATACCGCGGTGGCTGAAGAAGAGGTGCTTCGCGCATGCAGGGAACAGGCGTTCAAACAGACCTTGGCTCTCACCGGCGAACCTGAGTTAGCGGGGTATGTAAGTGATGATATGGGTTTAATTGGTGCTGCATTGTTACAGAGTACGGCGAACGATTCCTTTGTGGAGAAGCTGTTGGAAAGTTATCGTCAAGGCAGGTTGCCCCTGCGATAAGCGGGGGAGGACCACAGGGTTGTTTCGTTTGTATAAAAAAACAGCATCAAATGTACATTGTGGGTCGACTGAGGCATAAGGTACAATTCACCTAAGCAATCGATGAGAATGATAATCATTATATGTGAAATATTCTCACGGTTACATCAACAGATCACATAGGGGTGAAGGGTAACATGGTAGGTTTAGTTAAAGGTTTCAAAGGGTGGATGATTACATTACTGCTCATGGGTCTGGTTATTTCAGGATGTAGTACAAATACCGCTACGGATGCGGAACAGACTCCTGCAACTGAAAGTGCAGCCTCTGGAGAAAATACTACTGAAACCGAAACAGAGCCTGCTACACGGGTTGTACAGGATGAATTTGGAGATGTGACAATTCCGGTTCAGCCACAGCGGATTGCTGGAATATATGTGGAAGATTATCTGAAGGCGCTCGATATTAACCCTGTAGTGCAGTGGTATAATCCGATGTGGGGTGTACAGGATTATTTAGGACTGGATGTTCCTCAATTTGATACCACAGGGAGCATTGAAGCTTTGTTGGAGTATGATCCGGATCTCATCATTGTAGATGGTGGGGTAGATATGGAGAAATATGAGATGTACTCCAAGGTGGCACCGACGTATCGTCTGCCTGAGAGCGTACTGCAGGATTCGAACCAAATTTTGAAAACCATTGCCGATGTTGTAGGTAAACCGGACAAGGGTGAAGAAGTTGCTGCGGCATTTGAGGCCAAGATTGCAGATGCTAAGGCGAAGTTGCAAGAAGCGGTTGGAGACGAGACTGTCGCAGTTGTCCGACTGAATGTTAACGATGACACACTGGCGCTGTTCGGTGTGAAAAATCGATTTACCGGATTTATTTATTCCGAGCTTGGTCTAACACCTCATCCTCTGGTTAGCAAGATGGAAGAATACCAGGAAATTCTGTCTGAGGAGGCCGTGCCGCAACTTGATGCAGATCATCTTATTGTTTTCCCTTCCAATGGTGAATGGTCTTCTCCTGAGAACAAGGAAGCCTTGAAGGTACTTGACAGCAAATTGTGGAAATCTCTTCCGGCCGTTAAGAACAATCAGGTATATATAATGGAAAGATCACATTGGCAATCAGGTGCGATTACAGCGAATTCCATGAAAATTGATGATCTCTTGGAAAAAATGACTCCATAAGTATAATCTCATAAAGAAAGTTCTTCAGCCAGGGTTGAAGAGCTTTCTTTTTTCGTATACACTATTTTAAATGATAATAATTCTCAGTTAAGGACGATGAACATGTGCCACACCATAATACAACTTATCCCCAAGCCCTGGCTATGCTCACTTCAGCATATGGAATACGTAGATCACCATAAGTCTCATATCGATAAACGTTTGTTATACAGAATGTCGTCTTCACACGCCATATTTGTTGTAACGTCTGGGAAGGGGTCAATAGTTTGCTCAGATCGGGAATCTCATTTGGAAAAAGGAATGATTATGTTTGTTCCGGCTGGAACATCCGTTAAAATAGAAGGTTCGCCTTGGACAGAAAGTGAATTGCAGTATTATAAGCTTGATCTGATGGTGGGTGAGTTAAGCGAAGAGACTTCGAACGCTTTGTCTAGAAGAAACACGGAGGAGCGGCAGGAACTTTCACAAAGTCCAGTTTCTCCAACATTATTACCTCTTATGCAACTCAGTTACATCCCGTGGAGTACCTGTCTGGAAGCCTTGGAACAAATACTGCGTCAACAGGTCACTGGCGATTGGCTGGATCAATGGGAGGTACAGCTTCGTTTCCAGGAGTGGTTCCGTGCCTTGCTTCGCCAGAGTGCCCCCGAAACAGAAGTACCCGATGACCGTGCCCGTCTTCAAAGTTCAATTCGTTATATTGGCGACCACTATGATCAGACGATAACTGTGGATGAGCTCGCAGCAGATATTGGTCTAACAAGAGCCAGCTACACTCGGCAATTCAAAAAAATTACGGGCAAGCTCCCGCTTGAATATGTAAATGCGGTTCGGCTGGAGCGCTCGAAGCAACTATTGCAGCTCACGGATGATCGCATCCATGAAATTGCACAGAATGTGGGATTTAGCAGCGAGTATTATTTTGGTCGTCGCTTCAAGCAATATGCTGGTATTTCACCTGGGTTATACCGCCGTCATCACCGTCAAGAGGTTCGTGTCTTTGCTCCGTATCTGGAGGACTTTGTGTTGGCTCTTGGTGTAAAACCTGTACTGCAATGCTCCCATCATTCTTGGGGGAGACAGCAATATTTGGGGTTGGATGATGTACCCGAATTTGATGTAAGCCAGCAGGATGCTCAATTTAATGTGGGCAACATACCTGACTTTATCATGCTGGACAAGGGATTTGATCGATGGAATCTGGACCGCTTTGAGCAGGTAGCACCTACATTTTACGTAGAACATCTGGGAGAAGATTGGCGCTCCATTCTGAGATCGACAGCTGATGTGTTGGGGAAGGTGAATCGGGTTCAAGATGTAATTGGTGCGTATGAGGACAAGGCAATGGAAGGTAAGAGTCGGTTATCACGTTATATGCGTGGCCAGACTGTAGCTTTTTTACGCATATCCGCTTCGGATATTACTCTCTATGGGGATCAGCAGGGCTACGTCGGACCTGTAATTTATCAGGATCTTGGACTGACTCCACACTCCCGTGTGCAGCAATGGACAAGACACGAGCGGAGGATTTTCATTGGATTGGAGCAGTTAAGTCAGCTTCATGCGGATCACTTGTTGATTACATTTGACACTGGAAACTCGGCCAAACCTGGAGATGAGCGCGAACTGCTCGAAAGGGATGAATGGAAATGTCTGCCTGCGGTGAAGAGTGGCAATGTGTATGAGGTGGATTTTATGAGCTGGATGAACTACGGTGTGATCTCTCATGGGAAGAAAATCGACGATATACTGCGGTATATGGGTTAAATGACCGTGGAGGCTGCAATAGCGGCATATGACTGGTGTGTTCCTCATCTCGCCTTTTCCAATTCTCAGCAAAAGCAAAACAGCTGATGGGCCAACCGGGAGGCAGTCGAGCAAAGGGGAACTCCTGATAGAGTTTCTGGCTATGCTCCTTATCCAGACTATCCGCTTCCTGAAGAAGCCAAAAATTTAGTTATGCTCTTAAGACTTAATATTGATGGAAGCAATGTAATGTTCTCTGATGTTTATCAAGGTTCGCCATTTATTGCTGGAAATAATATAAGCCTTTCCTTAGTTAATGCTGACATGGATGGAATTAAAGCTGCATTCGATAAACTTAAAGTAGGCGGCACTGTAGTCATGGAGCTTCAAGAAACCTTTTGGTCCAAATTATACGGTGGCTTAACAGATAAATTCGGGATTACTTGGCAGTTTAGTTACGATGATGGTTCCACGAACATGTAATTTTAAATATACACGGAACAAATATTAAAGGATATAGAACTTTTCTTAGTTAAGAAAAGAGTCTATATCCTTTTTGATTGTTGAAACAGACATATATATTTAAGCTTCAACTTAGCTCAATTGAAATTAATTCATACAGAGCGTTCACATTACATCCAATTGTGTCGGCGATAGATATTGCGATTTTAAGAGGCATGATTCGCTTCTTATCTATAAATTATGTAATGCGCTCCGGCTTATAAAATAAGAGCTGTGCAAGTTCATCTATGTTCATGCCACGACTGAAGAAGATTGAAGGAGAGGGATAATTGTGGCACTAAAGATGCACTAAAGATTAGAATCCGAAAGCATCGGTAAAAGAGGACGCTATTGGCATAACACCCACAGTATCTTTTTTGTTTGTTAATATTAGTAAGAAAGTTATAAGTTCCATTAGAAACAATATATCCGAATCTCATCTGCTTAAATTAAAATAGTATGCCTTCATAAACTGTTAAGAATTGCTCTCTATAATTCAAACTGTAAGGATTAAAACAAATTATTAGGAGGGCATTAATATGAAAAAAAAGAGATTGAAGTGGGTTGGATCAACAGCATTATCACTTGTACTGGTAACTAGCATATTACCAGTGGCAGGGGCGACTGGTGTGTCTAAAGTTAATAGAGTTACGGAAGTGAATGGAACTGTGACTACAAAAAGTGAGAAAAACAATGTATATGTAGAGAGTGAATTCGCTACGCTAAAAAGAGTTGTATTGACACAATCTGAAGCTTTTATGCACTTCAATTTTGATGATTCTCCAGAAGGAGACATGCCTATGCCTGAAGGAGGCATGTCTATAATGAATACGGATCCGGCAGAGGCACAGAAAAAGTGGGAGAAAGAGCGTGAAGACCTTAAAAAGGTTCTTGAAAAATACGGTGTTGAGGTTCAACGTCCACGCCTTTTAAATGAAAAAGAAAAACAACTAGGGGCTGTGAAAGATGGCATTACAGGTGGAGAAGGAGTAACTAATTTCTTTGTGAGAGATCCATTCTTCACAATCGGAAATCATCTAATTGAAGGTTCATTTAAATCGGCTTACCGGAGACTTGAGGTTTTACCTGTTAGAAGTATTCTGGATAAGGAAGCAGCCCAAAATAACGTTCCGCATGTAGCTGTCCCACAACCAGACGTTTCTAAAGGAATCAACTCTGCTGCCGGTCCTTACCTTGAAGGTGGAGATATCCTCGTGTATGGAAAGACTGTATTCGTCGGTAATTCTGGTCTAGCTTCAAACAAAGCCGGTATTGATTGGCTCAGAAACTATTTGACACCATCAGGGTATAAGGTGGTTGAGGTGAAGCTAGAGCCTGGCACATTGCACCTGGATTGTGCTATCAGTTTTGTAAGAGATGGATTAATGATTGTTAGCATGGATTCGTTAGCCAATGGGCTCCCAGAAGAACTTAAAAATTGGGACAAAATCGAAGTGAGTTACAAGGATGCTCAAGATTTGGCGGTAAATGGATTGCCAATCAGTAGCAAAGTATATGTTACGGACATTGCATTCAAAAATACAATTGGAAAAGAGCTAGAGAAAAGAGGAATCAAAGTAGAATATGTTGATTACGAAATTTCTCGTTCTTTCGGCGGAGCTTTCCGTTGCAGTACACAGCCATTGCTTCGCACGGATAGTTAAAAGTTAAATCAAGTATGAGGTGAACTATGACAAGCCGGATTTTAGTAGTTGAAGATGATCAGGAGATTCGTGATCTATTACGTATGTCTCTTGTCCGTGAAGGTTATGAAGTAACAACGGCTAAAGATGGAGAACAGGGAATTGAATTAGTAAATGAGTCATTGGATTTGGTGATTCTGGATATTATGATGCCTGGAATAAACGGACTGGAGGCTTGTATACGAATCAGAGAACGATACAATGTTCCTATTCTTTTTCTAACTGCTAAATCCGGAACTTTGGACAAAACGGAAGGTTTGCTTGCTGGTGGAGATGATTACTTAACTAAACCTTTTTCTGAACAGGAGCTTCTGGCAAGAGTTATTGCTTTGTTGCGTAGGTATACGATTTATCAAGATAAAAAGGATTATGGCGAAACATTTCTTATCGGAGGACGTTTAAAAGTAAGTGAACAATTTAACGATGTATGGAAAGGCAGTCAGAAGATTGAGCTTTCCGATCTGGAGTACGGTCTACTAAAACTGTTGATGACCAGAAGAAATAAAATTTTTTCTGCCCAAAATATTTATGAGAGTATTTGGAAGGAACCTTATTTCTACAGTTCAAATAATACGGTAGTAGTACACATCCGAAAATTACGATTGAAAATCGAAGAAGATCCAGCAAAACCAGCGTATATCTTAACAGAATGGGGAAGAGGTTACCGTTTTGGCCACTCATAAACTTACTATATCTAAAAAGTTGACAATTTTAATAATTATTGCTCTCACCATAAGTGTTCTTTGTTTTTTACTTTTGCAGTCCATAAGCAATCGGGTTATGGATCATTATTTTACTTCTGATGAGCGTTTAAAGTCCGAATCTCAAGTTTACGTCCAAAAATTTTCAGAATATGTTTCAGCAAACGATCTGTCAACGACAGATCGTATTGCGTTTTCAGACTGGATTAAAAGTCAGAAGAGTAATTTATTTTTATACGTATTTCAGAACCAGGTGCTTCAATATGATTCCTTGTACCATGCTGATGACGAAGGAGCATATGGAAGTCAGCCTGAAACTGATTATGATCGACGGAACTCTTACACAGTACAATTTAAGGATGGGACAGGTAACGTTTCAATCTATGGATTTTATTTTTCCCACTACTATAATATGGCCTACATGCTTGAAATATTGCTGTCCGCAATGTTATTTATAACCATTGTTTTATTTGGAATACGTAGAGGAATCAAATATTTACGCACAATTAATAATGAAATTCATATCCTTGAAGGCGGCTCATTAGACTATTCTATAACGGTACGAGGGTATGATGAATTGGCGATGATTGCGGAAAGTATAGAGGAACTACGTAAAGCATTTTTAGGCAGGTTAGAAAGGATAGACAATTTGCAAAATGAGAGTAGAAATCTTGCAACCGAAATGTCTCATGATATGCGTACGCCACTGACATCTCTCATCATGTATTTAGAGTTTGCCCGTAATACACCAGAAGATTTATGTGTAGAAACAAGGTATCAAATCGAGAGTGCGTATCAAAAGGCTCTCCAACTTAAGAATCGTACAGACGATTTGTTTTCATATTTTTTATTAGATAAAGAGAGGGAGGCAGATTTAGTAACCCTTTCCGTTCGGGAATCAATTCATGATGTATTGTCAGATATTACAACTGTACTCAGAGCGGAAGGATTTCAGGTGCTTGTAAATGGTTCCCCTACGGATGTCATGATTACTGTAAATATGGAAAATATTGGACGTGTATTTGATAATTTTCTGTCAAACATACTGAAATATGCAGATCGAGAGCAGAAAATTAATTTATTTACCTATATAGAAGATAACCATTTTGTGATTTGTGTAGAAAACAAATTAAAAATAAATAATGAATCTGTAGAAAGTTATAAATTGGGTGAAAAAATCATAGAAAAAGTTATGCATCGGATGCTAGGACAATTCTCTTCATCTGAAAATCAAGAGAATTACAAAATTATCTTGAAATTTAAAATAAGTCGAGCTTTTAAATAGCTGACTAAAATTGCATGTAACGTGTTTTCGTAGATCTATCACGTTGACTGTATTCAATTCGTTCGACGATGAAGAGATAAAGGGAGTCATCACATCAATTGACAAACCAAGCAAGAGAGTCAAAATTGAACGCGGCGAAGAAGATTACAGTTGGATTAAATTAGAGGAAATTATTACAGCCGGGAACTAAAAAAGTACTCTAGCCTTTAAGGCTAGAGTAACACAACTACAAAAATCACGAAAAAATAACAATCTCTGCGAATGCTGGTGAATTCATACGACTTTAAAGTATGATAAACCCGCTAAATAACAGTGAAAATTAGCCTAAACGATTCAAGGAAAATGCATGAGAATATAGATAGAACATGTCGTGGATGAACCATGATGTGATTTCTCATGGTAAGAAGACTGAGGATGTACTGAGGTTTATAAGCGTGAGGTGTGGGAGTTAAAACTACAAACTAGCTGGTTTCAATATTAAATTAAACTCGAAGAAATTAAAAAATATTCTACTAATCTGATTTACTGTATAATATAGGAAAAATGAACTGGAGAATAGACATCCTATGAAGAAAAAAATCTGGGCCTCGCTTATAGTAGTAGCTGTTATTGGAATGGCCCCTGTTACAGCAATATCAACGACTACGGTCGCCGAATCGCATGAAATTTTGGGTGAAGATCTTCCTGAAAGCTTACGATATGATTCTAAACATCCAGATATAATTTATGTGAAGGATTGTGGGGTCTTCGAGAAAGTTGATTCGAGTTTAGTAGATTACGGCGAAGAAGAAGTTGTGTTCGATGATTTACAAAAGGTAACAGATAAAACGAATGTAATTGTTGCTTATGATGCAACTTACGTTAAAAAAGGCGAATGGGAATAGGAAGTTCATAAATTTACAATTTAGGAGCGCTAGGAAGATTTATATCCAATAAAAAAATAAAATTTCAAGAATTTAGCTGAATTTTATAGATGAGCAAGTTTATGTTTAGACACATGAACCTATGTACACTAAAGTGAGTTTGTACATAAACACTTTAGGAGGATTCATGTGAAAACAACATTGTTTAAGAAAGTCGGATTATTGATTGGAGCATTAATTTTTGCTATCAGTTTCGCACCTAATTCAGGGGTACATGCTGCGGTAGATTATAGCGGAGGGCTCATGGATAAGATGTTAATGACACTCAGCGATACTGAAAGCAAGGGAAGTAAATCTACATATGCATTAACAGATAATAATGAAGCTACAAGCGCGATTATAGAAAAATGGAACACTCCATCTACAGCGGTTGATCATGCAGTTGGAATCTTTAATGGAACAGTTACAGCGAATGCTATCCGTGTAAAAGCAGATTTTGATGTTTCAATTGGATTATTCGATTCCACTGGAAAGGCAATTTTACCGACGTATTGGTACACAGTAAAAGCAAATCAGGCTGATGGAAGATTAATTTATCTTCCTACAACGTACAAAGGAATAGCAAAAGTTAACTTGTTTAATTATTCCAATACACGGACAGTCAGTGTATCCGAGTTTCAGCTGTATAATATGACACCTCCAGCTAATCCATTAGATCTCGCAGCATCTGCAGATGAATCATCCATTGGATTGACCTGGAATGAAGTAACGACAGCAACCAGTTACACGATTAAAAGATCCACTACGGCAAATGGGCCATATACAACATTGGCCACTGGTGTAACCAAGGCCAATTATACAGATTTAGATGTAACTCCAGGTACCACCTATTATTACGTAGTGACGGGTGTTAATCCTGTTGGAGAAAGTATTGACTCAAATGAAGCCTCGGCAATTATTGAGAGCAACGGTCAGGTTGATCCTGAACCAGAGCAACCAACCACACCAGAACCAGAAGAACCTACAACTCCGGAACAACCAGAGGAACCTTCCACTAACCGTGCCATCTTCGTCGTTACCATGACAACGGGCTTAGAGAAAGAATTCGACCTAAGCATGAAAGAAGTAAATGATTTCATCGACTGGTATGAAGCCAAGCAAGCTGGAAGTGGCAAGGCATCGTATGCGATAGATAAACACGACAACAACAAAGGACCTTTTAAGAGTCGGAAGGATTATATCCTGTTTGATCGGGTACTGACGTTTGAGGTAAGTGAATACTAAAAATGTGAAGTTCCTCCAGCTTAGCTGAAGGGGCTTCTTTGTTGTTTATTTTGATAAATGAGCCAATACAATTACCAAAAAGGCTAGTTTGATCTTATTTTAGTGTAGCGTTTACAAAAAAACTGGATAACGAGCACAAAATGCAAAAGCGAATGTCCTTGACTGAACGATTGCGACATACCATTAGAATGAAGGCTGATCTGTAACGCAGGGTTTGAAGTCTTCAAGCATAGCCATGAACGGCGGATGGGAGAACTGTAATGACAAAACGGGTAATTCTGTTGGAAGAAGGTACGGCAGAGATGAAAGGGCTAATGGGCAGTAAAGGGGCTGATCTTGCAGAGCTAATCCATGCAGGGTATTCTGTGCCGGCCGGATTTGTAGTCACTACGGAATGCTGTCGCGAGTTCTGTACCCGTCTTGGACATCTTTCCAATGAAGGAGAGAAAGAGATTATTAACGCGATCCGGCATCTGGAACAGCAAACCGGGAAGTTCTTCGGACACTCGGAGAACCCGCTACTACTCGCGGTACGTAAGGACCAGGATCGAGCCTCAGCAACTGCGACACTGCTCAATGTTGGTCTGAATGATGTTACTGTGGAAGGACTCGCACGTCAAACCGGTGATCGGTTGTATGCACTCCAATGTTATCTAGATTACTTAAAGGAATATGGACAGCTGGTATATGCAATTCCGTCTGAATCTTTCACAGAAATATCGAGTCACGTCAAGGGTCGGGATGAAACGGAACTTGAATTAAGCATTACCAAATTTAAATATTTAATTGAAGGGGAGGGGCGTAACCCTTTTCCTCAAGATGTTCAAATTCAATTCAAAGAAGCAGTACGTGCGGTATATCATTCACAGCGTATTATAGCATCCAGATCTCAGGACGAGATCGTGCGTAAACCATATTACATCTCTTCGGAGCAAAGCGCTCCTGTTCTTATACAGACGATGATGCATGGAACATGCGGAGAATCAAGCGGGACCGGAACAATATATACACGTAACCCACTGACAGGAGAGAGGGGAATTACTGGACAATACGTCATAACCGGGACCTACCATCAAACGGATCAAGGTCTAGAGCGGTTAAGAGATGACGAACCTGAGCTGTACACAAGTTTGCTGGAGATTGGAGACCAGTTGGAGACGCGTAATGGAGAAGTGCAGGAAATCACCTTTGTGATTGAATCCGGCGCGTTGTATGTTGTGCAGACCCAGCCCGCACGATTATCCTCCACAGCCACACTAAGGAGTACTGTATATTTTGTGCATGAAGGACTTATCACCAAAGAGGATGCACTGTTACGCATAGAGCCTGGGCATATCACGGAAGTGTTGGAGCAATACTACACAGATTCTAACAGCGAAGCGAGCAATGGACATCTGCCCATACAGATCCAGCCATTAGCTAATGATGAATGTCCAGCTTATAACAACTCAGGTCCACCTTTATCAGCAGATCTGCAACTACTGCTCGATTGGGCTGATGAAGTGAAAGAGCTGAAGGTACTGGCCAATGCTGATCGACCACAGGATGCCCTGAAAGCACGGCTACTGGGGGCAGAGGGGCTAGGTCTGTGCAGGACAGAGAACATGCTGTTATCACCTGCGCGGTTCCCATTTGTACAAAAAATGATCCTGGCAGACAGTGAATCCGAACGCAGGCGTGGTTTGGAGCGTCTGTTGCCGATGCAGCAGTCTGATTTTGAACAGATATTCGAAGCGATGGATGGATGCCCGGTAACGATAAGTTTGCTCGATTTGCCGTTACATGAACTACTACCGGATCTGGGAGTGTTGGAGAAACGACGTGAGTGGTTACAAGCAGAGGAGTGGCAGGAGCAAAAAGACCATCAGATTGAACTGGAGGAGCTGGAGCGCGTAATTCGCAGAGTCTGTGAATTGCATGAACATAATCCGACATTGGGGCAACAGGCTTGTCGGCTGAGTACAGTGTTCCCGGAAATCGTTGATATGCAGCTGGAAGCGATATTCCGCGCAGCGGTGAAAGGCATCCGGCAAGGCTGGTGGGTACGTCCCGAGATTATGATCCCGCAGATCGGTCATGTGCATGAACTTCAGGTTATGAGAGATCTGGTGGATCATGTGGCTGACCAAGTACTTGGTGAGGAGAAGCGGCATTGTCTCTATAGAGTGGGAGCGATGATCGAAGCTCCGAGAGCAGCGCTAACGGCGACTCACATTGCTCGCCAGGCAGACTTTTTCACGTTTGGCGCGGATGAGCTGACAGAGATGACATTTGGATATAGTCGCCAAGAAGCCGAGAAGCGATTCCTTCAACGTGATACGGACTCTCGTACGGTAACGAATAATCCATTCCATGTGCTGGACATCGAGGGAGTTGGACAACTGGTGGAGATGGCTGTAGTCCAAGGTCGAATTCGAAAACCTCATCTGAAGACAGGGATCTGTGGAAAAAATATTGTAGATCTGGAGTCGATTACGTTCTGCCACCGCATTGGTCTGGATTACGTAAGCTGTTTGCCTGAACAGATCCCTTATGCACGAATTGCTGCTGCACAAGCAGCCATTAAGGGACAGAGAGAGGGAGCGGACACGCAGAACACGGATATATCTACAATTGCGTAACGCTCACCCTGTCTTACACGGAACTTCCATGGAATAGCAACCAGAAAACTGTTATACTGAAATATGCGTTTTGTAAAATGAACGTAAAATTTCAGGGTAAGGGTTGAAGGCGACCATGTATAATTCCAAAAATGAACGAACTCCATCACGGACCTTATTCGCCGTGTTATTCATTCTTATGCTGTTGAAGCTGTCACTGCTGCGGTATTTCTTTTTCCAGGGTCTGTCCGGCATCGGTCTGTTAACTGACGCATTAGGCGCACTAACTGTGGTATGCCTGCTGGATCTGATCGTGCCCAAAGGCTGGAAGCGAGCAGTATACGGAGGATTCAATGTTCTGTTTTCTCTGGTGCTGTTCGCGGCTACGCTGTATAACGTTCATTTCAGTTCGGTACCCACCTATACTGTGCTTAGTGAACTGGGGCAAGTTGCTCAAGTGCGGGGAAGTATAGGGCCTCTTGTACGACCAACGCACTTTTTGTTTTTCGTAGACATTATCCTGGCGTTGCCAATATGGCTAATTATGCGAAGACGTTCAGCCGGGCGTAACCGCAACAGTTATCACGATAGCGGGTTGACGTTTGGCAGAATCCGGAGACGTTACTGGGGCAAGCTCGGCGTCGCGCTTACCGCCGCATTCTGCATCGTGCTGTCTGGCAGTTTTATTGTCAAAGGTGAAACAATTGATAATGAGTTGGTGCGAGCCGAGAATCTCGGTTTCCTGAACTATCAGGTATCGTCTGCCATTCTAACGAGCAAAGAGAATGAGGCCATTGCGAATGGTAACATTAACGAAACGATTGCCAAGATCAATGAGCTGGTTAGCCAGTATCCGTATCAGGATAAGCCAAGTGATGGTACAGCCGTGAAAGCCAAATATTTTGGTCAGGCCAAAGGTAGTAACCTGATTGTACTGCAACTGGAGTCCTTTCAGAATTTCCCGATTAATGCTTCATTAGACGGTCAGGAGTTAACACCGGTACTGAATGATCTGGCCAAAGAAAGCTATTATTTCTCTCATTTCTTCCAACAGATCGGACAGGGAAACACATCAGACGCGGAGTTCATGTCGAACACGTCTATCTATCCAACTGGCGTTGTTCCCATGTCAGCCGGGTATAGCGATCGTGATCTTCCAAGTCTACCCAAGGTACTGGCGGAAAAGGGATATGAGTCAGAGACGTTCCATGGGAATGACGTTACCTTCTGGAACCGGAACAAAATGTATCCGGCACTCGGATTCACTCGTTACTTCGACAAGCCCAGCTTCGAGAACGACAGATTCAATGACTTTGGACCATCGGATGAAGAGTTATATCGTGTAGGTGTGGAAAAAATGACTGCGCATCAGGCTGCGAATCAGCCGTTCTATGCTCAGTTCATTACGGCTTCAAGTCACTCGCCGTTTACGGTTCCAGCTGATCGTGCACGGATCACGATTCCTGCGACCATCACGAATAAACTGCTTCACGATTATCTGCAAGCGATCAACTATACGGACTACGCGGTCGGTCAGCTCATTGATGAGTTGAAAGCGAACGGATTATGGGATAACACAACGTTAGTGCTCTACGGGGACCACTTTGGTCTGCCTGCTGACGAAGAGATTACACAGCAAATCCAGGCGAATCTTGGCGTCCCTTATGACGGTAAAGTAAGTCGATTCAACATTCCGTTAATGATTCATACGCCGAAACAGACCAAAGGACAAGTGATTGAGCAGCCAGGCGGTCAGTTGGATATGTTGCCAACGATCATGAACCTGATGGGTGTCTCCCTTCAAGATGAGAAGTTTACTGCCTTCGGACATGATCTGCTCAACATGGACCACAATGCCTTCGGTATCCGGTATTACTTGCCGACGGGTTCATTTGTCAACGATGACATTATGTTTATCCCGGGTGCGGGCTTTGACGATGGAACAGCCTATTCGCTGAAGACTTACGAGACGGTAACGGATTTGGAACCGTATCGTTCCGATTATGAACATGTGCTCAGCTTGATGAAACTGTCTGACGAGTATGTGAAGTTGTTACCAAAACGTGCACCATAAATCAAAATTTCTGCAACAGGTCAGATCAAAAACGTCACCAGTTCAAAAGCTGGTGACGTTTTTTTGCATGTTTCTTGCACAAGTGTGGTAATAAAGAGAATAACTAAAGTTTGAAACTGTAATAATTAATGTTACAATGGAATGAGCAAGAATGAAGTGAGCAAAAGCGCGTAATATTCGCAGATCTCATATTCAAAGTACTTATGAACCTAACAGACGAGAGGATTGAATATAAATGAAACTGAGTGTACTTGAACATGGACATATCAACGAAGGACGAAATGTACAGGATACGTTGCAGGAAACCGTCAAACTCGCACAACATGCGGATCAATTGGGGTACTCCCGTTTCTGGATGTCGGAGCATCACGGTAGTGGTGCGCTGTCATTCTCCAGTCCTGAAGTTATGATTGCACATGTGGCTGCCCATACGGATCGAATTCGCGTAGGTTCCGGTGGCGTTATGCTACCTCATTATAGTGCCTACAAGGTTGCAGAGAATTTCCGTCTGCTGGAAGCTCTTCATCCGGGACGGATTGACCTTGGGATTGGCAGAGCGCCAGGAGGCATGCCGATTGCCAGCAGAGCGCTGAATGAGGGGAAATCTTCGAATGTACACTTCTTCCCCCAACAGATCGCGGATCTGGGCGGATATTTCCACGAGCAGTTGCCCGAAGATCATCGGTTTGCATCTCTGGTAGCCGGACCATCAGTTCCCACGGTACCAGAAGTGTGGTTGCTGGGTTCCAGCTCTGAAGGTGCAAGAATTGCTGCAGCGCAAGGGACGTCGTATGCGTTTGCCCAATTCTTCGGAACACCAGGCGGCGAAGAAGCGATGAAACATTACCGCAGACATTTCAAGCCGTCCATCCTGAATGACAAACCACATTCAATGATTGCTGTCTCGGCATTCTGCGCGGAGACAGAGGAAGAAGCTGCTGAACTTGCGCGCAGTAATGAACTTTTCTTCTTACGCCTTGGACGAGGTCTTGAACAAAGTTCATTCCCATCTCTGGAGACGGTGAACAACTATCCATTCACAGCGATGGAGATGGAACAGATCCGCCAGCGCCGTTCTTTTTCCATCGTGGGTACACCGGATCAGGTGAAAGACAAAATTACCGCAATGGCAGAACGCCATGAAGCAGATGAAGTCATTATTGCATCAGCAGTCCATTCGTTTGAAGCACGTCTGCGCTCATTCGGCTTGATTGCAGAAGCCTTTGGACTCAAGCAGGACTAATGCTGAGCAAGCGGGAATAACTACTCTAAACAGACTGGAATCTTGCTCTTGCAAGGTTCCGGTTATACTCTTGCGTGATCAGGGAGAGGAGAGATTCACATGCGCAGATGTGTCATTAGTGATATTCATGGCTGTTACGATGAATTTAATGCACTGCTTAAGCTTGCAGATTATAATCCGCAGCAGGATGAATTAATTTTACTCGGTGATTATGTGGATCGTGGTCCAAGCAGCAAACAGGTCATTGAACAGATTATGCAGCTTCAACAACAGCACCATATTATGGTGATCAAAGGTAATCACGATGCCATGATGGTCAAGGCGCTTACCCAGGATGTTGAGCAATATGATCAACACTGGATTCGTATGGCGGATTACAAACGATGGCAAGTTATCTGGACCTGGAGCTTACTTTTGATGAGCAACAGATAGATTGGGAAGCTTATGCTGAAGCTAAAAAGTGGATACGTACACACTATGAACACCATCTACGCTTTCTGGAACAGCTTCCGCTGGTGTACGAAATTCCGGGTTATATTTTTGTGCATGCCGGGATCAACCCGGATATCGAGGATTGGAGAAGCCAGTCCGAGCGGGACTTCATCTGGATTCGTGAATCATTCTATTCCAGACCAACGACGATTAGAGAGACGGTCGTATTTGGACACACCCCCGTGAAGCATTTGCATGATGAGACAGGCATTTGGTTTGACCCGAGCGGAGACAAAATTGGCATTGATGGTGGTTGTGCCTACGGAGCACAATTGAACCTGCTGGAGATTAGAGAAGACGGGAGTCTACAGACCCTTTTTGTACGGCAAGGGCAGAGCGCGGAAGAGCCTGAGATCTAATGTTTTCGTTGCTTATCAGAGTTTCATATGCTAATTTTTAAGGTTGTACGATGGAATAAACAGGATACATATCATATCGACTTGAGGGGTATGACCAAGTTTGGCTATTTTCAAAATGACTTGCCTGAGAATGATTTGCAATTAATTCGCTGTAAAGGGATTGGAATTAAGCCTTATTAGCGCTATAATCAGTAAGGGTATGATTAAAATATGACATTTATTTTCTATATAAGTTCAACTAAACTTTTTACACGAGAACGGAGAGGACAGAAAAAAGCTGGAGAAGCGGAGCGTTCGCCTTTATCACCTGATTTTCCCTTTAAAAAGGGAATCAAAAAATCTGGGGATAACAGCGATCGGAAGGTTATTCTGTCATCGGAGTGGCAAGTGTAAACATTCTTTGGTTAAACTTATATAAATCAGAATTGACGGAGGGCTATGAATATGGAAAAAGCGTTAATCTTCGGTCACAAAAATCCCGACACGGATACGATCTGTTCGGCAATTGCCTATGCGGATCTCAAAACAAAATTGGGTCAGGACGTTGAAGCTGTTCGCCTCGGCGAAGTCAATGGTGAAACCCAGTTTGCACTGGATCAATTCAAAATTGCAGCACCACGTCTGATTAAAACAGCTGCAAATGAAGTAAACAAGGTTATTCTGGTTGACCACAACGAGCGTCAGCAAAGTGTAAGCGATATTGAGGAAGTGACTGTTGTTGAAGTTATCGACCATCACCGTATTGCTAACTTTGAGACAAGCGGACCTCTGTATTTCCGTGCAGAGCCTGTAGGTTGTACCGCAACCATTTTGAATAAAATGTACAAAGAAAATGGCATCGAAGTGAGTGCACCGATTGCTGGCCTGATGCTGTCTGCAATTATCTCCGACTCCCTATTGTTCAAATCCCCGACTTGCACAGAGCAGGACGTAGCCGCTGCACGTGAACTGGCTGCCATTGCTGGTGTAGATGCAGACACATATGGTCTGGACATGCTGAAAGCCGGCGCGGATCTGAGCCAAAAAACAATTGCTGAACTGATTTCCCTGGATGCCAAAGAATTCGTAATGGGTCAATCCAAAGTGGAAATTGCACAGGTTAATGCCGTTGACGTGAATGATGTTCTCGTGAAGCAACCTGAGCTTGAAGCAGCTATTGAAGCGATCATTTCCAGCAAAGGTCTCGATCTGTTTGTATTTGTCGTAACAGACATTCTGAACAACGATTCCGTAGCTCTGGCATATGGTACATCCACTAAAGCAGTGGAGAAAGCCTACAATGTGACGCTGTCTGATAGCAGAGCTATCTTGAAAGGCGTAGTATCACGCAAATCACAAATTGTACCGGTTCTGACGGAAGCATTCAACACGCTGTAACTCAAACCGATTGGCGTATTTGTACGCTGATATGTATTACAAATAGTAGCAACACCATCCTAGCCTGCTCTGATCCGTAAATGGTCAGGACAGGCTTTTGATGTAGAGGAGGAAGAAATCATGATCAAAAATGAAAAGATCAAAGCAGCCGAAGTGCAGTTGACCGGCCTGAATGGTGAAGATCTGGGTGTGATGTCCACGCAGGAAGCACTTCTACTTGCAAAGCAGCATAAGGTAGATCTGGTGTGCCTGTCCTTGATGACGAGTCCGCCACCGTGCAAGCTGATTGGAGCTGGAGCGGCCAAAGCGGAAGCGCAGCAGGCGAAGAAAAAAGCGAGTAAATCCCCCGATAAACGTAAAGTAAAGGAAATTCGCTTGAACCTTGCAATGGAGGATCATGACCGGGATACGAAGCAATCTCAAGCGGAGCGCATTCTGAAGAAGGGTGATTCGGTAAAACTCGTCATCCAGGTGCATGGAGCCAAAGAAGGAGTTGCAGGCAAGGAGTGGGCTGAGCAACTGAGTAAATCGCTGGCTGAATTCGGTAGCAAAACGACAGGTGTTCAGGTAAGTGGTAAACAGGTTGTTGTGCAACTGGACCCGATTGCTTAAACTGCCAGGAGCGATCCTCGATGTAGCACAAAGGTAAGGCGAATGTCGATACCGTAATGATCTTTTAAATGTAAAGAAAGCCCAATGAGGTGGCAGGTTAACTGCTGCTGTATTGGGCTTGTTTGTCATCACTTGGATTGAAGTATCGTGCAATTTAATGTAAAAGCCGTTTCTGTTCCAGTAGTTCAGCTACGTAAATAACGGCTGCCACCAAGTCGTACATATAACTGTCCGGGTAATACAGGCGTAGAACCAGCGGCCATATTATTCTGGTTGTTTTTGGCGAATCGGGATAAATAAAAGAAGTCCGGATAGATCACCATATCCATCAAGTAGGCGGAGACCCGACTACCTGGAACGCGGAACTGATTCAGGGTACGTATAATATCTTCGCCGCGTGCAATACCAATGCCGTGTCCGTAATACCAGTTCTCGCGCAGCATGAACGTATTCTCTCCCTGCCACTCGGGAGTTTCCGGAGAAACATCCGGATTCTTGAAATACAGCACATCTCCTGGCAGGGCGGTTTCGCTACCGTTTTTTTCGGTTAATCGCAGGTCACTGTCATAATGCCAGTCAAAGAGTAACAGATTTCGAAACAGGGAATTAAAAGCGTCTTCACGAATGCTTCCCAGCACGCCACCATACAGCACAATAACGGTAGCTGTTGCACATTCAAAGGCATATAAGTGTCCATTCCTCCAGATATCCCGGATACCGTCGGCGGGGGACACGTTTGATCTTAGTTCGAACCCACCTTCCGCATTACGATTCCAGTAGGCAGGATTACATCTGGATTTTTCAAAGGATGCAAAACTCACACCACTTCGATCCAATCCTTCCGCTGCATCCACGAGAGAGCCCCTCAAGTCCCACTCAAAACGAAGATGATCCATGGATTGGTACACATACCTTGTAGGACGATCCTGTAGTTGCTGTAACCAATACCATTCAAAATCAGACCATTCCGAGCGGTTCAGCTGGGCGGGTTGATTAGCAACAATGATCATGATCCATAACCTCCGTTCCTATTCGAATATTCAACATTGTATAATCGGGAGAGCACGGGTATTGTGTAGTATATGTCGATTCATGCAGCAATTTTGTCCGATCTCGTTTATCAATCATGGCATTTGGGGTAGTACTCTATAGATGAAGTTATGTTCAGGTCGATCTATTCATACGGAATACATTCAGATTCTCATAAAGGAGGACATGTAATGTCGAAATCCATTACAGAGAGCCGATCTCTGTTTGAACAATTGTATACGCACGCACCAATCGGCATTGCTGTCGCATCGCATGTAAATGGACGGTGGTTGCAGCTTAATCCTGCATTTTGCGAGATGCTTGCATACAGTGAAGATGAACTGATCGATACTTCGGTCATACATATGATCTACGAAGAAGATCTGCACATGGAGGAATTCCGCAGCAAGTTTTGGGAAATGACCCATGAAACAAGTCCGATGTACGAGATGGAGGTTCGTCTGAAACGAAAGGACGGTTTGTTATTATGGGCAACCATTAGAGCTTGTATTGTTAGGGATGAAACGAATGGTGAGCCCTTGTATTTGCTGGTACAAGCTGCTGATATTACGAAACAAAAAGATGCAGAGCAGATCCTCATTGTGCAACGTAAACAATTGGAAGAGAGCAGTCGCATCTCTCGGCTGTTGGCGGAGTCTTCACTAGACCTGATTGCAATACATGATGCCGATTCTAGTCGTACATTTAAATATGTATCAAATGCATGTAAAAGCATGTTGGGCTATGAGTTGGAAGAAGTTATAGGTAAGCCGGGAACATTTGTTATCTATCCGGAGGATGTGCCTTTGGTTGAAGCGTACGTAGAAGAGCAGAGAAAGGGTCTGGCTCCCAAACGGCTCAATTATCGCCTGCTACATAAGGATGGATCTACGGTATGGGCAGATACGATTACGCACTATGTATATGACGATGCAGGTGAATTGATGGAGATGGTCGCCGTAACCCGGGATATCACAGCCAGCCAGCAACAACAGTTAAGCATGCAGGAGTACAGATCGTTATTTGACTGCAATCCCCTAGGTGTGGCTTCTCTTGATCTGGAAGGCAATCTGCTGAAAGCCAATATGGGTCAGGAACAGTTGACAGGACACGCCAAGGAGGAGCTGCTGAATCGACCTTTTGATCACCTCATTGATCCTGTAGATCTGGAGAAGACTCGATACCATTTTGAGGAAACGGTGAAGGGCAATGCACAGAGTTACGAGATAGGCCTAATTCACAAAAATGGGCAGCGAATTGAAACAAATGTGATTAATGTTCCTATTATACTTGAGGAGAAAGTTGTCGGGGTCTATGGGATTACCAGTGACATTACTGAGTCCAAACGTTACGTCGAGGAGATCGAGAATCTTAGTTATGAACGGGCATTGATTTTGAATGGCATGTCTGAGGGGGTTATTGGACTGGACTTGGATGGGAATCTGAACTTTGCCAATCCGGCCGCTGCGGAGATCATGAACTTCTGTCCAAGTGAAATGAATGGCCAACCCCTTGAACAGATGATGATCCAAATGCAGAGCGAGGGCATCCCATACCCATCCAGGGATACACCTATTCTACAGGCTGTTCGTGAGGGACGAGGTCTGCCGCGTACCGAATCCGTATTCTGGAGACAGGATGGGTCCAGTTTTCTGGCGGAGTTCCAATTGAAGCCGATTATGGATCAGGGTAGAACCCGCGGAGCAGTTCTGGTCTTCCGTGATATGACATCTGTTAAGGACATCATACGTGCCAAGGAAGCAGCAGAGCATGCAGACCGAGCCAAGTCCGAGTTTCTCGCCATCATGAGTCATGAGCTTCGTACGCCATTAAACGGCATCATGGGCATGGCTCATCTGTTAATGGAAACCGAGCTGGATGATGAACAGAAAGGTTTTACGGAAATTATGATTGATAGTGGCGAATCCCTTTTGTACATTTTGAACGAAATTTTGGATTTCAGCAAAATCGAAGCCGGCAAAATGGATCTTGAGCGCGCGCCTGTAGATATTAAGGCGATGCTGGGCGGGGTGATCGAGCTGTTTGCACTGAAGGCATCAGAGAAAAATATTGAACTCTATTGTGAAGTGTCGGATCACATTCCTGAACGCATTCGAGGGGATGAGACACGAATCCGGCAGATTTTGATTAACCTGGTGGGTAATGCCGTTAAATTCACAGAGCAAGGCCGCATTGAGGTGAGCGTAGGTGCTGATTTCTCAGATGAGCATGGTCAGGATAAACTGATGTTGACCTTTAAGGTGAGAGATACAGGGATCGGAATTCCAATAGAAAAGCAGCATCAATTGTTCCAATCCTTCTCACAGCTTGATCCGGCCATCAATCGCAAGTTTGGCGGGACAGGTCTAGGCCTTGCGATCAGCAAAAAACTGGTTGAGTTAATGGGCGGAGCGATTGGCGTACAGAGTGAGATCGGTGAGGGGGCAGAATTCCAGTTCACCCTCGTAGTGGAGCGGTGGTTAGAGGAAAGTAATGATCCGATCAAAATCACCGCGAATGATGAACTGCAATTGGATCGAGCGAGTCTTGCCCATGACATCAAAATTTTGATTGCTGAGGATCAAACGGTCAACAGTCATCTGTTGGAGGAGATGCTGCGCAAGTTTGGCGGAGTATGTGATATCGTTGAGAATGGTGCACAGGCCGTCGATTCTTTGAACAAGGTTCAATATGACCTGGTGTTTATGGATATTCAAATGCCAGTTATGGATGGGATTGAAGCGACCTGCCACATCAGAAAGAGCCACCCAGACATACCGGTTATTGCAGCGATTACAGCTTTTGCAGGCGCCGGTGACCGTGAGGAGTGTCTGAAATGCGGGATGCAGGACTTTATCAGCAAACCGTTTCATTCCACGGAGATTAGCCGCGTACTGAATACATGGGTTCCATATATTCGCTCTCAAAGGGTAACGTAACGGAAGAATAACCTGCGCCTTGAAATTCAAGGTACAGGTTATTCTGTCATTTACGACCAGCCTCCGATTAAACCGGAGAGAGTCACACATTCGTCATCTTCCAAATCTGCAATCAGAGTGAGTTCTTCGTTGTCTTGTGGATCAACGGAGAATAATTCACGGCGTCCGTCCTCATGCACAATAATGACTAACTGATGGCCGCCCTTTGTATCAAACTGGTACTTAACTCCGATACCAGGTAGTGGGCATTCGCGGATATTCATGAAACTTGTCACCTCTTTAGCTTTGCTTAATAAAAAATTAACCGTTCACACAGTACGGATGTATTCTACTATCCATAACACCGTTTGGCAAGTCACAAATAAAATTGGTGTGAAGAATTAATTTTTTCCGCGATGTGACCTTGCACTTTGGTGCTGTCTGGCCCGTCTGCGACGAACAAAAAACCAAATGAGCAGAGCAGCGATTAATAGTAGGCCAATGACTGCCATGATAATGATGTTCCGAATATTGGGAACCTGTACAGTCAGATCCAGTTTATTCATCTGGAGGGGTGAAACGTGCCAAATCAGCGTTTTTCCGCCATCCTCTACCTGATCTGCATTGGAATCAGCTGCCTTGATGGGCAAAGACAACTTAAAGTCAAAGTTAACATCCTTTAACAAGAGATTTTTAAGAAAGCCGGGTACCTTGTTAATCTGATTTTTGATCTCACCATCGGGCATGGACTCCATGAGATCGGCTTCTGCTGTAATATGCATTTTGGAAGTGAAGAAGCCAGGTGAAGTTGATTGTTCAACCTTGATCCCTTGTGGTAACTTGGACGTATTAAAGCTGGTTTTATTGCTTTTTTCATAATGGGTGGTCGCTGTGAGTTGCTTCTGATCTCCTTGTTCCGAAACCTCTGCCTGGAAGTTATTTCGATTCAATGCATCTGCAATCAGAGGCATGAGATTGTCTTGTCCAATTTTTCCAAGAGCGGAGTTCTTTACGTTGAGATTGAGATCCAGATCCGTTGATCCATCCATATTCACCGTTAAATGGGCTTCTCCATCAGCACAAGCGGATAAAACAGATAACATAAGGGCTAATAAAACAGTAAGAAATAACTGACGTAAGGGGATGCGAGTTGACATGTCTTTCAACCTTTCTGCTTAAAAATCCAAATTCCATTTCATAGAAGTATAGTATACACCGTAAGCATGGCGGATGAAACTTTGCACCGTGTAGCGAGGTACGTATGATTTAGTGTGATCGGGGAAATAATCCATTTATTAAAATTAAAGATTTCGTATTTTTGTCAATGTTCGGTCAATTCAAATGGCGCTTCAAAGTGTACACTAGTAGTAGTGTGATGAATATACGGAAGCAGGGAGGTTACATTCATGACATATATCATTATTATGGCTGTTATTATGGTCGTGGGCATGGTCGGAATGGGCTGGTTCTATCAGATTATGGATAAAGACCAAAGCTAGTATTGTTTAAATGTGAAAAGAAGAGAGACAACCTATAAGCTGGCTTCGCTAACGCGAGGCGGGCTTATTTGTGTGGGGAAAATGTTGAGGCACTGACCTTACATAAGTACGTAATATATGTAACCAGTCGTGTTGCACAATTTGACCGATGGACAAATATTTTTCGTAAAGATGGGATTTTTTAGCTGCTCTTTTGTATAATAGGGGGTAGTTTAACTCGGGATGCTCCCGAAATTCTGCCAAACAGGAAAGGGTGTACATAATGAAATTTAGTGAGTATACGTATACACGTCCGAATCTGGAACACATCAAGACATCTTTCCGTGAGCTGTTGAGCGGTTTTGAAGCTGCGGCAACGGTTGAAGAACAGAGTGGATTCATGGATCAGATTAACGCGCTGCGCAGTGATTTTGAGACACAAGCCCAATTGGTCTACATCCGTCATTCCATTGATACCAATGATGAGTTTTACAAGGCAGAGAACGAATTTCTGGATGAGAATGCACCAATTGTGCAGGAATATATTACGGATTTTTACCGCGCACTGGTTAACTCCAAATTCCGCAATGAGTTGGAACAGAAATGGGGTTCACAGCTGTTCCAGCTGGCAGATCTTTCACTGAAAACATTCAGCCCGGAAATTATTGAAGAACTCCAGAAGGAGAACAAACTTTCCACAGAATACAATCAATTGATCGCATCCGCCAAAATTCCGTTCGAAGGTGAAGAACGCACGTTGCCACAGCTTCATCCATTTGAACTGTCCACGGATCGCTCCATGCGTGAGCGCGCTTCGGAAGCCAGATACACTTTCATGGCTGAACATGAGGCTGAATTCGATCGCATTTACGATGAACTGGTTAAAGTACGTACACAGATCGCGAAGAAACTGGGTTATCCAAGCTATGTAGAACTCGGTTATGATCGTATGAACCGTACAGATTACAACGCCGAGATGGTTGCCAACTTCCGTGCACAAGTTCGCGATTATATCGTGCCTGTAGCGACCAAGCTCAGAGAGCGTCAGCGTAATCGGATCGATGTGGATACACTGTATTATTACGATCAGGGCTTCAGCTTCAAGACGGGTAACCCGACACCTAAGGGTGACGCGGACTGGATTATCGATAATGGTAAAAAAATGTACGCTGAATTATCGCCAGAGACGGATGCTTTTTTCCAGATGATGACCGAAAACGAGCTTATGGATCTGGTAAGCAAAAAAGGTAAACAGGGCGGCGGATATTGTACGTTCCTGAACGATTACAAAGTGCCGTTTATCTTCTCCAACTTCAACGGTACATCCGGTGATATTGATGTATTGACACATGAAGCAGGTCATGCTTTCCAGGTGTATGAGAGCCGTGATTTTGCAGTGCCTGAATACAACTGGCCGACATATGAATCGGCTGAGATTCATTCCATGAGTATGGAGTTCTTCACATGGCCGTGGATGCAGTTGTTCTTCAAGGAAGATACGGACAAGTACAAGTTTGATCACCTGTCTTCCGGTTTGTTGTTTATCCCCTATGGCGTAGCCGTGGATGAATTCCAGCATTTTGTATATGCGAATCCGGATGCAACACCAGCGGAGCGTAAGCAGGCATGGCGCAACATTGAGAAGACCTATCTGCCACACATCAATTACAAAGACAATGCGTATCTGGAGCAGGGTGGTTTCTGGCATAAGCAGGGTCACATTTTCTCATCGCCATTTTATTACATTGACTACACGTTGGCACAAATCTGTGCATTCCAGTTCTGGAAACGCAGCAATGAGGACATGAAGTCCGCATGGGCCGACTATCTGACATTGTGCAAAGCGGGAGGAAGCCTGTCCTTCACCGGATTGGTTGAACTGGCTGGATTGAACTCACCATTCGAGGATGGCTGTGTATCCTCCGTAATTGGCGATATTGAGGCATGGCTTGACGGCGTGAACGATAAGGCGCTGTAAGCCTTCGTAAGGATGCTTTTAGTAATAGTACCTTCAGTAAGGTATAAGTAGTGGATAAAGCTTTAAGATAGATAAGTAAGACGGCTTGGAGACCTTCGGGTGTCTGGGTCGTCTTTTTCATTATAGGTAAAAATCAACCTTCAGTGTAACATTTATCGGACTCATTGTGATTTATTTCACTATATCTGAAAACGGATTCAGTTACAATGGAGATAGTAAATCAGGGGTTACAGGAGGCTGGTTCAAATGGCAACACATGCATATTATGTTCCGCCCGTGAACTTGATGGGTAGAGGCTGTTTACAGGAAGCAGGTCAGATGATTGAACAGATGGGTATCCGCAAGGCGCTGGTTGTAAGTGATCGTCAATTGATTACTTCAGGCGTTGCTGAACAGGTACTGTCTATACTAAGAAAATCAGGGTTAGAATATGTTGTATATGATGAGGTTCAGCCTAATCCAACATGTCAGAATGTACATGATGGACTTCAAGTATTCCAGGATCATGGCTGTGACGCCATTATATCGATAGGCGGAGGTTCACCGCAGGATGCTGCCAAAGGGATTGGTATTGTAGCTACGAATGGTGGGCATATCCGTGAATATGAAGGACTGCATCAATCGAAACATAAGTCCGTACCACTTGTGGCTTTTAACACAACAGCGGGCACATCGAGCGAGGTGACAATTAACTACGTGATTACAGATGAGGAACGTAAAGTGAAGATGGTTATGGTAGACCGCAACAGTCTGGTCTCGCTGTCGGTTAATGATCCGGAGCTGATGCTCAGCAAACCTGCAAGTCTCACAGCGGCGACAGGAATGGATGCCTTGACCCATGCCGTAGAAGCGATGGTTACACCTGGTGGATTTACAGTGACAAGTGCCACAGCTGCAGCAGCTGTTGAACTGATCTTTGAATATTTGCCAAGAGCCGTGAGAGACGGCAGTGACCTGGAAGCGCGGGAACATATGACGTATGCGTGTTTCCTTGGCGGTATTGCGTTTAATAATGCGGGCCTGGGTTATGTCCATGCGATGGCGCATCAACTGGGTGGCGTATATGATCTGCCGCACGGTGTCTGTAACGCAATGTTACTCCCCTATGTGGAAGAGTTGAACGCCAAGCATGTCCCCGGCAAATTCCGTCATATTGCCAAAGCCATTGGTATGGATGTGAAGGGTAGAAGTGATGAGGAGTGTTCGGAGTACGTCATAGAGGCCATACGTCAGCTATCGAAGGAAGTCGGGATCCCTGAGAAACTGTCTGAACTGGGTGTAAAAGATCCCGATGTGGAACTGCTTGCCGATAACGCGATGAAAGATGCCTGTGCACCAGGCAATCCCTATCAACCATCCAAGGATGAAGTGATGGAGCTGTTCCGCAAAATAATATAAGTGCGAAGTTATCGAGTCGGAGGGAATCCGACTCTTTTTTGTTTTTCAAAACTTGGATATTGTATATATGCCTTTGGGCATCTTCACAAATGGAGTTCAATGCGTAATAATGTAGGTCGGGCCATTGGCAACATATGACATCGACATCAGGAGGCATCATGAGACTTAGTACAAGTAACCTAAACACCTATATTAAGCAATATGAGACTTATTTAAGCGTGGAGCGTAATCTATCCCTTAAATCCATTAAAGCCTATCTGTCTGATCTCAACAGACTTGTAGAATGGCTTGATACTAAACATATCCACGATGTAACCAGAGAAAATTTACGCATGTATCTGGAACAATTAAACAGTGAACACACACTTAAAGACTCGACCATTAAAAGAAAGTACATATGCTTCAAAGCATTTTTTAATTATTTGGTTCAAAGCGGTGATATAAGCGAGTCCCCAATTATTGGTTTCGGAAAAAAATTCAAAACGGCAAGACGTATTCCAAAGACACTCTCTGTCAATGAAGTAGAAAAGTTATTAAATGCACCTCAAGAGCACATGAAACAATTACACACGAGTTTTAGAAGAAGAATCAACCTTCGCAACGATGCTATTATTGAACTGCTCTATGTTATTGGAATTCGAATTGGAGAACTAGTGAATATTGATATGGAGCACATCGATCTCGAAGAGAAAACCGTGTTGATTTTTGGAAAAGGTCGTAAGGAGCGGCTGCTCTACATTTCAAGTAGCGAAGTCATCCATAAAATTAAAACATGGTTGCATGCCCGCGAACATTTCGACCCCCAATCTGATGCTCTGTTCCTCAACAAATATGGTGATCGACTCTCCATTTACTCCATTGAGGATATTTACTCTAAATACAGGGACTTATCTAAGGTTAGCAAAAAATCAACACCGCATTACCTCAGACATAGCTTTACTACACATCTGCTGAACAATGGTGCAGATCTAAGATCAGTCCAGGAAATCCTCGGACATACCAATGTAAGCACCACGCAAATATACACAGAAGTGTCTGTTGAACGGAAGAAGGATGTGCTTTCACGGTTTAATCCGAGAAATAATCTAAAAGTGTAGAGAAAAACCTCCAAATAACTATAAATTATTTGGAGGTTTAGATTGTGGAATTAATTAATAAGTATCTTGATGAAATAACACAACAAAAAGAAAAAGTGACCGTGGTGCTAGTAACTAATGTGGATAATCAGACAAATGAATTTGAAGATTATCATAATAATTCATTAATTTCAGAGTACTTAAGCGAATCTGAGCTAGAAGTACTCAATCAAGGGTTTGAAAATTTTGGTTTCCGAACCATCATTCACTTTGATGAGACAGAATTTATACAAAAGGTAGCTACGAGCAAACATCCAATATTAAAAAGAAATCATATTGGAATAGTATTAAGTATGGCCCAAAAAGGAAAAAATATCGGCAGAAAATCGTTGTTACCAGCCTTTTGTGATCTATACAATTTAAAATATACAAGTTCCAATCCATACACCGTTAGCCTGTGTAGAAACAAATATCACTCAGGTATATTACTGAAACAGCATGGTATTCTTGTTCCTGAGAGCTGGTTATATACAAAAAAAGGGTGGCTTTTTGAACAAAAGCCACCTCAAGGTTGTAGAGTTATTATTAAATTGAATAATGAATCTGCGAGTATTGGGATTGATCAGAATAACATCATTAATTACGAATCATCAGATGATTTAATGATAGAACAATTGTGCATAGAATACGGACAGGAAATCATTGTTCAAGCATTCATTGAAGGATATGAAGTAGAGCATCCGGTTGTAGTTGATAAAGAAATTACGCCTTTAATTCCTATGGGAGTTCAACTGAACGACAGCAGAAATCTTTCTGATCAAATTTTGACTTATGAAATAAGAGGTAAGGATCAGTATTCTTTTTATAATTATTCTACAGAAAATCAAGTAATAAATGCTAAACTAATTGAGACAACAGCTGCAGTTGCTGAAGTATTAGGCATAACAGGTTTTGGGAGAGTTGATTATCGAATAAATCAAAAAAATGAGTTTTTTGTGACAGATATTGCCACGAACCCACATATTGTTAAACATAGTTCTTTTCATCAATCATTCATTGAATTAGGTTATACATATAATGAAATGTTGGCTACATTTGTAGCAATTACAATCTCAAAATACGACCTAGGATTCCGACCAGAATTGAATATCTGACATAAGGAATCCATTTCCATATGATTTTTCTTTTGAACGTTCAACAAATTCGGGATACATCTTATCAATAATAGTAAACCATTCTAATCCTGATAACTGTATGTTAGAATCAAACAATTCTTTTATGAGTTCATGGCGTTTTTCGTAATAATTCTGATCTCCAATAGAAGGCATATACGAAATAGTATTCCATAATTCTAAAGCTTCTGATTGGTTACCCAGTAAGTATTCTACTACCATGAGATTAGAGTCAACATAGAATTGATAGTATAACTCTATATTTTTTTTTCGAATCAATTTCTTTTTCAAAGTGTCAAGTATATCCCGAGCTTGATCTAACTGGTTAGTTGCTGCATACAACACAGATTGATTAATTTTAAGTAGTATACTATCTGCACTTGATTTTATTTTATTAAACATTTCATTATATATCTCTAGCCCTTTTTCAAAAGATATATTTTCTGAAGCTATTCCGCTCAATATATAGTTATTTAAAGGAATCTCAGGGCGTGGAAATGGGATTCCTTTATGGTTGGCGATAAACTTTCTTAATTGTGTAGCATCTTCGAAACTTTCTTCAAACTTACCCAAAACTAGTGTGTTAGCAATATGGTTGTTTAATGAAAAATAATACTGAATTGGATTAAGTGGAACTCCACCAATTTCTAATGGCCCAAAGTACTTTACACTTTTCATAGTACTTCTTTGAGCAAAAATTATAGAATGAACAGCACTTGATTTTCGACGGAGGATATTGATTTTGTCTTCTGCATCCATGTCATATGATGCCCGATCACCTAAGTAATGCATAAGTAAATTCTCATTTTTTATAGCGCTTGTTTTATCATTAATGTGAATATAACTAATCATTTGCACAGATAAAATTCTTGACCATAATTCACTTTCACCATTAAGTGAATTAATATCTTTATACTTATCAAGGATAGAAACAGATTTATTACGCGAATCACTGTCTATTTTTTTTGTCAAGCACATGGCTAAGAGATAATCTCTTTCTGCTCTTAGCAAAATTGGATAAGAATCCTCAATCCACCCTAACTCTTCAATAACTTTATCAAAATTTTTGTTCAAATAGTCTGAATAGGCTTGTTGCATGATATCAACATATTCAGCAGCACGAAGCTCGCTTATAGACATTAAAACTTCTTGAGAGAAGTCATGATTAATTGTTTCTGAATTACGAAGCTTTTTTACATAAGCAAGAATGTATTGCAATGCCGCTTGATCTACATAACTTGCTTTTAACAGAGCGCGTGCTCGCGCAATATAGTCATTTGGCTTAATTACTTTCAGGCACTCTGCATAAGCTTGAAAATATGTTTTCTTATCTTCTAATTTGCTCTCAAATAAATTACGAATAATCTCATGTACAAAATTAACTTTTTTATTGTTTTCTTCCACAAAATAAAGTTTATTTGCTTCAGTAATAATTTGTTGTAACTCAGCTTGGTTTCTCTTAGTTATTTTTTCAAGTTCAAAAAAGGTAAAAGATATACCAAGAATAGAAGCGTATTTTAAGACTTCCGAGATAACCTCGCCTCTTGCTCCAAGATTTTTTAGTCTGTCTTCAATCAACGTCATAATTTTCTCTGTATTTCCTAAGCTTATCAATTCAGTCGATTCTACAGAAGAATGGTTAAAAAATTGGATGATTTCTTTGGTAAGATGCAAATGTCCACCTGTTATAGAGTATAACCCGTTGATTAAATCATTGTTAATCTCTTTCATCAAACCCATTGATACCAAAGCAGATTTGTATCCAACTTTTTCGATAACATTTAGTTTGTACGTGTCGAAATGAAATTCTTTAAGAATTCCATTTTTGAATTTCTCGTTATTTAAAGTCTGATCCGATGTCCAATTAATAATAATTACAAGTTCTTCTAGAATGGATAGGTTATTCTCTCTCTCTTTCAGAATTTGATAAATTAAACTTACTGACTTTTCATCCCAAAATTGAAAATTTTCTATGATAAACACAATTCTTTTTTTTGTTAGATAACGTATTCTATATATTATGCTTCTTTCAGAATCCGTTAAATAAGAATTGTCTTTATCGAATTCGTTATCATTATGATTAAGAAACTCTTCTGAGATATGTTCAGCTAAGTCTCCCACAAAGGGAATACCTTTACTCGCTTTGGATACTGTTTTTTTTAGAGTTTTACTGTTATTCCGATTTTTCAAACCACTTTTTTTTGAAGATATGCATCTTTCAAAAGGATAATAATCTCTAGTTATACACTGACTATCTCCTTCCATGAGGAAAATTTCAAACTCATCTATCAATGATAATTCACTGATAATACTATGAGTGAGATAAGATTTTCCTGTTCCAGACAAGCCTTCAATAAGAAATAACTTTCTGTTATCTCTTATTCCTCCTAAAATATGTTGCTTAATTTCCTGTTGATGATGTAGTAAAGAGTAAGTCATTCGCGACCTCCAAATAATTTATAGTTATTAGTATGTAATTTTCTGATAGATTGCTTTAGCAATTCTGATCATAACTTTCTGTACCATATCTAATTCTATTCGACACATTTCTATATATTCCTCTAAAAATTTACAAATTCATTGCCGTTTTCTGATTCGTAGTACCTGTATTTTTAATTATATAGGTTTATGGGTCTAGTAGTGTCACACTTTTACCATGAATTTTCCAAAAGGAGTTTGCTTCTCTATTATCGAATATAATATGAATAACAGCGGCACGAGAAAGGGTGATCTTACCCATAACTTGATGTCGATGTTTTCCAGTAAGATTCCCCAGTCCGTTTCGTGTTTAATGTAAATAGGAGTAGTCTATTTCATTGTTCACGAGCTACACCTGAAGTTCTGCATCTAACATTCACCTCTGTAAGACAGTCAAGGCAATTCTACACCAGCATCATCTCTATTTCAGGCTTTACAATCCAAGAAGTTCAACTGCAATAAGATTCATCCAGTTACACATCTGTACAGCATGCTCCTAATCATGACAACAGTGTCCACACAACAGAATATCGATTATGGGCTCTGAAATGAATCAGAACGAATGCACGTGGAGGAGGCTGTAATGATGGCGAAAAAAGAAGTTGTAGCGATGCTACTTGCCGGAGGGCAAGGTAAGAGGTTAAAAGGATTGACCAAATCACTGGCTAAGCCGGCTGTATATTTTGGGGGCACGTACCGAATCATTGATTTTCCGCTGAGTAACTGCTCTAATTCTGGTATTGATACAGTGGGTGTATTAACTCAATATGAACCACTTGTCTTACATTCCTATATTGGCATTGGCAGTGACTGGGATCTGGATCGGAAAAACGGCGGGGTATACGTACTTCCTCCGCATGAACGTGAAGACGGTAGCAACTGGTACCGGGGTACAGCGGATGCGATCTTCCGCAACCTGAACTTTATTGAACAATTCGATCCTGAGCATGTGCTCATTCTGTCAGGGGATCATATCTATAAGATGGACTACGAAAAAATGCTCCAGTATCACAAAGAAAAAGATGCGGATTGCACCATATCGGTCATTGATGTCTCCTTGGAAGAAGCCAGCCGGTTCGGTGTGCTGAATACCAACGATGACTATAGCATCTATGAATTCGAAGAAAAACCTCCTGAGCCCAAGAGCACACTTGCTTCCATGGGTATCTATCTCTTCAAGTGGGATGTACTGAAACGTTTCCTGATCCAGGATGAACAACAGGCATCCACCTCCTATGATTTTGGTAAAGATATCATTCCGTTATTGCTTGAAAATGAAAAATCCTTATACGCATATCCATTTGAAGGGTATTGGAAAGATGTAGGTACCATTCGCAGTCTGTGGGAGTCGAATATGGATTTGTTGGATGAAGATACCCCGTTTAATCTGAATGACCCGGACTGGCGTATTTTCACACGTAATCCAAACCAACCTGCACAATACATTTCGCCTTCGGCCAAAGTGCGGAATTGTATTATTAGTGAAGGCAGTGTGGTGCATGGAGAGGTCAATCACTCCGTTCTGTTCTACGGAATTGAGGTTGGGGAGAACAGCGCCGTTATAGATTCTGTCATCATGCCAAGGGTGAAGATCGGGCAAAATGTGCATATTCACCGAGCAATCATTGCAGAAGGATTGGTTATTCCGGATGGAACACAGATTTCGCCCGCACCGGGAGATGAGAGTGATATATTACTCGTCGATCAGGAAGAACTGGAGCGTCAGCTTCGCCAAGGAATAACCAGCAAGGCCTAATTGAAGCCAAAAGGACGGTGCATGCGATGAAATCATTGATCGGAGTTATTAACCTTGACCATGAACTTGAGGAATTGAAGGAATTGACGTACTTTCGCTGCGGAGCCGCGGTGCCTTATGCCGGGCGTTACCGTCTGATCGATTTTGTTCTATCTAATATGATGAATGCCGGAATTGAGAGCATAGGGGTATTTGTCCGTCGTAAGTATCGCTCGCTGATGGACCATCTCGGTGACGGCAAGCCTTGGGATTTGGATCGTAAGCATGGGGGCATGTTTATTTTACCGCCGGACTGGAACGATCCAACAGATACATCACAGGGGGACTTGCAGCATTTCCATAACAATCTGGACTTCTTCCGCAGAGGTGCAGGGCAATATGTAGTGCATGCGGGCAGTCGCCACGTGACCAAAGCAGACCTCCAGGATGTCTACAGGTATCACATCAGTAAAGGAGCGGACGTTACACTGGTCTGCAAAAAAGTAGATCAGCTGCTGCCTGAGCATGACGCCTGTGTCAAAGTTGATCATGACGGGGACGGTAACGTGGTGGACATTCACCAAAGCGCTAATCACCCGAATATATATACAGAAATTTTCATTATGGAAAAGGAATTGTTCCTGCGCCAGGTGCAGCGCTGCATTGATCATGGCGAGAGCCATTTCTTTCGGGATGTGATTCAAAAAAATCCGGATGGATTGAATATCGCTGCGTATGCATATGATGGCTATCACGCAGTCATCAATTCCATTGACAGTTATTACCGCAACAGTATGGATCTGCTGAACACAGGGCAATATGAACAGCTGTTCAAGGAAGATCCGATCCAGACCAAAATTAAATACGAAGCACCTGCCAAATATCTGGATACCGCCGATGTTAAACATTCACTTCTCGCGAATGGCTGCATTGTAGCTGGAGAGGTGGAAGACAGCATTTTATTCCGGGGCGTACAGGTGGCTAAAGGTGCCAAAATTAAGGGTTCAATCATCATGCAAAAATGCTACATTGGTGAAGGAACCGTACTTGAGAACGTCATTCTCGATAAAGACGTGAAGCTCACCGGAGGACAGACGCTGATCGGTGACCCGTCGAATCCATACATTTTAGCGAAAAGTACTATTATCTAATGCCCGCACGTAACCGATATCTTCTATAAATATATAAAATAAAAATCCTGTAGGATGGATTTAAGGTTCATACACTTTCGACGAATGAATTGCATCTTCGAAAGTTCTCACCAGCATGCAAACGTAGTGAAGGGAACGAAATCGATTCTGAAGCGTAGCGGTCGCCTAAAAGCTTTCTGCAAGAAAGCTGCTTCGAAAGCATATGCTGGTTTCAAATTTTATCCTGTATTATATAAATTCAACTTGAATAATTACACAAAACGGAGAGGACAGAAATGACCTGAAGAAGCGTAGCGCTCGCCTTTATCCCCGGATTTTCCCATTTTAAAAAGGAATCAAAAAAATCTGGGGATAACAGCGATCGGAAGGTTATTCTGTCATCGAAGTGGCCAGTGTAAATATAATTTAGTTCGATTTGTATGAATCGCCACCATCCTGCAGGATTTCCCCGGGAGGAACCTACTTTTGTTTGACAACAAGGAAACGTTCAAGAGTATCTTTACACGGAATCTGGTCAGCAAATTGGGCAAACCGATTGAAGAAGCAACACAGGAAGACGTGTACCACGTACTGGGAAGCATGATTCGTGAATATGCAGGCCAGGATTGGGCAGCGTCGAATCAGGGGTTCAAGCAGCGCCAGGATAAACAGGTCTATTACTTCTCGCTGGAATTCCTGATTGGACGTCTGCTCGGCAACAATCTGCTGAATGTAAATGAATTGGAATTGGTTCGTGATAGTTTAGCTGATCTGGGTTTCTCCTTGGAAGAGGTGGAAGAGCAGGAGGCGGATGCAGGACTCGGTAACGGAGGTCTGGGACGACTCGCTGCCTGTTTCCTGGATTCACTCGCTTCACTCCGATATGCAGGACATGGTTGCGGGATTCGATATAAATACGGGTTGTTTGAGCAAAAAATCATCAATGGTAATCAGGTCGAGTTGCCCGACAATTGGCTGGATAAGGGCAATGAATGGGAAGTCCGCCGTCCAGACAAAAAGGTGGAAGTACAGTTCTGGGGCCGGGTAGAAGCTCATGAGCAGGATGGAGAATATCAGTTTGTTACAAAAGATGCCGAATCGGTTGTCGCCATTCCCTATGACGTGCCTGTCATCGGTTATGGTCAAACCCATGTGAATACATTGCGACTCTGGAGTGCCGAGCCAAAGCGCGAGACTTCACTTGACACCCCTTCTAACTACTACGGTTATCTGGATTATAGCCGATCGGTTGAATCGATCTCGGAGTTTCTATATCCGGATGATTCCCAGTACGAAGGAAAGCTGCTGCGATTGAAGCAGCAATACTTCATGTGCTCAGCAGGTGTACAGAGCGCCTTGCGTACGTTCAACAAGCTGGAGCTAGCGTATGATCGTTTGCCTGATAAAGTGGCCTTCCACATTAATGACACGCATCCAACCTTGGTTATTCCAGAACTGATGCGCATCCTGATTGATGTGAAGGGGTATGGCTGGGATGAAGCATGGGATATCACAACTCGTACTGTATCGTATACCAATCATACAACGCTTAGTGAGGCTCTTGAGAAGTGGCCTGTATCCATGATCAGCAGGCTGCTGCCACGAATCTACATGATCATTGAAGAGATCAACAAACGCTTCTGTGGCATGCTGCTGGACCGGTATCCGGGAGATCAGGATCGCATAGGGCATCTGGCGATTGTTGCGAACGATCAGGTACGGATGGCACATCTGGCGATTGTAGGCAGTCATAGCGTGAATGGTGTTGCTGCTTTGCATACCGAGATTCTGAAAGAGCGCGAGATGGCTCCGTTCTATGAACTGTATCCAGAACGTTTCAATAACAAAACGAATGGTATCACCCATCGCCGCTGGTTAATGCATGCCAATCCGAAACTGTCGGATCTGATTACGGATACAATCGGTAACGATTGGATAACAGAGCCGGGCAAGCTGGACCAGTTGGCTGGCTTTGCGGATAATACATCATTCCAGGAGCAGTTCCGTTTGATTAAGCGGGATAACAAAGAGCGGCTTGCTGCGTATATTCTGGACCATACCGGAACAGCAGTGAATCCGGATTCCATCTTTGATGTACAGGTGAAGAGACTACACGGGTACAAACGTCAACTGTTGAACATTCTGCATGTTATGCATTTGTATAACCGCCTTAAGAATGATGCTTCGTTTGATATGGTACCACGTACGTTCATCTTTGGTGCCAAGGCAGCGCCGAGTTATTATTTTGCCAAGAAAATTATCAAGCTAATTAACAACGTGGCTGACACGGTGAATCGGGATGCGGCCGTGAATGACCGCTTGAAGGTATTTTTCCTCGAAAATTATTCCGTCTCTCTTGCAGAGAAAATCATTCCCGCTGCGGATGTTAGTGAACAGATCTCAACCGCAGGTAAGGAAGCTTCCGGTACGGGCAACATGAAATTTATGATGAACGGTGCTTTAACGATTGGCACGATGGATGGAGCCAACGTGGAGATGGCAGAGCAGGTTGGGGAAGAAAATATGTTCATCTATGGTCTGCGTGCAGACGAAGTGCTTGAGTATTATCGTTCTGGCAGCTATCGTCCGAATGAGATTGTGCAGCACGATGAACGCATTCGCGAGGTCGTGGAGCAATTAGTGCATCCAGGTGCATTCTGTTATCGTGACGGGGAGTTCTGGGATATTTATGACTCCTTGCTGGCCCATGGTGATGAATACTTTGTATTACGTGATTTTGCTGCTTATGCAGACGCGCATGCTGCCATTGACCAGGCGTATCGCGATATTCCGGGCTGGACTCGGAAAGCGATATTAAACACGGCACATTCCGGCATATTCTCCAGTGATCGTACCATTAGTGAGTATGCGTCAGATATCTGGGGTATTCATCCCGTGTCCGGGAACTGGAAAGGTTAAGAATAGATTGTTAGACAACCAAGTCCCCTTGTTCGCAAGAGAGATCTCTGCTGGTAAATCAACCAGCGTAGAGAGCATCCCCTTGTAGAACAAGGGGATTTTGGCATACAGCGTATCATAGTGTCATTCAACTTGAAGATAACCGAAACTCGCGTATTTTTCATCATACAAGTTCGCACACAAAATCAAAAAAATGATCTGGATCTCAGTCATACTACATAAGAAATCGTTTGATATTTTGAATTAGATAGGGGAGCCGTCACTATGGATCATTACACACGAATTCAGCTTGCTATTGAATATTTGGAGCAGCATTTGCAAGATGAGTTTAATATCAGAGAGACGTCCGCTGCTGCGAGCTTTTCGGCGTTTCATTTTCAACGTTTATTCCAGGCGATCACCGGGTTCACAGTACTCGAATATGTGCGCAGACGCAGATTAACGGAAGCCGCAGGGTTACTGAGAGACACATCCCAAGGCATATTGGACATTGCAATGAGCTTTGGCTATCAATCCCAAGAGGCATTTACCCGTGCATTTTCAGCCTACTTTGGAATGACACCCGCGAAGCTGCGTAAGCTGGAAGCGGAGCAATTGTCTCTTTTGAAGATGCAACAGAGCATTGATTTTAATGATTATCGAACTTCGCTTGGTGGAACATTCCACATGAACACACCCCGTCTAGTTACACGGGAACCGAACTGGATTGTCGGCTATGATTATAAGACCAATCTGAATGACAATCAGCATTATGCCGAGATACCCGGATTTTATCACGATTTTGGGTTGGAACAGAGATTCATGGTTATCCCGGAGAGGACACGCCCTGATATGGCATACGGTGTGGCTTGTCATTTTGAAGAGAATGGAGCATTTTCTTTTATTGTGGGTGAAGAAAGCGGTGGAGCATCGCAGATACTAGAACCCGGTTTTACCTCGATTGAAATTCCCGGCGGCTTGTATGCAGAGTTCACCGTGGAAGGCTCCGGGCAGGATATCCGTAAAATGATCTATGGCAGCTGGCTGCCGCAGTCGAACTATGAACGGAGGGAAGGGCCGGACTTTGAAGTGACAGATGTCTGGAAATCGACCCCTGAACAACTGGACATGAAGATCTATATCCCGTTAAAATAGACCTTACCGCTTCGCGGAAAACAAGGTCGGAGGATAGAAGGAATGAACGAAAAGTCGTGGCTCCACTCCAAGTGGATGCTGACCATTGTTGCTTGCATGGCAGTCCTTTACATACTGATTATGGGCATTTTACTGTTCATCAGCGGCCGAACACCAGGCATGTATTATCAATATAATCTCGTACCCTTCGAGACCATTCGGCCACTTCTATTGGAGAGGGAGAGGTACAATACAGATACCTGGGTCAAAAACCTGTTTGGCAATATCGTATTGTTCATTCCGTTGGGCATCTGGATTCCATGGTTGTTTCGGAGGTGTCGTTCGTTCCTGACCTTTACATCTACAGTTGTTTTGCTTCTGCTGGGTGTCGAGGTCACACAATTGATTACACGTGTAGGTTCGTTTGATGTGGATGACATCATTCTGAACACGATCGGTGCCTGGATAGGTTACGCCGGATTTAAGTTAATTTTATTTTCACAAAGAAGGACTCGGAATTGAGCCGCAGATCGCGGTCCATCACCGGGTCTTTTTGCATAAGATACCTTTCAAATGTTTACAAGGGAATCATTTCGGATAAAACATATTAACGGCTTATTTATATCGTGAGCAGAGATTATATATATAAATTGAACTAAACATTTACACGAAACGGAGAGGACAGAAATAACCTGAGGAAGCGAAAGAGTTCGCCTAAAAGCTTTCTGAAAGAAAGCTGCATCGGAAGCATACGCTATCACCGGATTTTCCCCTTATAAGGGGAATTCATAAAATCTGGGGATAACAGCGATCGGAAGGTTGTTCTGTCATCGGAGTGTCTAGTGTAAATATTCTTTTGTTCAATTTATATATTGAACAATGATGAGAGCGAGGTGGGCGATATCGTTTGGTGGAAAGAGAGTGTGGTATACCAGATTTATCCGAGCAGCTTTAAAGATTCGGACGGGGATGGATATGGCGACTTGCAGGGAATCTATGAGAAGCTCGATTATTTGGAGAATTTAGGCGTAGATGTGATCTGGCTCTGTCCCATTTATGATTCACCAGGACAAGATAACGGATATGATATCCGGGATTACTACGGCATTTTACGTAAGTATGGGACGATGGAGGATTTTGATCGATTATTGGCAGAGGCACACAAGCGTGGTCTCAAGATCATGATGGACCTGGTACTGAATCATACGTCGGATGAACATGCGTGGTTTGCTGAATCGCGTTCATCAAAGATAAATCCGAAACGGGATTATTATATTTGGCGTTCAGGCAAAAATGGTCAGGTGCCGAATAACTGGGAGTCCTATTTTGGAGGTTCGGTGTGGAAGCATGATCCCGAGACAAATGAGTATTATCTGCATCTGTATTCGGAACAGCAACCGGATCTCAACTGGAACAATGCACAGATGGCAGAAGAGATGTATGAGATGGTGCATTGGTGGCTGGAAAAAGGGGTCGACGGATTCCGTTTCGATGCAGTAGCGCATATCGCCAAGGCAGAGGGTCTGCCAAGTGCCCACAATCCGGATAATCTGCCGGTGGTTCCAGCGTATCAGCTCTTTTCCAACCTGGAACAGGTACACTCGATTTTGAAGAAACTGAATAACATGATCCTGAAACCTTACGGACCCATGACGGTTGGCGAGACTTCCGGACTTGGGCCTGAGCAGGCCTTGGCTTATGTGGGGACGGATCGTGACGAACTTAATATGGTATTCCAGTTTGAGCATATGTTTATCGATGCCAAATCCTCCGGAATTGGTAAATGGAACTATAAGGAATGGAAATTGACAGATCTCAAAGAAATCATGAGCCGGTGGCAAACAGTTTTACATGGTAGAGGCTGGAACGCCAATTATATGGGCAACCATGATCAGCCACGTCCGGTTTCCCGTTTTGGTGATGACGGTAAATATCGGGTGCGTTCTGCTCAAATGCTGGCGACATGGATGCTTACACTCGAAGGGACCCCCTACATCTATCAAGGAGAAGAGATCGGCATGACCAATGTCGCTTTTCAGGATATCGAACAATACCGGGACATTGAGACCAAAAATTATTACAATCATTACATTGGTCAAGGTAAGTCGAAGCACGAAGTCATGCAGGCGATCTGGCTGAAGAGCCGCGATAATGCCCGCACGCCGATGCAATGGGATGAGACGGAACACGCAGGGTTTACCCAGGGGCAGCCGTGGATTCAGGTGAATGATAATTATCCTGAGATTAATGTGGCTGATGCCGAAAGTGATCCGCAATCCATTTTGCATTATTACCGTAAGTTAATTGCGCTTCGCAAACAACATAAAGTGCTTATCTATGGCGCATATGAGCTGTTACTGCCGGATGATCCGGATATCTATGCCTATACCCGAACGCTGGAAGATGAGCAGATGCTGGTCATTCTGAATTTCCGTGGCCATGAACCTGAGATGCACTGGCCGGAAGGCTGGGATTCCGAGCATGCCAAACTGATCATTAGTAACGTAAGCAGACGTTATTCTACCGATGAAGGTGCCATTCAGCTTCAGCCGTATGAAGCAAGGGTATATCGTAAGTAGCGGTGACACGGAGGCTAGCGTAATTTTGCGTTGGTGAAGAGCTATGATTTATAATGAATAGTGGTTTCAAAATAATCAAAACATATGTCGGGAGGAATCCAAGTTGTTGAATATTACGTTCCACGGTCACTCCAGTGTTCAGCTGGGCACAGAAGAAAAGTCTCTGATCATTGATCCCTTCCTGCGTGGCAACGAGCTTGCCGTCACGAAGCCTGAAGATATTAAGACAGATATTGTGTTGCTGACACATGCACATATGGATCACATCCTCGATGCTGAGCCTATTGCCAAAGCAAATAACGCCAAAGTTGTGGCTATTGTGGAATTGGCTACATATATGTCTTGGAAAGGTCTGGATACACTCGGCATGAACATGGGCGGAACGGTAGATCTTGATTTTGCTCAAGCCAAAATGATTCAGGCGTTCCATACTTCGGGGATTGTGCTGGAAGAAGAACAACGGATCATGTATGCAGGTTTGCCTGCTGGATATATCATTAATATTGGTGGTAAAACGATTTTGCATGCCGGAGACACAAGTCTCTTCGGGGATATGAAAATGATCGGTGATCGTCATGATATTGATGTAGCTTTCTTGCCGATTGGTGGACATTTCACTATGGGACCTGAGGATGCGCTGCAAGCGGCCGAATGGTTTAATGCCAAACTGACGATTCCGGTTCATTATGATACATTCCCGGTGATTCGTCAGGATGCGGAACACTTCGTGCAACAACTAGCTGGAAAAGGGTTGGAAGGCCGTGTGCTCGCCCCCGGAGAATCTATTACCCTGTGATGCACATTTAACCGCTGTTCAATAATAAATGGATTTATGGATAAAGACGAATATCACGTTAAGATAACTGACGTGATATTCGTCTTTTTTCGGTTTTAGGTTCAATTTTCACCGATAGAGTTGGTACAAATGACAAAAACATTGAAATTCCATTGTTGAACTCCCTTTTAGAATGATATAAAAAGTTACACGGAAACCAAACAGAAATCCGAATTGACCGCAAACAGGGGGAGCGTTCATGTCATTTATGAAATCATTATTTTTTCAAATTATTGTAGCGGTAATCATCGGGATTGGCGTAGGCATTCTGTGGCCGGATCTGGGTAGCTTGCTGCAACCGCTCGGAACAGGTTTCATCAAATTGATCAAGATGATCATCGCACCACTGATTTTCATGGTGATTGTAACAGGCATTGCCAAAATCGGTGATCTGAAGTCGGTAGGTCGCATCGGGCTGAAAGCCATCGTGTGGTTCGAGATTGCAACTACAGTGGCGCTGGTACTTGGATTGGGAACAGCCAATCTGCTTCGCCCCGGTGCCGGAATGAACGTGGACCCTTCAACCATAGACGCAAGCGGCATTGAAGCGAAAACCAATGGTTCCGAGTTACCGCACACGGTAGACTTTATCATGAATATTATTCCGACAAGTGTTGTGGATGCCTTTGCACAAAATGCACTTCTGCAAGTACTGCTCGTGGCCTGCCTGTTCGGGGTTGCGCTGGCAGCAACGGAGAGTAAGGCAAAAGAGAATGTACTTACGCTGATTGAGAACTTGCTCGGCATTATGTTCCGCATCATCGGTTATATCATGAAACTCGCGCCAATTGGTGCATTTGGAGCCATGGCTTACACGGTAGGTGCCTATGGGGCTTCCACTTTATCATCCTTTGGTCTGTTAATTCTGGCCTGTTACGGCGCAGCGCTGCTGTTTCTGGTCATGCTGGCATTGGCTGCCTGGTGGATTACCGGGCTGAATTTCCTGCAATTTGTGAAGTATACCCGTTCTGAAGTGATGCTGGCAATTGGAACCGGATCCTCAGAAGTGGTGATGCCACGCATGATGGACAAACTAACCAAGGCGGGTTGTGATCGTGCGGTTGTGGGTCTTGTAGTGCCGACGGGGTACTCGTTTAATCTGGATGGCGCTTCGATCTATTTATCCTTGGCAACGGTTTTTGTTGCTCAGGCCGTAGGGATTGAACTGACATTGATGCAGCAGATTACGATTTTGCTGGTGTTGATGTTAAGTTCCAAAGGCATGGCAGGAGTACCTGGCTCCGCATTCTTGGCCCTGTCTGCAACGGCAGTGGCTGTCAATGCTTTTCCGGTAGCAGCGGTTGCTCTGCTGCTTGGTGCAGATCGATTCATGGATACAATGCGTGTATTCACCAACCTGATGGGCAACTGTGTCGCAGCATTTGTGGTGGCAAAATGGGAAGGTCTGCTGGATCAAAAGCGAATGCGTGCCGTACTCTCTGGTGAGATCAGTGCTGCTGAACTGGAAAGGGAAGAGCAAGCTGCACTATCTTTATTAATGTTGAATATGCAGGAAAAACAAGGGAAAACCGTAGTTTCACCGGAGATGTCGTAAGAGGCGTGTCTCCGCTGTGGTGATGAAGTCAAGTGACAGCAACCCTATAATAACAATCCATTACAACAGTAAAAAACAGTAGAATACATTTAAAAAGTTCAACCAAGTTCAACCAAATTAGACCGTCTGTTGCCCGCACCAATGGTGGGAAGAACAGACGGTTTTTTGTTGTCCCAATACAGATATCATTGGGTTCACGAACGCAGGTTCCAAAATAAATGTTACAGAGGAAAGATTTATGGGGAATGTGTAGAAGAGGCGAAGAATATACATATTATAGTTTCAACTTGTATATACATGTTTACTTATGTAATATAGATATGAAGTTAACCGAGAACATCACATAAGAGCATTACAATTTATTGGAGGCGTTAACATGAGTTCTAATAACACAACTCCGTCATCTTGGTGGAAGACATCAACGGTGTATCAGGTATATCCGAAGAGTTTTAATGATACAACCGGATCGGGTACTGGAGATATTCGTGGATTAACCGAGAAGCTTGATTATTTGCAGCATCTGGGTATCGATATTGTGTGGTTGCAGCCGGTATATGTATCTCCGCAGCATGATAATGGGTATGACGTAGCGGACTATTATCGGATTAATCCGGATTATGGAACGATGGAGGATTTTGACGAATTGCTGAAAGGTCTGAAGGCTCGTGATATGAAACTGATGATTGATATCGTGGTGAATCACTCCTCGACCGATCATGAGTGGTTCCAGCAATCCCGTTCTTCCAAGGATAATCCGTATCGGGATTATTATATTTGGAAAGATCCTGCTCCGGATGGCGGTGTGCCAAACAACTGGCAATCCAAGTTCGGTGGGCCTGCTTGGCAGTTCGATGAACAGACGGGACAATATTTCCTGACTTTATTTGATAAAACGCAGGCAGATCTCAATTGGGAGAATGAAGAAGTACGCAAAGCTGTACGGGATATGATCAAGTTCTGGGCCGAAAAAGGTGTGGATGGTTTCCGTATGGACGTGATCAACCTGATCTCCAAAGACCAGCGGTTCCCTGATGATGATGGTAGCGTGTCACCGGGTGATGGACGCAAATACTACACGGATGGACCGCGTGTGCATGAGTACATCACCGAGATGTACGATGAAGTATTCGGGCCTTACAACATGGTGACCGTAGGGGAAATGTCCTCCACAACACTGGAACATTGTATCCAATATTCGAACCCGGCTTCCCGGGAGTTTTCGATGACGTTTAACTTCCATCACCTGAAAGTGGATTATCCGAATGGTCAGAAGTGGGAACTGATGCCGTATGATTTCGAAGCGATGAAGCAGCTCTTTAGTGAGTGGCAGACAGGCATGCAAGCTGGTGGTGGCTGGAACGCCCTGTTCCTTAATAACCATGATCAGCCTCGGGCATTATCCCGATTCGCCGATGATGGTGATTATCGTGCCGAAAGTGCGAAGATGCTTGCAACAACGATACACGGCATGCAAGGTACACCTTATGTCTACCAGGGTGAAGAGATCGGCATGCCGAATCCGGTCTGGAATGACGTTAGCGAGTTCCGCGATATCGAATCAACGAACATGTACCGCCTGCTTCAGGAAGAACGAGGTAAATCCGCTGAAGAGGCTTTCAACATTGTAAAAGAGCGTTCCCGGGACAACTCCCGCACACCGATGCAGTGGAATGGAAGTAAGAACGCCGGATTTACTACCGGAACACCTTGGCTGAAGGTGGATGAGCGGTATCCTTCCATTCACGTGGAACAGCAGCTGGCTGATCCAGATTCGATCTACTACCACTACCGCAAATTGATTGCCCTACGTAAACAGGTTAACGTGCTGATCGACGGTCTGTATGAACGATTGGACGATGCACACCCGGATGTATTCGCGTACGCACGGACCAATGGAAGTGAAACCCTGATTGTTGTATCCAACTTCAGTAAACGAGACGTCACGTTCTCGCTTCCGGAAGTGGTCTGGAATGATCACATTACAGGCAAATCAGCAGAGTTACTCATAGGAAATACGGAGGCAGCCCCTGCGCTGACGCAGGAAATCTCTCTCAGTCCGTATGCATCCTATATGTGGCTTGTGCCACAACAGGACTAATCACATTTTATAAATAGGAAGTGACACTATGGCAATCGATAAAAAACAGGTTGAGGAGATCGTCCGGGCAGTCGGTGGCAAAGAGAATATTGAAGCTGCTACACACTGTGTTACACGACTCCGGTTTGCCTTGTATGATGAGAGTAAAGTGGATACTGAAAGTCTGGATCAGAATGATCTGGTTAAAGGACAATTCTCTTCCCAAGGACAATTCCAGGTCGTTATTGGGCCTGGTCTGGTAGATAAAGTCTATGATGAGATGATTCAGATTACCGGGGGAGATCGTTCTTCCAAGGATGATGTGAAGGTGGTTGCTGGTAAAAAGCAAAATCCAATTCAGCGAGCGATTAAAACACTCTCGGATATTTTCATTCCGATCTTGCCTGCAATCATTACGGCAGGTCTTTTGCTCGGGATTAACAATATTCTGACAGGTCCAGGCATTTTCTTTGATGGAAAATCACTGGTGGATGTTTATCCAGCCTGGAAGGATCTTGCGTCCATTATTAATACGATTGCCAGTACAGCCTTCACGTTCCTGCCGGCTCTAATTGGTTGGGCAGCTGTAAAAAGGTTTGGAGGCAGTCCGCTGCTCGGGATCGTGCTGGGTCTCATTTTGGTACATCCCGATCTGCTGAGTGCATATGGTTACGCTGATGCTGTGAATAATGGCACGGTGCCAACATGGAATCTGTTCGGTTGGGAGATTGAGAAGATCGGTTATCAAGGGCAGGTTCTGCCAGTACTGGTATCGGCCTATCTGCTTGCAAAGATGGAAATTTTCCTGAACAAAAGGGTACATGATTCAATTAAACTGCTGGTCGTTGCACCAGTTACGTTGCTGATTACCGGATTCTTGGCATTTACGATTATTGGACCGGTTACATTTGCTATTGCAAATGCAATTACATCCGGCTTGATCTATGTATACGATTCATACGCGGCGCTGGGTGGTCTGATCTACGGTGGTTTATACGCTTTGCTCGTTATCACCGGTATGCATCACACGTTCCTCGCGGTCGATGTTCAGCTCATCGGTAGTCAGGGTGGTACGTTCCTGTGGCCGATGCTGGCATTGTCTAATATCGCACAGGGTTCAGCGGCACTTGCGATGATGCTTGTCCTGCGTGAGAAGAAAATGAGAGGACTTGCAGCAACGTCCTCGGTATCGGCCTTCCTCGGGGTAACTGAGCCGGCGATCTTCGGCGTGAATATCCGTTATCGTTATCCGTTTATCTTTGGTATGGTCGGTTCCGCGATTGGCGGTGTGTTGCTGACGATGAATAATGTTCAGGCAACATCCATCGGTGTAGGTGGCGTACCGGGATTCCTGTCGATTTTCCCTAACAAATGGGGTGTCTTCTTCATCGGCATGGCGATTGTCCTGGTTGTACCATTTGTACTGACCGTCCTTTTTGGCAGAGCCAAACTGAGAAAAGAAGATCGTAGTGCAAGCAATGAAACCATTAATGAGCCTAAAGCGGTTACGTCGCAGTCTGCTTCGGGTGTTACCTCTTCAACTGCAAAAACAGATCCAAACCAGCGCACACGTAGTGCAGCTCAAGTAGGAGACGAAGCCGTGAATACACTGGAAATCATGGCGCCATTAACAGGCCAGGCCGTATCACTGGAGCAAGTACCAGATCCGGCTTTTGCCGAGAAACAGATGGGTGAGGGTGTAGCAATTGAACCTTCCGGCAATGTTGTTGTTGCCCCGTTTGATGCTCAGGTAGCTCATGTGATCAAAAGTAAACATGCGGTGATTCTTGAACACGCGAGTGGATTACAGGTTCTGATCCATGTCGGGATTAATACCGTATCCCTCAAGGGTGAAGGCTTCAACATGCATGTGGAAGCTGGCGAGCATGTAAAGGCTGGACAAAAGCTGTTGGAGTTTGATCGTAAGGTAATTGAAGATGCGGGATACCCGCTGATTACCCCGATTATCATTCCAGATGGTCAGGATATGGTTGAACGGGTGGAAGTCACGACAGGTGATGTTAGATCCAATCAAAATGGTGTGTTGAAGGTTCATCTGAAAGGTTAATTGAATACAACAACAAGAAGGGGCTGCGTGATGTGCAGCTCCTTTTTTGTTGTGAGATCGTTATTTTCATGGCGATCATGGTAAACTGTATATAAAATGGAAGAATCACATTTTTAAAATAATGGTGGTTGGAAAGGTTCTTCTGACAAAGCAAGCTTCAGGCATGTTCGAGTCGTGGCGTTCATATGGTGGAGAAAGAGATCCTAGATCGATGAGGAGGAGAGCCATGACACGTATTGCGGTGATGGTTATTCATGGGCTGGGTATGCGGAAGGATGGGTACGCGGACAAGCTGATTGCTTGTTTGCATAAGGAATTGGACAAGGTGATGGTCTTGCCTGGAGCCTCCAAACAGATGCTCGATATCGAACCTGTATATTGGGCGGATGTATTTGAGGAGCGGGAAGAGGCGCTCTTTCAACAGCTCGTCAGCTCTCCGGGATTGAACTTTCAGGCGTTGCGCCGATTTGTCATCCACTACCTGGCTGATGCGGTTGCTTATCAACCGGTGGAAAATCAAGGCCATAACTACGATGCCGTACATCGAACGTTGAATCAGGCGATGCATACCCTTGCACAGCGTAATGGACCGGAAGCTCCGCTCTGTGTGGTTGCCCATAGTTTGGGTGCCGTAATCGCCAGTAACTTCTTCTACGATCTGCAATATCCGTCCAGTCGTGTGCCTGAGGTTGTGGATGTGAACTCGGCTCTGGAGCGGGGGGATACCCTGACCCATTTTTACTCGTTTGGTACAACCTTGCCCTTATGGAGTTTGCGTTACCATGACTTTAGTTGTCCAATTCAGGTGCCCTCTTCCCATGTGAATCAGTACTATGCTGGGCTGGAAGGGGAGTGGGTGAACTTCTACGATCGGGATGATATTCTGGGTTATCCATTACGCCCCATTGATCCCGCTTATGAGAAAGCGGTCAAAGAAGACATTGAAGTGAACTCTGGCGGCGTGGCTATGAGTTGGAATCCGCTAAGTCATGGGGGGTATTTTTCCAATCGAAGTATGAATCGGAGAATTGCTCAGGGACTGGCTCGAACCTGGACCTGGATAAATCGTTCATAATTAAGAGGTAGTTCAAAAAGTCCGCTTTTGATTACGAAGGATGCCTAATGGCATCATCAGCATCGAATATGGAATTCAGCCGAAATGTCCGTTGCTCACGTAGCTCTATCTACGCTCCGCTACTCCATTTCTATCTTCATCCCATCTTCTTGGTATTGAAAACCGGTCTTTTTGAACACGTATTGTCAGTACTATAAGTATTAAAATTAGGAGGGAATGTGTATGGAATGCAGGACAGGCTGTGCCGCATGTTGTATCGCGATTTCAATATCGTCACCCATACCGGGCATGGCTCATGGCAAGCCGGCAGGTGTACGTTGTGTGCAGCTTACCGATGATAATCGCTGCGGAATTTTTGGCCAAAAAGATCGTCCTGCGGTATGCAGTGGATTGCAAGCTGAGGAAGCGATGTGTGGTAGCACCGACCAAGAAGCCTTTGATATTCTAACCTGGTTGGAGCAAGAAACTGCACCAAAGGTAATATGAGTAGGTTGTTTTAATGAATTGGGATAATTATACTTAATAGGGAAGAAGGTTGATTAGAGAGGAGACGCGAATACAATGGGGCTTGTTAAACGTTTTGTATTGGTTGTAGTGAATATGATCGGAGAGTTATGGATGGGGTTTTACCGACGTAACTCGGATTATTATGACCATCAGACTTCGGAGTCCAAAAGTAAGATTGGCTATTATGCATTTATTATTGGGGCAACAGTGGTTACGGTGGGCATTGTAGGCTGGATGTACAACCGAATTTATTCATAAGTAGTCATTATGCTTAAAATTGAATGAAGCCAAATGCTGAAGTTAAGTCTGTACAAATAAAAGAGAGTATCCGCAGGACGTGACATCAATGGATACTCTCTTTGTCATGGGATCAGCTAGAAATATGATCATTGAAGTGAGGGCTTAACTTTCTTTTCTTTCAACATATGTACAAGAATCATCTTCAGTACGGAAGAGACGATGAAGAAAATAAACAGGATGCGAAATAATTGGTACCCGGATACAACCGAAAGATCGGCATTCACTTCATGTGCCATGATACTCATCTGATCCATTCCGCCAGGGGCCATACTGAGTAGTGAGGTAGCCGCCGAGAGGGAGAATACATTCATTAACAGATAACTCAATCCAAGCGCACCAGCAATGAGAAGTACACTGCTAATCACGGCTAGGGTCACCGTCTGTGTCTTACGTTGCAACTGTTCCGGCTTGAGCATCAGTCCAACGTGGCTGCCAATCATCAATTGCGATACGTTTAAGAGGGAGGTTGGCAGACTGGGCGTGTGCATCGTTGTACTTAATTGAACGACACACATGACAATCATGGGACCCAGCATAAAGGCTGTCGGAAATCGGAGTTTGCGTGCAACCCATGCACCCGCTACACAGAGCGGAGCATAGACAAGAATCTCGGGGAAAAGGGAACCCCACGTCGCTACGTCAATGAACGTATGATCCAAACCTCCACCTGCGGTACCTCCAATCCACGGACTGAACAGCAGGAACGGAACACAGAAGACAATCATGATCAGCCGAGTCACCTGCAAAAAGGTAACTAGCGTCAGATTGATAGATTTCATCTCTTCTGCAAGGGACACCATCTGGGACAGTCCTCCTGGAATGCTGCCAACCAGCAGGGAGGGGAAGTCAAAGTCGGTTACCTTTGAAGCGATGTAGGCCGTAATTACACACAATCCGATTAACAGCAAGGTCATCAGAAGCATCATAGGAAGTTGTTGCAAAATGCCGTGCAGTGCCTCTTTTGTTAAGGTGAGTCCAATCGAATAACCAACAATCAGAATGCCGTAGTCCCGAATAGAGGCAGGCCACATGAGTGGCCATTTGGCGACTTGGGAACCAAGCAGCATGAATACCATTGGGCCGAGCAACCACGGGATCGGTGTATGAATGGCTGTGAACAGCAATCCGCCAAGAACAGAGACACCCAGACTAAGAAAAAACCGAAAGACAACGTGGGAACCAAGCTTGCGCATCAGTTCCATCCGTTTAGCCTACCGGTTGAATGAGGTGGTATGAGATTCGGGTATGCATTCAGGTTTAATGAAGGATTCATGTTCATGTGTGATCACTCCTGATGATTAGATACGTTGCGTTATCTGCGGAACAACCAGACTGCTACTGTTCAACTCATTAAGATCCTGCGAGAGCCGTAGCGGAAGGTTTGGGTTCTCTGAACATTACAAAGTACATCAGTGATGAAATAACATATAGACAGCCTGTGATGCTGAATGTGATCGCGTAACCCCAGTACGTTCCGTATGTAGTGACCAGATAGGATTGAACGGGTCCCATGGTCGCCCATCCAATCATGAACGAGGTCTGCATCAGTGAATTGGCAATGCCACGACGTTTGTCCGAGATCCGATCCACCAGTATCGCTGAATGAATGGGATTGGCTGCGTTCATTAATGCTTGTCTGAATAAGAAACTGAGCGAAGCGATGAACAACAGATTGGTGAAGCCTGTTAATAGAAGGAAAGGCAGCGACATGACCTGGAAAATGACAACGGCTCTTACGCTTCCGACTTTTGCCGCCAGGGTAGGACCAATCAGCATGGATACAATCGTCATAATCTGACCAAGTGCAATTAGTAAGCTCATGCCGCTCAGAGAAACCGAGAATCGATTGGTGAAATACAGATTCAGATACGGTACAACCAGTCCGGAACCTAATCCAATTAACAACTGAGTCACTATAAACTGACCAATCAGTCGGGAATCTTTTTTCTTCGTGATCGAATCGTCCGTGCTTGGGGTATTCGTTGAATTTCCTTCTAGACCCGAATCGGGTTGAAGAACGGGTTGCGCCGTAATCGTGGTCTGCGGAGCAGCCTTGCCTTCGGTTACAAATAACAGTGGAATAAATGCAGCTAGTGTTGCTGCACCACCGACAAATAAAACCGTCTGCAATCCGGTCACTTTGGCGAGTCCTGCCGTATGTAACAAATCTGCGAATACACCGCCACCCAGGCTACCAAGCACCTGGGAAGCGAGCACAAGGGATGAATAATAACTGAACATTTTCAGCCGCTGGCTTTTCTTGACGTTTTCCGCCAGATAAGGAATGGCCAGTACTTGGAATACCCCAGCGAAAAGGCCAGAGAATACAGCGAACCAGATCAGCCCTGTAGCCGAATAATCGAAGGAGCGTCCGATCAGAAAGATTCCGCTGAATAACGCCCCGGTAATGAGTAATCGCTTGCGGCTGAACAGATCACCGCATAGACCGATAGGAACAAACATAATGGCTGTTGCGAGTGATTGAATACTTACAATCTGGCCGTTCATTGTATCATTATAGCCCAGACCCTGAATGTACAGATTGTACAAGACAGAGAACATGCCATTTCCGATCTGATACAGAATGCTAGCCAGGAAAAACAGTTGAATATTGCGGGACCAGCCGCGAATTTCATCATTAATATGTTGTAAAACTCTCAAGTGGTTCCCCCCAGTCTACCTGTGCAGTGATTCCAGTTTAACAGGAAAGGGGAATTTGCGGAAGAATTGACCACTGTTTATTTTGGTTCAGGGGCATCAATCACACGAGCAATGACGAATCCATCGTAACCTTTGCTACCAACCGTTTGCAGTGCTGTAGCTTCAAGCCGAGGGTGATCCGAGATCAACTGCAGGAATGATCGAACGCCTTGAACTCTGGGGTCTGTGCTGTCTGTGCGGATCACTTCACCGTCCCTGACGATATTATCACCAATAATAAGACTCCCCGGCCGAGTCAGTCGCAGGGCCCATCTCAGATAATCGGGATTACTCGGTTTGTCAGCATCGATGAAGATCATATCAAACGGTTCTCTGTATTCTTCCTGAACATCGGGAAGGGTGATTAGGGCAGGACCAACTCTAAGGTCAACCTTGTGCATCAGCCCTGCTCGTGTGAGATTGGCCCGGGCCAAGTCTGCATGGTGTGATTCTGATTCCAGTGAGACGATGCGTCCGTGTTCAGGCAGCGCTCTTGCCATCCAGATGGTACTGTATCCACCCAATGTGCCGATTTCAAGTACACGGGATGCGCCTTGGATTTGAAGCAGGAGTTGAAGTAACTTTCCTTGATTTGGTGTTACGTCATGAGCAGGGAGTCCAGCTTCGGCATTGCTTTGCAGTGTATGTTCCAGCAGGGAATCTGATGGAATCAGCAGATCATTCATGTAGTCGTCGACTTGAGTCCAGGTATGCTGTAGGTTGGTCGTATTTATATTTTTCATGTTCACATGTTCCTTTCCTTGTTCCTTGTATTGGATTTCATATTTCAACTATAAATGAAGCAGATATATAAATAAAATATATATTATGTATGATAATATAACTTTAGATTATGTAATTGACGTGGAAGAGGTGTAAACATGAATCTGCATGGATTACGATTATTTCATGCCATCGTGAGATATGGCGGGGTCACTCGTGCCGCAGAGGAACTAAATATTAGTCAGCCAGCAGTATCTTCTCAGGTGAAGAAGTTTGAACGTGAATTGGGAATCCAGCTTTTTGTTTCGGAGGGAAGAAGACTGGTGCTTACGGATGCGGGGATACAGTTGACAGGTTATGCGGAACGTCTGTTCATGCTGGAGCAGGATGTCGAGAATTTTGTGCAGGATTTTCGGGAGGGCAAGAAAGGACTGATCCGTCTTACGGCAACCTACTTGCCTTCGAATTTTCTGCTGCCGGGCTGGATTGCGCGGTTTAAGCAAATGCACGAGGATGTGGAGATTGTTGTTAGCACAACCAACACCCGGATGGCATTTGACCAATTACTTCGTTATGAGGCAGAGATTGCAGTGTATGGTGGAAGTGGCATTACACATGCAGGTGTCCAATGGGATGAATTGTTTGACGATGAGATGTGGTTTGTTGTGCACCCTGACCATCCGTATGCGGGCAAAGAAATCGAGCTGCATGAGATGATGGCGGAGCCGTTTATCATGCGCGAAGAAGGCAGTGCCACGCGTGAGCGACTCGTTTCCCTTTGCACAACAAATAACCTGGCCGCTCCCCGCATTGCGCTTCAGTTCAACGGGCTGAACGAAACGATTAGTGCGGTGAAGGCAGGTTATGGGGCCAACTTTATATCTTCTTTGGTTGTGAACGAAGATGTGCAGCAAGGCAGGCTGGCACGTGTGTTTGTTCGAGGTGTACAGCTGAGAAATACGGTTGCCGTATGTACACGAGCCGGGGAGGTATTATCACCTGCTGCACAGCATCTGGTCAAGCTTATCCGCCAAGAAGCTGCTTTGATGAAATAAATAGCGTGATTGTACTTAAAATAACTTAAAGTCCATGTTCAAAAAGACCAGTTTTCAGTATCCTAAAGTGGATTTTTGCACAGCCTCTTGAATGGACAGATTGCTTCTTCTACTATTAACTTTTATTAACTTTCGCTTTGTTGTGAAGTTCCCCATGCATGTAATCGGGCGTATAGGGTTACGCCGCCAATGATCAGGACAGGAATCCAGACTGCAATCATGGGCACACGGTGGAATAACAATGCGGCTGCAATGACGCCGATCAAATAGATGACAACAGCACCTGCACGAAGGTAGGCGTCTGTGGACAAGGCTTTGGTTAACGATCGGATATTCGCATGTCGCAGCTTTTTGAGGATGTTTACGGTATCCTCAACCACAGCGGCCAAATTATTGGTGAGCACGGTTGTTGAGATGCCAGCAATTCCAATGCGGCGTGCCGCAGTTGTTTGCATCCCCATTGCAACGGCTAGGATGACAATTAACAGATAAGACAGTTGTTCTGAAAATGGACTAATCATGGCGATCGCGAACAGCAGGAGCAATATGCTTTCAACAGTAAATACGGCTGTGACCTTAGAAGACCAGCCATTTTTGGTCTGCACAGGTCCAACCATATGTGCTGCAATGGCATTGCCAGTAATAAAACCAATGAGAGCAAGCAGTGACCGCAGCACGACAAATTCCTGAGCACGGGCAATGGCAATACCCAACAAAACAATATTTCCCGTCATATTGGCTGTGAGCACATGCCCCAGTCCCAGATATCCGATCAGGTCCACCATTCCGGCAGACATACAGAGAAGCAACATGGCGTATTTTTGGAGGGTGCTTTGATTCATCCTATCCGTCCTTTCAAAAAAACGTAGCTCCTCCAGTATACAGCCATAACCCATGCATCTTCAAAATGAAATTCATCGCGCAAGATTTAAGGTGCAGCGAGCCAATCAAACATATTGTTAACCGCTGACTGATGTATTTTCTCGTGAAAATGATGATCCTGCCCGCCATAAGCGTGAAATGTGACATCCGCACCTCGGCGTTTAAGCCAGTGATACATTCGGGTGCCATGACTGTAATTCACCTGTGTATCCGATGTGCCATGCATGATTAGCACGGGACAAGATAGTTTGTTCGCTTTTGACAAGGGAGAACGGGCGAGATAAGCTTCCGGAACTGCGCGTGGGGAGCCACCCAGCACCCGTTTCAATGTGCGCCTCAGGTCGGTTCGCTCATGGTAAGTGCGTTCCACATCGGCGACACCGCTCCAAAGAACTAACTTATGTACTCTGTCCAGTCCCTCATTATAGGCAGTTGCGGTATGTACAGCATTAATGGCTCCACGGGAGAACCCCATTAACGATATCCGAGTCGGATCGACAAAAGGTAATCGTTTCATCAACCGGTAAGCGGCATGCACATCTTCGGCATCTTTCCCGCCATACTCGTCACGACCTTCACCTCCTTCGTTGCCACGATAGGATGGAGCGAACACGATATAACCTTTATGTACAAATTGCTCAAGCCAAACGGTATTTACCCCGCCATAGCTGCCAAGTCCGCCGCGACAATAGATCAGCACAGGCCACTGTTCCTGTGTGTGAGCGATATCATGCATTCTGGCAGAAGGGTAGTGGCTGGCGAGCGGTTGCAAATGTAGAGACTTATGTATGGAAGCGAATTCCGGAAAGGCAGAGGAGACAGAGCCGGAATGAGAAGTTTCATATGTCGTGATATCAGGTAATGAACAACCTTGTGGCAGGTATAAATAAGCTTTAACCCGAAGTGTATCGGATGAATACGTCACTTGATAGAGCAGGAAAATCCACCTCTTTTATTAATAATTGCGGGCCAAATGACAGGGATGTTTCTATAGGATGCGCGTAAAATAACTTCCCATACCTTCCAGGCAGAATCGCCAGCCCAAATGTGAGAAATTCGTTTATTGGCTCCATATGATTTATAATGGTTCAGGAGACCTGTGGATTGACCGCTTGTTCTCATATTCATAAAACTAATTTTAGTGTGCAGAAAGAAAGGGAGAAAGCCATGATGAACGCTCCACATCCAATCGATCAATTCAAGAAATTCAAATATGAAATTACCAGATTTATGATGATCTATAAATTTGCTCTGGATCAAATGGAGACCAAGATTGAAGTCCTGAAGGAAGAATTCCAGTCTTTGCATGATTACAGTCCAATTGAGCATACAAAGTCCAGACTGAAATCTCCTGAGAGCATTATGAATAAGATGTTCCGCAAAAATCATGAGTTAACGTTTGAGAGCATCAAGCAAAATATCAAGGATATCGCCGGGGTACGGATTACATGTTCTTTTATCTCGGATATCTATCGCATTAAGGATATGCTGTGCAACCAGAGTGATCTGCGTGTACTGGAGGTCAAAGACTACATCGAGAATCCAAAGCCAAACGGCTACCAAAGCCTTCACCTTCTGGTGGAAGTGCCTGTGTACATGTCCAATGGTGAGGAACGAGCATGTGTGGAGATTCAGATCCGTACAATCGCGATGGATTTCTGGGCGAGTCTGGAGCATAAGATTTTTTATAAATACAATAAGGATGTTCCCGAGCATTTGACGAGAGAGTTAAAGAGTGCGGCAGATTCGGCAAATGCGCTGGATCAACAGATGGAGCGACTTCACCGGGAAATTCAGGAGATCAAGGACGCGGATAACGAGCGGGATGAAGAAGAATTACGCCGTATTATTATTAACAATCAACAGTTCACACTGCCGTCCAACCTGCTCAAGCTGCTGGGTAGCGGGGAGTAGTATTTGATGAAAAGTACAACAGCTTCATTGAACACGAACTCTACATCTCGTGTACGGATGGCTTTAATTCTGGGGACACTGTCGGCCTTTGGGCCGTTGTCCCTGGATATGTATTTACCCGCGTTGCCCACGCTGGCTGATGAGTTTGGTTCTTCTACTTCGTATGCTCAACTCAGTCTGACGGCTTGTATGATTGGACTTGCGGTTGGACAGTTGCTTGCCGGACCTCTAAGTGATGTACGTGGTCGGCGAACACCGCTCATTGCAGGGCTTGTGCTCTATACGATCGCCTCCATACTTTGCCTGGTTAGCCTGACGATGGGCTCTTTTGTTGTGCTGCGGTTCATTCAAGGAGTAGCTGGAGCGGCAGGGATTGTCATCTCGCGCGCAATCGTCAGAGACGTATATTCGGGCCCAGAACTGACACGGTTCTTCTCTCTGTTAATGCTGATTAACGGCGTAGCCCCGATTGCTGCACCAATCATTGGTGGACAATTGTTGACGTATACGTCGTGGCGCGGCGTATTTATTATGCTTAGCCTCATCGGTATACTGACGTTGTTGGCTGTCATTTTCGGTCTCGGGGAGACACTGCCTTCCAACCGCAGATCAAGCGGGGGACTGAAGCAGACATTAATTACGTTTCGCCAAATCGCAGGGGATCGTCAGTTTATGGGTTATGCGTTGACCCAGGGTTTCGTAGCGGCTGGCATGTTTGCCTACATATCCGGTTCACCGTTTGTGCTTCAGAAGATATACGGGGTATCCCCGCAAATGTTCAGTGTATGCTTCGCCATTAACGGGGTAGGCATTATTCTGGCCAGTCAGGTTGCTGGCAGACTTGCAGGTAAGGTATCTGAAACCCGGCTGTTAATCGCGGGGCTGCTAACCGCGGCGCTCGGAGGAACTTCACTGCTCATCGCCATTCTGGCCGGAGGTAATCTGATCTCTGTGCTGATTCCGTTATTTCTGGTGGTATCCAGTGTTGGGTTGGTCAATACCGCGTCCTTCGCCTTGGCAATGGCCAATCAGGAGAAATCGGCAGGCAGTGCGTCTGCACTTATTGGTGTGATGACGTTCCTGTTCGGAGGTATTGTCGCTCCCCTCGTAGGTCTTGGGGGAGAAGGAACAGCTGTGCCAATGGGAATCGTTATTGCGTGTGCTGATCTCGGTGCCTTGGTGATTTATTTCCTAATGGTCAGTAGAGGTAGGAAGCGCCAGAACAATTAAGTATTGAGTTAAATGCACTGATTCTGCACAACCTTGCGTTTATGGAGTCTTAATAGTGTAAAGTGACTTTGGGTTAAAAGAACGAAAAAGAGCCTTATTTGGAAGGAATCATGCTTCCAAATGAGGCTCTTGCTGTAGGTAAGGACAGGTTTAACAGAGCGCAAACAAAATCTGTGTATTGGACAGTATACCTGGCGTGAGGAATGGATAGAAGTACCCCACCACAAAACCAAACAGATTAATCGCAGGCCACATCAGGTAGACATCATTGTATGTGAAGACAAGGGACCACCGGTTATAACAAAAGTTGGGCAGCGCACGTTCTTCGTTATCTCGTGGTGCCGCTGCACCAGTCTGTGCAAATTGCACAGCTTGAGTGAGGTTTTGCGGCTGTTGCTGGAGGAAGAGCGGAAGCAGACCCGGGCTGCTTTTGATCAGGTTATACAGAAAAAGCATCTCTGCCGGAGGCTGACCTACCGGACGAGGATAGGCACTAAGCAGGGTGGGCAGGTTTCCTTGAGTCAGTTGCGTAGGTACACCCGGTGCTGTACCCGGGATTGTACCTGGAATGCCTCCGGGGATATACGGACCGGGTACTCCGCCTGGAATGTATGGAGGATAGGAGCCTTGACCGCCAGGTATACCCGGAAACGTCGGACCACCCGGTGTGCCGCCACCGCCACCTCCCGGGAACAGTGGAGGCAATTGAAATGAACGGTCTTCTCCATAACTTAGATAAGGGTTATATTCGTAATACATGTACAGAACATCCTTCCTGTCGTCGTATTCTGCATTCAGCATATGGCGGCATCCGCCTATATGTGAGTGCCGTCAAGAAGATTGTATATGATCAACTCGTCGCATAATCGGATTGACAACTGAACTGATAACAATTATCATTGTCAATGAAATCGGACAAATGTACATACGGATATTATATGTATCAATATTTTTGAACATTAAAATCTGTCACAATAACGCCGAATAAGGTTTTTATAATGAAATGAGAGGGGTTAACAAATTGCTTAAGAAAAATAGAAAGATGATCATACTTCTGATTACGGTGATGGTTATGTCCATCTGGTTGGCCGCGTGTGGTACAAAAACGGCTGAGAATGGAGCAGCAGGAGAGAACGATACAACAACGGAGACAGAGACACAAACAGAATCCGCTACAGAGCGCACATTAACAGATGCAATGGGACACGAGGTTACCATCCCGGCTAATCCGGAGCGCATCATCGCCTCTTATCTGGAAGACCATCTTGTTACACTCGGTGTTAAGCCAGCAGCACAATGGGCCATCAACAACGGCAGTGGTTTGCAGGATTATCTGCAAACCGATCTGAATGGCATACCTGGTATTGCAAGTGATCTACCTTTTGAAGCCATGGCCAGTTTCTCACCAGACCTGATTATTATGGGTTCTGAAAGTACAGTTGAAGGGGAGAAATACGAACAGTACAACAAAATTGCCCCTACTTATGTACTCGGAGATGAGGTCAACAAGGACTCGCGTCAGGCTCTGCTCAAGATCGGCGAGCTTCTGAACAAATCGGATGTAGCGCAGAAGGCGCTTGACGATTATGATGCCAAGGCAAAGGAAATCAAAGAAAAAGTAACTGCTGTTACTGGAGGAACAAAGTCGGCCGCAGCGTTGTGGTTGTTCAATAACAAGTTTTATGTTGTAAGCAACAATGTTTCCAGTGGTGAAGTGATGTACAACGAACTTGGACTTGCAGAGCCTAATGTTGTGAAGGAAGCATCTGCGAAGGCAACGGGTAACTGGTCTGAGATTTCATTGGAGAAGATCGCGGAAATGGACGCAGACTATCTATTCCTGGTGAACAGTGACAAGGGAGCAGGCTCAGAAGCGCTGAAAGATGCCGTATGGCAGAGCATTCCTGCTGTAAAGACAGGTAATGTCTTTGAATTCACCCGGTCCAGTAGCTGGTTGTACAGCGGAGTTCAAGCGAACCTTCAAATTATGGAAGACATTCAGAACAGCATTGTTAAATAAGAAATAGTCGGTATGAAAAAACATGTTCCTACTTCCTGGTGCAATCGCACCAGGGAGTTTTTTTGTTAATTCAGCATTTTACGTTATATAATAAATATGAGTGTGTTATCGTGTCCTGAAGTGAAATTGACACTTGTTACACGAGCATGGAAGGGGATATTTACATATGTATACATTGGATCCACGTGAAATAACGGGAAGAGACAATTATAAACTGATGAGTGGTTCGGTGGTACCACGTCCAATTGCTTTTGTGACGACACTCTCAGATGAGAATGGTGTAATTAATGCGGCGCCGTTTAGTTTCTTTAATGTGGTTAGTTCGGACCCGCCGTTGTTATCCATATCCATTGCACGTAAAGACGGTATCATGAAAGATACTGCACGTAATGTGCTTGCTCATCAAGAACTGGTCGTGCATATCTGTGATGAAGCAATCATAACAGAAGTCAATGAAACAGCAGCCATACTGGAACCCCACGAAAGTGAGCTTGAGCGGACAAAACTTACTACAGTGCCAAGTACCAAGGTTGCTGTGCCAGGAATTCAGGAAGCACTCATTCGGATGGAGTGTGAGCTGTATCAGCACATTCCGATAACGAATGATGAGGGCAAACCGGTGAGTGACCTGCTGCTGGTACGCATTGTACAGTATCATTTCAGCGAACAAGTCTACAATCCGGACAAGGGCTATATCCTGATGGACCATTTGAAACCAGTCAGCCGACTGGCGGGTAATGATTATGCCAAGCTTGGGGAGAGATTCACAGTGATTCGACCTGAATAGTTCTGAAAGATCGAATATGTAATATAGGAATGGGTTTAATCCTGTAGCAAAGGCGGACAGCACGTGCGAAACTCGCATATGTTGTCCGCCTTTGCTTGTTAATATGAACATAAACCGGACAGGGAGTGAATAGACTTGTACTATATCCTGCACACATGTCATATGAACCTATTTTATATATAGGTTGTTTAAAAAGCCTGCTTTTGAACACGTACGATATAGGAGGTTAAGCCGATGAACCAGCTTGAGGCAAATACTGGGGCAAGTATTATGGGAATAGGAACGGCATGGCCTGCCCACCGTATTGAGCAAAAGGATGTGTCTGCCCGTCTCGCGCAAGCGCTGGAACATGAGCCGGATGCGAGAAGGTGGGCCAAACGGATCTTTAATCAGTGCGGTGTGGAGACTCGTTATACGTGTGAACCGAATCTGCTTGAGCCTGTTGATTCTTGTCGATATTTACCCTTTACCAATGCGGAGGAGGTTCCGACTACATCCGAGCGTATGGGCAAATACAAAGCCGCTGCTGTTCCACTTGGTCTGGAGGCGGCCGGACAGGCCCTTCAGGATGCAGACGTAATCTCCTCGGAAATTACACATCTCATTACGGTGAGTTGCACGGGGCAATTCCTGCCCGGACTTGATGTTCGGCTGATCCAGCAGCTTGAATTGTCACCGCAGATCAACCGGATTCCACTGGTGTTTCAAGGATGTGCAGCCGGTCTGAAGGCGATCCAACTGGCGAATTCAATCGTAACGACAGATCAGAAAGCTACGGTTCTCATCGTGTGTGTGGAACTATGCACACTTCACTTTCAGCCATCTGCCAAACGGGACGACCTGTATGCCGCATCGTTTTTCGGAGACGGAGCCTCTGCCTGTGTTATTGGTGCATCCGGAACAGACCGCAATGAATGTTTTCGACTGGGCCGAGGGCACTCAACGCTACTCCCGGATTGTGCAGAAGAAATGATCTGGGAAGTGGGCAATACAGGCTTTGATCTCTACCTGTCACCACAGATTCCGAAGCTGCTTGGTTTGCATCTCGGTCCAGAGGTAGAACGGTTGCTGGAGGGGAGCGGTTTACCGGAAATATGGGCGATCCATCCGGGAGGCAGAGGCATCGTGGATGCCATTCAGAAGCTGTATCAGTTGACAGATGAGCAGGTCTCCTACAGCCGAAACATCCTGCGGGATTATGGCAACCTGTCGTCCGTGACGATTCTTTTTGTTCTTCAAGCGATCCGCGAGGATTACAGACAGAAGGAAGAGCATTCCAGTGGGATAGCGCTGGCCTTTGGCCCGGGATTAACAGCAGAGTTACTTCCTTTTACATACATCCCTGCCCCCATAGCGAACAGAACACCTGTGAATCATGGCATTCAATAGTTCACGAACCCGAGTGAAGGAGATATACACCGCAAGTGTATGAACGTGCTTATGATCTTACCCTTGCCAATGAATATAATCGAATGACTAATCTGATCGCAGAGGAGCTAAGGTATGGGTTATCGCAGACTTGCTGCCTTCATCAGCCGATATCCGCGGTTCATTATTCTCTGCTGGGTATTTATCATCGGGATGTCAGCGGTCTGGGCGTGGAAGTTACCTGACATTGTTCAGGATCACGGCTTAAAACGGGTTCACGGGGATGCGCAAGCGGTTGAACTTGTTCTGGAGGACGAATTCGGATCTCCTGCTGATCCGGTTATTCTGGTTTTTGAGAAAAAGGAAAATACCTCACCGTTACAGTTCCGGCAGTGGATCAAGGATCGTTTGACACAGGTCCAAGTGCTGCCTGCAGTAACCTCTATCACGTCCCCTCTGGATGCTAGCGAAAGGTTAACGCTTCAAGACCAAAGGGCATATGCCCTTGTGAAAATGGATGTGCTCGCGCATCAGATGGGTCCTCCGCTGGAGCAGTTGCGCGCCGTACTGGCAACAGACGGTCCAGGTACGGTGCGATTGACGGGAAAGGCAGTCGTCCAGCAGGATGTCAATCATCTGAGCTTTCGTGATCTGGAACGGGCAGAGATGGTGGGACTGCCGATTGCCCTGGTCATTTTGTGTTTTGCATTCAGGGGGCTATATGCCGCGTTGATTGCTGTCATGATGGGGATCAGTGCTGTAATTACCGCTATGGGAGTTACGTCACTCCTTGGTTATCATCTGGAATTGTCCAACTTTATCATTAATGTGATTCCCATGGTGGGCATGGCACTGAGTATAGACTTTGCCCTGATCATCCTGAGCAGGTACAGGGAAGAACTTCAGCACGTCTACGAAGATGAAGGCAAAGCTAACGTTACGGGTAGCAGCCTGGATATGCAGAGCGAGGTTTTGCGGAGTGAGATTCTTCAGCGAACATTGCGTACAGCAGGCAGAGCAGTGTTGTTCTCGGCAGCTTGCGTGCTCCTTGGGCTGCTGGGTCTGCTCTGGATCAGACTGCCGATGTTTCTAAGTGTCTCCTTGGGGGCCATTATTGTTCTACTCCTGTCGCTACTGTTAAATGTTACGCTGCTGCCAGCTCTCCTGTCACTGTCTGCGGATCGGGTATTCAGGCGAAAGTTAGTCCATTGGTTACCCAGACGCTCGGTCTGGCATCGATGGTCAGCAATGGTCATGAAACGACCCGTCAGTATGGCCATTGGAGGTACGGTTGTGCTTCTCCTGTGTGTTTATCCAGTAACCCGGCTGGAACTGTCCGTCCCGGATGCCTCTTCACTGCCAGAGAGAATGGACTCCCGCCAGGCAGCAGAGCAGTTGCAACATGATTTGGGGCAAAAGAATACCTCCGCCATCGAGATCGTGATTGGCGGACAGCAGGAACTGTTGACTGCCTCTCACTGGCATTTGGCCCACAATAAAGCCCGTCAACTACTGCAGGACTCAGGCGTATTGAGCATTGTTTCACCATGGGGCCTATTACAGCCGAATCAAACTGGCTCGCAAAGCCTTTTTCAAATTCCACCGTCGGCATTAACTCCTTCCATAGAAGGCAAGGAGTCAGCAAGGACGGCATGGCTGCGTTCAACGGTCTCTGATCACTCCATACGGTTGATAGCCAACGTGTACGGGGAGCCCGGGTCGGAGCAGGTCGCAGACTGGCTGGAACAAATGAGGAATAGCGATCATGCACCAGGTTCCAACAACGTAAAACTACGTTATGGTGGGGAAGCTGCCAAGCAGTATGAAATAATGCAGGAAGTCACAAGTCAACTGCCCAAAGTGCTGGTATTTGTAGTGGTCACCAATTATCTTGTGTTACTGGCGGCATTCCGATCGATGCTCATTCCAATCAAGGCAATTGTGATGAATCTGCTCAGCTTAGCCGCTTCATTTGGCATATTGGTGTGGGTGTTCAATGAAGGACATCTAGGTATGGAGCCGTCAGCTATTGCCATTATGATTCCTGTATTCATTGCAGGACTGGTGTTTGGCATATCCATGGATTATGGTGTGTTTATGCTGAGCCGTATTCAGGAAGTGTATAGACGAACCGGAGACAGTGATGTGGCTGTCCAACAGGGATTGGCTTCCACTGGCCGTCTGGTTACCTCCGCAGCGGCAATTCTGCTTGCGGTGACCGTGCCGTTTGCTTTTGCCGAAGTTGCAGGTGTGAGGCAGTTAGGGATCGGAATCACGGCAGCGGTGTTGATTGACGTTACATTAATCCGTCTAATACTGGTACCAGCATTGATGAAATTAATGGGCAGGTGGAACTGGTGGCTGCCAGGTCAGACGAAATGAAGGGTATTTCCGTAACCTGTCTTCAGGTTGGAGATATCCTTTTTTTGGCTAGAAATCATGTGATTCCATTCAAAACAGGCAAACATGTTCAATTCATGGGTGACCTAGATGTTCTATAATGGATGGGATTAATTCCATACAACAGTCTTTTATCTACGTTATCTTATGAAAAACAGGAGGGACACAGGCCCATGTCTGATATTGAAGCCTATCTACAACAACAAACGAATCTTCGTGGTCGTTCCGCGTATCATGCAGATCAACCCCTGGAGTTATGGTGCAGTCAGTTACGTACTCGTGTGAAAGAGCGGCTGGGCGGTTTTCCAACGATGGCGGCCACACTGAATCCTGTCTTACTGGAGCGCATTACATGTGACGGATATATTCGGGAGCGGATTGAAATCACGACCTATGCAGGACTTCGCATGCCTGTATATTTATTAATTCCGGGTGATGGAAGCGTTACTGATACAAAGAGACCTGCTATTGTTGCTTGTCATGGGCATGGCTACGGTAGCCGAGAGATATCGGGCATGGAACCGGATGGATCGCCACGGACAGGAGAGCCCGGATTACACAAGGACTTTGCAGTAGCTCTTGTGAAGCGTGGATATGTGGTTGCGGCTCCAGAGCTGCTCGGATTTGGTGATCGAAGATTGGAAGAGGACCGCGATGCGCCACCAGGGGTAAGCTCCTGCACGAAGATTGCTGCGCATCTGCTCATGGTGGGGAAGACCCTCGCCGGTCATAGGGTGTATGAAACAACACGTGTATTGGATTATGTATTGACCCGGCCAGAAGTGGATTCGGAGCGAATTGGAAGCATGGGTATCTCGGGTGGTGGGTTGGTGACCGCATTTACAGCCGCGTTGGATGAACGGTTCAGGGCAACTGTAGTAAGTGGTTATGCAAGTACATTCCAGGGCAGCATACTGGATCGGAACCATTGTCTGGACAACTATGTGCCAGGTATCCTGCGTGAAGCGGAGTTGCCGGATCTCATCGGCCTGATTGTGCCTAGGCCACTTTTTGTTGAAGCCGGAAGTGATGATCAGGTGTTCCCAATCCATGCAGCGAGAGAGGCGTATGCCCGTTTGACACACATATATGAGCAGGCGGGAGCATCAGAATCACTGGATGCGGATTTCTTTACAGGTGGACATGAGATTAGCGGTGCGAAGGCTTATGACTGGCTTGATCAAGTGCTGTGAAGCTGAGGCTTATTACCATCTATATAAGTTGAACTAATCATTTACACGATAACGGAGAAGATAGAAAAAACCTGAAAAAGCGAAGCGTTCGCCTTTATCACCGGATTTTCCCTTGAGAAAAGGAAATCGAAAAATCTGGGATAACAGCGATTGGAAGGTTATTCTGTCTTCGTAGTATATTCGAGAGGAGAATTCAGTGATGAAATGGTCAATATCAGTAAAGCTTCTGCTCTGTTTTGTTCTGTTTGCGAGTACAATGGGCATCGGTTTGGGAAGCAGTGGAGGGCAAGTCGCCGAAGCGGCAACGGACAATTACAGATTTGATTTTGGTTCGGGTGCTGTTGAGAGCGGTTACACAGGCGTGTCCGCAGGAGATGCCTATACGCCTACGAAAGGTTATGGCTTCAACACACCTGCACAGATGAGGAATGTGTCTGCCTCAGGAAGCGGGGTTAAGAGTGACGCTGTGCAGTTTCTGACTTACGGCACCAAGAGCACCAATACCTTCAATGTGAATCTGTCCAATGGCCTATATGAAGTTAAAGTGATCCTGGGTAACACCTCCAGAGCGAGTGTAGCTGCAGAAGGTGTGTACCAGATTATTAATATGACGGGCAACGGGGCAACGGACCAATTTCAAGTTCCGGTGACTGACGGGCAATTAAACCTCCTGGTTACGGAAGGAAAGACAGGCACCGCCTTCACACTTAGTGCACTCGAAATCCGAAAGTTATCCAATCAGACCGTTACCAACCGCACAATCTACATTGGTGGTGACTCAACAGTCTGCAATTACTATCCGCTGGGTAGCAGTGTACAAGGAGGTTGGGGACAGCTGTTTCCGTCCTATGTGAACAATTCCACCTTCCAGGTTCGAAATATGGCGGCAAGTGGTCAATTTGCGAGAGGTTTCCGCGATGATGGTCAGATGGAAGCGATTCTGAAGTATATCAAGCCGGGAGATTATTTTATTTTGCAATTCGGAATTAACGATACCAATGCCAAGAATAATACAACGGAGGCACAGTTCAAGGAAATTATGCGGGATATGGTGCGTCAGGCGAAGAACAAAGGAGCAACGGTGATCCTCTCCACGCCTCAGGGCCGGGCAACAGACTTTAATACAGCCAATGTACATCAAGCGGAGAACCGCTGGTACAATCAATCCACACGTGCACTTGCTCAGGAAGAGGGAGTCACCCTTGTTGAACTGAACAAGCTGAGTTCTGCCTATTTCACGTCTATTGGTCCTGCTGCAACACTTGCTCTGTATATGACAGGGGATAGTCTGCATCCGAATCGTCAAGGGGCTGCGGAGCTTGCACGTATTGTGGCTGCGGATCTGAGAAGACAGGGACTGAATGGATTCTGACTTTACTACTTAAACAGTCTGCATAATCACGGCTGATAGGATCCGTGTATGCAAAATAAAAAAAATACCCCCGAGAACAACCCGCGAAACGGGCGGCTGATCCTCGGGGTTATTTGTTATGCCCAGGCTGGGGATTACTCCATCATATCCTTGGCTTCATGGTTCACTTTTTTCCCTTTTAACAAGGGTTCCAATTCATCTTGTACGCTCTGCTCCCACAGGGGTACATCAGTGCGATAGGCGGCCCGTCCGTTCAGATGTCCGGCGACCGGAGCCGTGATGAATACAAACAGGATACCTAACAACAAGCGGGCACTGATATAGTTATCGAAATACCAGAAGTAGAAAAATGTAGCGCTTAATACACAGAACACTCCGAGTGTCATACTTTTGGTTGCGGCATGGGCACGTAGATATACATCAGGCAGACGAATAAGTCCAAATGCGCTGAGTGCACTGAGTAGTGCACCGAGCAGTACGAGTAGACCTATAGCGGTTTCAGTGGCTACTTTAACGATCTCCATCATTTTTGAATACCGCCCCCCGTTCGATATAACGTGCAAATGCCACTGTACTTAGAAAAGCCAAAATGCCAATCAGCAAGATAATATCCAGATAGGCTTGGGTTTGCAGCATCATCGACAGAACGGCAACGATGGCAATCACATTGATACCGATGGTATCCAGTGCCGTGATCCGGTCAGCCATGGATGGTCCCCGAAGCACCCTGTACAAGCAACCCAGAATGGCTAAGGAGAGAATGAGCAATGAGATGAACAACAGCGAGGATAACATTAACGCGTCACCTCCATAATTGCTTTTTCGAATGTATTTTGGATATCATCTCTCATTTTCTGTTCATCCTTGATATCCAGTGCATGAATAAACAGTTTGCGTTGGTTACCCGAGATCTCAAGCGGCAGAGAACCTGGTGTCAATGAGATGAGTAAGCAGAGCAGAGTAACTTCCCAATCCGAGGACAATTGAGTTTTATACGTAAAAATACCGGGCCTTATATCTAACTTTGGCTTGATAATCTGGCGTATAACCTCAATGCTGGCTCGCACCAGTTCCTTGAACAGCAGTGTAATCAGTTTGAAGATGGCCCAGACTCGAACAACATAGAAGCGCTGGGGGAAGAATCTGCGCATCCCCCCGATGAGAAGCAGTCCGAGCAGGTAACCTATGAGAAAACCAACACCATTCCAGGCATTGTTCAGAAACATCCATACAAAAGCAATGATAAGATTCAGTACAATCTGAAAGGCCATAGACATCTACTCCTTCAATACGGCATCAATATAAATATTGGGATGCAGTAGAATATCGCCTGCGCGGGAGGTCAATTGGAACATGCCTTCAGCCCCCACACCCATTACGATGATGAATACAAACAGAATTCCGGCAGGAATCAGAAGGCCGTTCACCGCGTAAGGGCGTCTTGTAACCCCGGCAGGTGGTTCGCCCCAGAACGCTTGTATGAAGATGCGTAGTACCGAATATAACATCAATAAGCTCGAAAGCACCGCAATGCCGGTAAGACCATACAGGCCTGCCTGCAAGCCTCCTTCAAAGAGAAGCAACTTCCCTGGAAATCCACTAAATGGCGGCAAACCTGCCAAGGCAAGTGCGCTGATGAAGAACATCCAGCCGAGCAGCGGATAGCGATGGATCAGCCCGCCCATGTTATCGAGTTTGGATGTTCCGGCAACAGCGATCAAGGCACCGCCGAGCAGGAAGAGCAATGTTTTGATCAACATATCATGCAGCATATAGAAGAGCAGACCTTCCAGTGCAGGGCGACTGGCCGAGGCCATACCAAAAGCGACAAACCCTACACCTGCGACCACGTTGTAGATGAGAATCTTGTTTACATCGCGGTATGAGATCGCACCGATGACACCAAGGACCATCGTTGCACCAGCCATCCATCCGATCAGTGCATGGAAGAAATCCGGATCATGATAGAAGATCAGTGTGAATGTTCGCACAATCGCGTACAAGCCAACCTTGGTTAGCAATCCTGCGAACAATGCAGTGACGACAGCAGGTGGTGCCGCATAAGAGCCCGACAGCCAGAAGAACAGGAACAGTCCGGCCTTGATGCTAAATACGATCAGAAAAAGTACGGCAATCAGGGTAATGACCCCACTTTGTCCCACTTCAGCAATCTTTACCGACAAGTCTGCCATGTTCAGTGTGCCAGTAATGGAGTAGAGGAAGCCGATGGAAGCGACAAACAGTGCTGAAGAAACGATGTTAATCAGGACATATTTGATCGTTTCCCGAAGCTGTCTTTCCGTACCTCCCAATACGATCAGTGCATAAGAAGAGATGAGCATCAGTTCAAAGCTGACAAACAAATTGAACAAATCTCCGGTTAAGAATGAACCGTTAACTCCTGCGATCAGAAAATGAAAGAACGGATAAAAGTGATGCTCTTCCCGCTCCTTGTTCACACTGCGGAACGCATACAGCAGACACGCCAGTGCAATGATGGAAGCGGCAACGACAAGTAGCGCCGAGACCATGTCTGCAACAAGCACAATACCATAGGGAGGTGCCCATCCACCCATATTAAGCGTTAGAACTCCAGTCTGAGCTACCCGCGTAATGAGTATCGTTGAGACCGCTGCTGTAAACAAAAGTCCAATGACACTAATGATCCGCTGGATATTTATTTTTCGGAAAAATAGCAGGGCCAGAACACCTGTAATCAAAGGCAACAGAATGGGCAGAACGACGAGATTATTCATATGGGCGCCCCCTTACTTCTTCCATATCGTCTGTTTTCAGCTTCAGATAAGAACGATAGGAGAGAACAAAGAAGAACGCAGTGAGTCCAAAATTAATAACAATCGAAGTGAGTATCAAAGCCTGAGGAAGAGGATCGACATAACGTTCAGCCATCTCCCCAAGCAGTGGTGGTGCCCCGGTTTTGAGACGTGACATGGTGATCAAGAGCAGATGCACGCCATGGGTTAGTATGGACATGCCTAGTACGATACGGAGCAGGCTCCGCGACAAGATTAAAAAGACGGCAACCGCAAACAGAATGCCAACGGCTACACACATCAATATTTCCATATCAGCGATCCTCCCCGATCTGTAGAATGATGGTCATGGTGACACCCAGGACAGCGAGATACACGCCAAGATCAAATAGCATGGCCGTGGCGAGTTCTGTCTCTCCCAGCAAAGGAAGTTCGAAATAGCCGAAGGTTTGACTTAGGAACGGGACTCCGAATATAAATGAACCCGCACCTGTAAGTAAGGCTATACCCAATCCGATTCCTGTTAGAATACGGAAGTCAACCGGTAACGCTTTGCGTATCGTATCTGTACTGAATGCCAGAGCAATCAATACGAGTGCTGCCGCTGTTACCAAGCCGCCGATGAAACCTCCGCCCGGATTGTGGTGACCTGCAAAGAAGAGGTGCATGGCAAACGTCAGTATGATGAACACAACGACTTTGGTGGTCGTTTGCAGCAATACATCATTACTCTGCAAGGGGACGGTATCCCACGAGGATGAGCTGCGTTCCCGGTTACCATACTTTTTCGTATTGTCCGCTTCATCATCCAGAGCAGGTTCGGAATCCTGTATCTCGTCCTTCTTACGGAACTTCAAGCGGGCTCCGAGGTCTTTCGCTTCGAGGTTCAGATTAATCATGGAGTAGATGGATAATGAAGCAACGCCAAGCACCATAATCTCCAATAACGTATCGAAGCCACGGAAATCTACCAGCAACACGTTCACGACATTTTTACCACCAGCCGAGTCATACGCTTCCTGAAGGAAAAAGGTTGAAATGCTGTCCAGTGATGCTGTTCCGCTTGCGGCCAATGCAACAAAAGTCATGACGATCCCGACTGCAATCGCTACGATCATATTTACCGTGAGATAACTGCGGCTTGATTTGCCACGTTGAAGCTCAGGCAGATGGTAGAAGCAGAGCAGGAACAATGCAACGGACACGGTCTCAACAATCATCTGTGTCAACGCCAGATCCGGTGCCCGGAAAAGTACAAACAGCAGGGTTACGAGGTAACCAACTGCTCCGGTCATAATGACTGCCGACAGTCTGTTCTTGGCAAAAGGAATCGAAACTGCAGCACCGATGAGCGTGACTAGCAGTACCACCTCATAGAATGAGTAAGGTGCATTGCCCTGCAGATTCCAGGTAATATTTTCACCTGAACGGAAGAAGGCATAGACCAGCAACGCGACCGTGAATGAGAAAATGTAAACGAGATAATTACGAACCGAGCCATTCATATAGGCTTCCGTCCATTTGCGTGCATAATGCTGGAGATTATCCAGTACGACATGGTACATATTGTTAATCGTTAATCCTTGTGGATAGTGCTCATAAATATTCCTCCATCGTGGCAACAGCTTGTAGAGAGTGATTCCGAGAATCACAACTCCGATCGTCATAATCAGTTCCGGAGTCCATCCATGCCACAGGGAGAAATGTACATCGAAGCGCTCATTCCCATTCAAGAGGGATGGAAGCACAGCTGCCATTGCCGGTTCAATCAGTGAACCGGCCAGCAGATTCGGGAAGAGTCCGAATACAATGACAAGAACACCTAGAACAACAGGCGGAATGAGCATGCCAGCGGGCGCTTCGTGCAGCTTCTCGGCAGGGATCTCGCTTTGGCTACGACCGAGGAATGTTTTGAACACGATAATAAGCGCATAGATCAGGGTAAACACACTTGCAAGCCAAGCGAATACCGGCAATAGAACACTCCAGGACCCAAGTCCAAAGATTCGCAGATGCGTGACTTCCACCATCGCCTGGAAGAATAACTCCTTGCTCAGGAATCCGTTGAACGGCGGAATACCCGCCATGGCAAGTGAACCGATCAAAGCCACGGTGAATGTAATTGGCATGAATGAAGCAAGTCCACCGAGCTTTCGAATGTCACGTGTACCCGTTTCATGATCGACAATGCCTACGACCATAAACAGAGCGGCCTTGAAGGTCGCATGATTAAACAGGTGAAGCAGTGCAGCGGTTATTGCCACGGTATACATCGCAGAGGATTCGCCATATCCGAAGTAGAGAGCAGCAGATCCAACCCCTAAGAGGGACATGATCAGACCAAGTTGAGAGATGGTCGAATAGGCGAGAATCGCTTTGAGATCGTTTTTTTTCACCGCCAGGAATGATCCATAACACAAAGTCAGAAGACCAACGCCGGTAACGAGCCAGAACCAGAGTCCCTGTCCACCGAAGATTGGTGTAAACCGGGCTACAACGTACAGTCCGGCCTTAACCATGGTGGCTGAGTGAAGATAGGCACTAACAGGTGTCGGAGCTTCCATGGCATCCGGCAGCCAGATATGAAATGGGAACTGAGCTGACTTGGTGAAAGCTCCAATCAGGATCAAGACAAGTGCGGGTAGAAATAATGCGCTCTCCTGAAACTGACCCAATCCTGTAATGGTTGCACGAATACTGAATGTTCCGGTAATGAGATACATCATCATGAATCCGGTAAGCATGGCGAAACCACCAAATACCGTAATCAGGAATGATTTTTGTGCTCCTGAAGTCGAGGCTTTACGTTTGTAATGGAATGCAATCAACAGGAATGACGTAATACTGGTCAATTCCCAGAATCCGTAGAGCACGATCATATTATCAGACAGCACCACGCCCAACATGGCTCCCATGAACATCAACAGATACAGGTAGAAACGGTTCAGCGCTTCTTTCATATCCATGTAGAAGATGGAGTAGAGAACAACGAGGACACCGATTCCGGTGATTAGCAGTGTCAACATGAGGCTCAGACCGTCCAGATACAGATTAAATCCAATGTCCAGTGAAGGAATCCACGGGATATTTCCAGATACGGTATTGCGCTGTGACACAGCGGGTATGAGACTCGCAAAGTATACAAATAATAGTGCCGGGACAAGGAGAACCGGCCATCCCAAATGTTTTTTACGGAAGAAACGATGCAGCATGGCAAGAAAAATGCCAGCGGCAAAAGGCAAAATAACAGCAACATGAAGCAGGCTCAACATTACACCCCCAATGTTTAGTATTTCGATTACTCTCTCTGTGACATACAGGCGCATGATCCTTTGAAGGATATGCTTGCTCTCTATATTCATAACCCAAGTATGTATATACAGAATCGTGTCTATTCTTTGAATGGAAGAAACACGGTGAAGATTTCAGTATAATATTATATGGGCATGTATAATAAAAAAACATACAAGTTCCGATAAATATGAAAACGATTAGGTGACATTCCGTGTACTCTTTGCAGCATAGTTATGTTGAAAGGCAAGATGGTTTCACCGTGTAATGGAGGAAGTAATGTCATTCAAAATTAGAACTGTGCTTACAGTCATCTTTGCTGTGTTATCCTTGCTTGTTACCCTGACGATTGGGTCTATTTTTAGCCAAAAGTCATTTGTTGCTGTAGAGACTGAGATTGGTCACTCGCTTACAGGCACGGCCTCACAGGCTTCGGACAAGCTGGATCGATTCATGTCCGCTCGCGCGGGTGAACTGGACCTGCTGGGCCAAATGGCTTCGTTGGAAGATGGATTCCAACCTGATGAGATTCAGATGCTGCTGGATCAGTTACAAGATAGCTTTCCCTCATTCTCATGGGTTGGATTCATGGACCCGAAGGGAAAAGTGTTAGCTGCCACGGATGGTATCTTGCTTGGGGAAAATTTATCAGAGCGACCTGTGTATCAGGAGGGAATAAAGGGTAAATTCATTGGAGATGTGCATAATGCAGTACTTCTTGCCAAGCTGCTTCCGAATCCAACGGGAGAGCCGCTGCAATTTGTCGATATCAGTTTTCCGCTGAAGGATAGCAAAGAAATGATTCAAGGTGTGCTCGCTGCACATTTAAGCTGGGAATGGGCGAAGGAAGTCGAGGAATCCGTACTTGCCCCATTGAAAAGGGAAGAAAAAGACATTGAGTTTTTTATCGTGAGCAAAAAGGAACATACCGTGCTACTCGGGCCGAAGGAATGGGTCGGTAAACCGTTGGTATTGCCTGGTATCGAAGAGGCCCGGCACAACAAAAGCAGTTGGTCCATTGAAAAGTGGCCTGACGGTAATGAATATGTGACAGGGTTTGCCTACAGCCAGGGCCATCTGGATTATCCCGGATTAGGCTGGACCGTAGTCATTCGTCAAGTCAAGTCGTCTGCTTTTGCTTCTGTGTTTGATCTGATGTGGTTTAATGTGTGGACTGGACTCGCCGTTACTGTGCTGTTTGCACTGATTGGCTGGTTTGTCTCACGTCTGATCTCTGCCCCCCTTGTGCGTCTTACCAGAGTAGCCAATCGACTGCGTGCAGGGGAAGAGCTTGAGATTCCTGCGATTAAGGGAATTAAGGAGATTGAAGTGTTGTCCCGTTCGCTTCGGGATATGCTGACCTCTCTTATGAATAAAGACTCAGAGCTGGTCGTGATGCAGAATCTGGCGCATTTTGATCAGCTGACTAGACTGCCGAATCGGACTGCCCTTGAAGTGTATCTGGAGGAGTCTCTGGAGACCGAAAGTGAAAATCACACGTTGACTTTTCTCTATCTGGATCTCGATGGATTCAAACGGGTCAACGATACACTTGGACATCAGACTGGAGATGTGCTGCTACAGAAAGTGGCCCAGCGACTGTCTGCTCTTGGTCAAGTGAAGGGGATAACCGTCCGATTGGGCGGAGATGAATTCCTGATTGTACTTCAGTCTGTTGGAAGTCATCCGAGGGAAGAAGCCATGGCTTATGCAGAAGCCATCATTCAAAGTCTGAACAAGCCGTTTATTATCGAATACGAGCGAATCCGAATTGGATGTAGCATTGGAGGTGCTGAATATCCAACCAACAGCGACAACCCAAGTGAGATTATTCGGATGGCGGACGAAGCTCTGTATGAGTCCAAACGTTCAGGCAAGAACAGAATGACATTTTATTCCGAGTTGAAGCAGGACCATTAGCGTATAATAACATTAGCTGGGTTATCCCAATCATCTTTGTGCGAATGTACGTATAAACAAGGAGGGGTGAAATGTCTGGAAAATATACAACTGTACCTTATGGTTATGAGCCACCTGCGGCCAGCCGCAAAGGCACACTGACTTTTTATGACTCGTTTGAACATGTAACTAATGAGCAACTCGAGCGTGCCGCTTCAACAGTGGATACCCGTTCATTCGTACAACTTGTGCTGTATCCTTTACACGAGAGTACGTTTAAGCGCATGAGCAAGGAACCGATACGGGCATATTACAAAAGAGAAGACCGCCTGCATGATTGGCGGCGAGAACATCCAACTTCTCGTATACGTGTGGAGGGGCTTGAGGGCAAGAGAAAGAAATATACACCTGTGGATAGCGCGCTGCGCCATATCACTGCGGAATATCCAGCCCCTCACTTTCTTTATTTCACGATAGAGATGGCAAATATGTTTGCTTCATTTGATTCCTTCAAGGATTGGATCAAAGAGCTGCGTCTCATCATTGACGGATCGTCCGAATACCTGCATCCTGGACTGGAGCAAAATCGTCATCGCTGGGAATGGGCGGAATGAAAACATAGACGTATGAAGAAGATTGGCCTGCTGATCGTATTCAGACCCAAAAAAAGTTGTGTTGTACAAACCGGAACTTCGGTGTACAGCACAACTTTTTTATTTATAGTTTCTCTGACAAGGATGAAGTCAGATCAAGTGATGTTACGGTTTTATTTTTACCTGTTCGTTTGGCTGCATACAGACAGGCATCCACTTCCTCGAACAGTTTGTCTTTGGTTAGATTAGGACTGTAGCTTTTGAGACCGATACTCACCGTGACGGAAGCTCCTTCAAGTTCAAGATGGCCCATCAGGGCAATCTTCTGACGAATCTGTTCCACCAAGGCATAGGCCTGCTTGAAAGATTGCTCAAATATCAATAAGGCGAACTCTTCGCCCCCGTACCGTGCTGCAATATCACTTGAGGTAATGGTTTCCTGAATGATCAGGGACACTTTCTCCAAAATGATGTCTCCAACCCGATGACCAAAGGTATCATTAATGGATTTGAAGTCATCAATATCGATCAGGGCCAGGTGCAGACTCATGCCACTGTTGGCATACTCAAATGCTTTTTCATAATAATCCTTGAATGAGCTTTGATTATAAAGGTTGGTTAAACCGTCTGTTTTGGACTGTTTGGTCATAATGGCATTTCGCACAATAAGGTCCTGCTTGGCAAGCATGCTGGCCTCAAGATCATCGAGCACCTCAACGCCGCTGGTTACGATAACCTGTGCTACATATGTGCCTAAGATTAGAAAAGCAGGAATGGATACCATGTCAAATGAAGAAAGGTAGGATCGGTAGGCAGGGTCGAACAGAACGAGAAGGTAACCAATCATCTGCATCAGGAAAACAATCCAGACTCTCTTTTTGCTGAAGAACAGAACTGAAGCGAAGATGGGCAACAGACAGATTGCTAATATAATCCGAATGTCATAGTTGACATAAATAATCGTCCAAGCGATAACCGTGCTGGCTATAGACATGGTGTAAAAGGAATATGAGCTGGAGCGCCGATCAACCCAACTTGCGAACAAAATGCATGAACTGCTGACGGCCGTAGGCCAGAACAGGACATTTATCAAGAAATCTGTAGGTGTGCGATCATACTCCAGATACAGGAAACAGCCAATCTGAATGGCGAAATGTGCAATAATAACAACCCAGTAGGCATGGAGCATTTTTTGAATCCATTTGGAATGTTTGAACTCGTATTCTGTTGGAATATGACTATTGTGAGTATCGAAACCTTTCATATATCACCGCTGACTGCATCATAATGGTACGACAGAATTACTCTCGTATAAGATGATTATAAATCACAATGAACAAAACGCAAATGTATTTAACTGTTCTATGAAAACAAGACTCACAGAAGTTTCGCGTTGTCACAAACTTTTTATGGAGGACAAACAAAACTCAATGATACACTCATAGACTATATAACATGGCTCCGATCCATATGTAGGAAATCATTGATGAAGGGGAGGTGATCTTCATTCCTCTTGTCGTTCGTTCAACCGTTAATGCTACGGGAGCAATTACATTTACAGGAAATACGCTTGGACTGAGTCGTTCGGAAACAGCAGGGGTACCCGGAACACAGGACAGTATTGGAGGTTTTACCACAACCAACACCAGCCTCCAGTACGGCATCTATCCATTGGGAACGACAAGTCTGTATCAGAGCAACAGTTCAGCAGCCATTCTTACACTGCCTGCTGGAAGTACCGTTCTATATGCAGAATTGATCTGGGGCGGCAGTTACATCAATGGTACAGTCAATCTGAGTGCTGCCATCAACAATCCAGTTACGTTTATTACTCCCGCAGGGACAGCCAGTATTACTCCTGACCCAGCTACTTATAATCAGTTTGATCTGGGGAACGGCGCTGCCGGCTATGTGCGTTCAGCCAATGTTACTTCACTTGTACAAAATGGGGGAGCCGGTACATACACCACTGGAGCAGTGGTAGGGACTATTGTCATCACTAATGATTCTACAGCCAATCATGCAGGCTGGACACTTGGAGTCATTTATCAGAATCCCAGTCTGCCCTTTCGCAACATGTCCTTGCGTGCAGGTGGGGTACTGGTTCAAGCCAACTCTGGACCAGTTGTTACCACACTGACTGGATTTGCTACGCCAATCTCTGGTGCATTGGGAGGAAGAATACTGTTTAGTGCGCAGGAGGGCGACGCGAACCGGACCGGTGACCAGGCATTATTCGGGCCAACCTCAGCTACATCGGTTGCTTTGTCCGGGCCCAATAATCTAGCTGCGAACTTTTTTGCTTCTCAGATTAACGGAGATACCGGAGCGCTTAATACAACAGGAACGTTTGGGACACGAAATCAGATTAACGGAGCTCCAGGTACCAATATTATCGGTGGACGTCAAGGCTGGGATATTACCAATGTGGATGTTTCAGCAAGACTGATCAATAACCAGTCATCTGCGGTGTTGACATTAACGACCTCGGGGGATGCCTACATTGTCAACGCCAATGCGATTCAAGTTGATATTAATGCGCCCAAGATCACATTGGCTAAGGCAACGGTCGCCGCCGGTGCAGTTGCCGGGGATAGTATTCTATATTCGGTTACCGTTACCAATGCAGGCACTGCGAGTGCGGCCAGTGTTGTTTTATCCGATTCACTTCCTGCAGGTCTTACCTTTATTCCAGGCAGTGTCACGGTTGCAGGTATATCCCGTCCAACACTTGATGTGACGGCAGGCATTCCACTGGGTTCGTTAACTTTATCCAGCAGTGTCGTTGTAACCTATCGAGCACGCATCGGTCAGGATGCAAGTATCCTGCAACTGGTGAATTCGGCCAATGCAGCCTTTACATTTCAAAGTGTAGCAGGGGGGCCGGTCATTACCGGAGTTATTCCGTCCAATAACTCCACCCTTACTGTTTATTCGCCAAACCTGTCCATTGTGAAATCGGCGAGTACCACCAATGCCACGGTGGGTGACCAGGTAACCTATACACTCCAGGTGAACAACGGAGGGAATGTTGCGGCCAACGTTACATTGAGGGATAACATTCCAAGTGGCAGCTCATATGTAGCAGGTAGCTTTCGTCTGAATGGAAATGTGATTGCTGGCGCCAATCCGGTTACCGGGGTTAATCTGGGTAGCCTGGCGGCAGGAAGTACCAATACGGTGACGTTTCAGGTACTTGTAACAAGCTTGCCGACACCGCCGACTCTTGTGGATCAGGCGACGGCTTCTTATTCCTTCAATTCACCTGATGGTCGGACGGTCACGGGAAACATCGCCTCGAATACCTTAACAATCCCGGTAACATTGCCCAATGTGACCACGGTAAAATCAGCATCCGTTACCGATGTTGCTGTCGGGGAGACCTTCACGTACACCGTAGTTACTACCAACAGCGGTATTCAGGTGATTAACAATGTGGTACTTACAGATGCGCTCCCTGCCGGAGCAACATTTGTTTCCGGCAGTGCAACCGTAAGGGGAACTGTCGTACCGTCTGCGAATCCGAGCAGTGGCATCTCTATTGGGACATTGGATGCAGGAAGTTCTGCAACGGTGACATTTCAGGTGAATGTGCAGTCTCTGCCTGCTTCAGGTTCATTAGTCAATCGAGCGGTAGTGTCCTATAGCTCTGGTTCGTTCACGGGCATTTCCAACTCCAATACCATTACAACCCCTGTCTACCAAGCCGTTGTCGGTATCAACAAGTCGGCAAGCCAAACCAATGCGACACTGGGGGATCAGATTGCATACACACTTGCGGTCACGAACAGTGGAAACATAACGACTCAAGTGAATGTGACCGATACCATTCCAGCGGGGTTGACGTTTGTCCCGGATTCGGTAACCGTGAATGGTACTGCACGTCCTGGAGCCAGCCCGTTAACCGGAATAACACTGGGTAGCCTCCTGCCGGGAGTTACAGCTACGGTGGTGTTTCGCGTTACACTCACCACACTTCCGACTCCCCCAACACTGGAGAATCAAGGGACTGCAAGTTATATGTACCAGCTTCCAAGTGGACGGAATCTCTCCGGCAGCAGCTTATCCAATATCGTTCGTATACCTGCATCGGCTCCCAATGTTTCTATTAGTAAAACAGTAAACACACCGGATGCGACAGTAGGAGATGTGCTTACGTATACCGTTGTTGCAACAAACGCAGGAATTAGTGCAGTACAAAATCTGGTGATTTCGGATGCACCATCCGGCTCTGAATTTGTCCCGGGTAGTGTCACGATTAATGGATCTGCTGTTACCACCGCAAGTCCCGTTGCGGGAATCGCAGTGGGTACATTAAATAGCTCAAGCAGTGTAACTGTGACCTATCAGACCCGAGTGAGTTCTGTTCCATCCACGGGTTTGGTTAGTAACCGGGCCAATGCAGCATTTACATCAGGCAGTTTTAATGGTGTTTCTTCTTCCATATCAGTAAATACCCCCATATTTCTGCCAGTGATCCAAGTGGTGAAGTCAGCAAGTACAACAAGTTTGACGGTCGGCGATACGTTTAATTACACCATCCAAATTAACAATACAGGTAATATAGCTGCAACGGTTACCTTGACAGATCCCATTCCAGCTGGAGCAGTATTCAGCACAAATAGTGTCATTATTAATGGCGTACCTACACCTGGGGTCGGCCCGGAGTCGGGAATCAGTCTAGGGGAGATTGCTGCGGGTTCAGGTGCAACGGTCACCTTTGTTGCGACGGTTACCAGTTTGCCAGATGCAAGGCAGTTAATTAATCAGGCGGTTGCTTCATTTGCCTACACGCTTCCAAGTGGGAGAACGGTTGCCGGTCTCTCGTCATCAAACACCATCACTATTCCAGTGTCTCTGCCCAATGTTACGATTGTTAACAGTGACAATGTAGAGTACGGCGTAGTCGGGGATGTTATTCGATACACATCTGTTATTCGTAATAACGGCACAGTAGCTGTTAATAATGTGGTATATGTCAATCCTCTTCCTTCGAATACCCCATTTGTACCCGGAAGTGTCATTGTGAACGGGACTTCGTTCCCGCTCTCCAATCCGACCGCCGGCATTCCAATCGGTACGTTGGCTCCAGGAGCCGAGGTTACCGTAACTTTTGAGGTGACGATTACCATGCCGATTCCTTCGCAGATTAACAATCAGTCGACGGTCAGCTTCACATCCGGTTCATTTTCAGGGTCATCATCGTCCAATACCACTCAGACTCCGGTCATACAACCGCAGATTTCACTTGTCAAAACAGCAAATACCGTAAATGCAACTGTAGGTGATACAGTTGTATACACGGTAACGGTCAGCAATGCTGGCAATCTGGAAGCAAATGTTACTCTCACAGACAACATTCCTTCTGCGACTACTTTTGTACCCAACAGTGTGGTTGTATCCGGTGTGCCAGAGCCGGGAGTAACACCAGGAACAGGTATTCCAGTAGGTATTGTAGCAGCGGGGGCGACGGCTGTTGTCACGTTTGCCGTTGTTGTGGATTCACTTCCATCTCCGCAGCAACTTAGCAATTTTGCTACATCATCCTTTACATTTACACCCCCAGATGGGCGGACGTTAACTGGCTCAGCCACATCGAATACACTCACGTTCCCGGTCTCGTCACCAAACGTCGCTGTTGTCAAAAGCACAGCTTCCACTGCGGCAACTGTAGGCGATACGGTGACCTATTCCATTCTGGTGACCAACAGCGGAATTGCACCGGTGAACAATATTCAGTTTTCGGACCCGATTCCAGCCGGAGCCTCCTTTGTTACAGGGAGTGTCACAGTGAATGGGGTTGCGCAACCTGGAGCCAATCCGGCAGGTGGAGTATCCCTTGGGACATTGGGGCCCGGAACGTCCGCGACGGTCACGTTCAGTATCCGTGTCGACGTGATCCCGCCAAGTGATCAGTTGAGCAATCGCTCTACGGTCAGTTTTACCTCAGGTACGTTCTCAAGCACAACATTCTCTAATACCGTGGTCACTCCGGTGTACCAGCCTATTCTTTTAGCACAAAAAACAGCCAGTACACAAAATGCTACCGTTGGGGATACGGTCAGCTACACGATAACCTTGAGCAATCAGGGAAACTATGGAGCCCAGATTAACCTGACAGATAACCTTCCAGCCGGAACCATCCTTGTTCCAAATAGCGTTATTGTGAACGGTCAACCACTGCCAGCAGGAAATCCGGCAACGGGCATCCCCGCAGGCAATGTGGCTCCCGGAGCTACGACCACCATTACCTTTTCAGTGGTTGTTGATACGCTGCCAAGTCCGCAACAACTGGTGAATCAGGCTACGGTAGCTCTATCATATACATTGCCGGATGGGCGGAACATCACGGAGTCTGTTCTATCCAATGTGCTGACTATTACTGTATCGGCACCAGATGTCGATGTCGTCAAATCAACAACTTCGACGGCGGTATCTGTTGGTGATGTCGTAACGTATAGCATCGCGGTAACCAATAACGGAATCGCAACGGTGAACAATGTGGTTTTCACGGATGCAGTGCCGACAAGTACCGTTCTTGCGCCAACCGGCGTGTTTGTCGATGGTGTTCTGCGCCCTGGAGCCAATCCTTCTACGGGAATAACACTGGGTTCCATCGCACCTGGCGTTACGGTAACCGTTGTATTTAGTGTGCAGGTTACGGCGCTCCCGGCGAGTGCAGTGTTAAACAATCAGTCCACGGTCAGCTTTACATCAGGGGCTTTCTCAGCGACCACATTTTCCAACACAGTTACAACTCCGGTCTATCAACCTATTCTGGCTGCAGTCAAAACGGGAGATCAGACAGTAGCCACAGTGGGGGATACCGTTGTGTACAGCATCGCCATTTCCAATACCGGGAACTATGGGGCATCTGTCACTTTAACGGATACCATTCCGGCAGGAACAGAGCTTGTTCCAAATAGCGTTATTATTAACGGGGCTTCTGCGCCAGGTGCAGATCCAGCTTCGGGTATTCCGCTTGGTGTCGTTTCCACAACAACTCTAGTTACCTTCTCCGTGGTGATTGTGACGTTACCTTTGAGCCAGTCCATTACCAATCAGGCTTCTGCGACATTTTCGTATACCTTACCTGATGGAAGAACACTTGGAGGCACGATTACGTCCAACGCACTCAACATTCAAGTATCTGCTCCGAATGTGAGTGTAGTCAAGACGGCTTCGGTAGTTGATGCCGTGGTAGGCGACACGATTGTATATGAAATGGTTGTGACCAATGAAGGAATTGACCCGGTAAACAACATTGTGATCACCGATCCGATTAACCCAGCCACCACATTTGTTACAGGCAGTGTTCTGGTGGACGGCGTCCCACGTGCCTTGGCCAACCCTGCGCTGGGCATAGCCCTTGGTAGTTTAGCCCCTGGAGCATCGATAGCGGTATCGTATGCAGTGCGGGTCAATACACTGCCAACACCACCGGAAGTAAGCAGTCAGTCTTCCGTAAGTTTCACATCGGGTGTTTTCTCGGGAGCAGCGTATTCCAATACGGTTGTAACACCAATCTATCAGCCGATTATTGACTTAACCAAAACAGGGAGCACTTCCAATGCAACGATTGGTGACACCATCACGTATTCTTTTGCCATTATTAATAGTGGGAATCTTGCTGCTAATTTGACATTAATCGACAGTATACCGAACGGAGCGGTGCTGCTTCCCAACAGTGTTCTGATTGATGGTGTTCCACAGCCAGGTGCCAATCCGGAGACGGGCATCGTTGTGGGTACTATACCGTCCGGAGGTACGGTTACTGTAACGGTTACCCTCGAAGTGACTGTAGATTCGTTACCGCAGGATCAGCAACTGGTTAACCAGGCGGTGGCCAACTATACATTTAGCCCACCAGATGGCCGTCTGTTGACGGGGACCGTATCTTCGAATGTTCTGGTTATCCCTGTATCTGCACCAAATGTTGTTGTTGCCAAAAGCACAAGTGCCATTGATGCAGTTGTTGGTGATGTAATCACCTATACGGTTGTAGTAACCAATAGCGGCATTGAAGTGGTGAATAATGTGGTCATGGTTGACCCGGTACCTGTCGGTACAGTATTTGTGCCAGGAAGTGTTACGGTGGATGGTGTGCCAAGACCAACAGGCAATCCGAATACAGGCATCACGCTTGGTTCGATTGCTGCGGGTGCTTCCGTTACGGTTACATTCAGAGTAGAGGTTGTGGTGATATGAGCCAATCTTCCGGTCCGTTGTCCCATTGGCTAAAGAATCAGTCCCTGGTTCGATTCAGCTCGGGTGCGACTGAACTGGAACAGGTATCCTATTCGAATACAGTTGTAACACCGTGGATCGGCCCCAGGCTTGAAGTCAGAAAAGTCTGCAATGTCACAGAGGCTGCCTTGGGGCAGTCTCTTATCTACCTTGTTGAAATTGTTAACACCGGAAATCTTACGGCCCTAGTGCACCTATTGGATCAGCTATCTGCAGAGACGGCACTGCTTCCCAACAGTGTATTGCGTGATGGTATTCCATTACCGGGAGCATCACCGGAGAGAGGATTGCCTCCAGCTGAAATCGCGCCGGGAGCCACGTTGCGATACCACTTCCAAGTTGTAATCTTGCGTTTACCTGAGGCACTGAAGCTGCTGAATCAGGCACAGGTTAACTATGAGTTTTTGACACCGGAAGGCAGAACGGTTACGGGTATGGAACAATCCAATATCGTGGAGGTCAATCTGGTCTCATCCCGGCTGGAGATATCCTTGCAGGCGGATCGTATTTATACCTTCTCAGGGGATATTGTCATGTACACCGTCATCGTGAGCAATCCGGGTTTTATTGCAGCTACGAATGCCCAAGTAACGATTTCTTTGCCACGAGGTATTGTTTTTATACCTGCCAGTGTCATCGTAGATGAAATGTTTGCGCCACAAGTAACGCCTGATACGGGCATACAACTTGGAGAGATTTTGCCTGGAAGCTCAATTAGGATCCAATATCGGGTTCAGGCTATGGCGGGAAGCGATGCGAACGGAATATCAAGTGTAGCTGCACTGACGTATATCTCGGCAGGGCAGCAGGAAACGGTCTACTCCAATCAGGTTACCCTGGAAGTGATACAGCCCCAGGTCTCTGTGCTGAAAAGTGTACTCCCGCTAACGGCCACATTGGGTGATGCCGTCCAATATAATATTACCGTCTCCAATGCAAGCAGTTATGCGGTGGATGGAACTCTCCTCGATGTACTGCCAACAGGTGTGACATTTATCGAAGGCAGTCTGGGCTGGAATGGGGTTAAACGTCCCGGATCCAATTTGGCTAAAGGGCTTAATCTGGGGACGTTGACAGCACGGTCGGTTCTGAATATTCAGTTCGAAGCGAAACTTCCAGATCGAGATGAATCGATGCCTGATGACTACAGGTATGTGAATCATGCTAGCCTGATGTATACATTTCGGTTGCCGGATTCACGGTCAGTGCAGCGGATGATTACATCCAATGAAGCTGTGGTTGAATTAAAAGCCCCGATAATTCAGGCTTATGTTCAAGTGACACCCACTTTGGTCGAGCAGGGAGGTACGGTCACTTTTCAGGTACGTGTGGGGAATACGGGCAATTTGCCGGCACGTGTACAACTTGGGAGTATTCTACCTGAGGGTGCCAGATGGCTTGGGCAAGCTACGGGTGAGATCCAATTGAGCTTACCAGAGTATTCCACACCACGGGTTCTGCATGTGGGTGTGATTGAGCCTGGAACGGAAAAGAACATCTCCTATGTAGCGAAGTTAGCTTCTGAGAAGACGGGTACGCTCCAAGGAGCCTTGATTGCCAGGTACACGTATGAATGGAATGGACAAAAACGGGCTGGCGAAACCCGTTCGAATGAGTACAGCATCATTGTGGAGTATGGAGAAGAATAGGAGGTATCACGGTTAACGGTAACTTGCCTGAGGAATTTGCTCATTCTGGATGCCATGAGATTACACGAACGTAAATGAATGGTATACTAATTGAATATGAACTCGGCAATCAACCCGTGGAATCGGGACGTCGGAGTAGAGGAGGCAGCCACATTGGCAAAAGCAAAAGTAGCAAAAAGACCTACACGGGATGAGTTTGAACTTGAAGAGTTGGGAAACCAGCTGGTTGAAGCCTTTCGGGAACGTTCGGAAGTACTGTTGACGGTATGGGGCAAAGAAGATCAGGTGCAAGGAGTCATCGTCAAAATGGACTCCCGTACACGACTCGTGCATGTAGAGTATACCGAAGAAGAGTTCACGGCGAAGGTGCCTTTTCTGGATATCATGCGTGTGCAATCTCCCCGGTACTGAACGAAAAAAACAGCAAATTGAATAATTAGGGCATCCGCCCTGTCAAAGTCGTTCTTCCTGCATAAGATATCCCATACCTGTTGCAGAGGAGGTACGGTCAATGAGCGAAGTATTAGGTGGAGAAACAAGAGGCTACGGATACGGAGGTTTCACTTCTGTAGGTGCCATTCTGGTTCTGTTCATCCTGTTGGTTATCATCTCCAAAGCGTTCTTGGTATAATTGCATATCTCTTAAGAATGAAAGAAGCTCTGCCATCGCGGCAGAGCTTTTTTGTTCGTTCAGTCATTGGCGAATTTTGTAGAAAATCGGTGTAAGTCCTGCTTACGTTATGTTAGAATATAACCATCCCTAGAGAAAGAAAGAGGTGTTTTGATTATGAGCCAAGCGTTAACAGAATCTTTAAATGAACAGATGAATTTTGAGTTTTATTCCGCTCATGTATATCTGGCTATGGCAGCCTATTGTTCCAGCAAAAGTCTGGATGGATTTGCGAACTTCTTCATCGTGCAAGCGGAAGAAGAGCGATTCCATGGCATGAAAATATACAAATTCCTGAATGATCGTGGACAACGTGCCACACTTGAGGCTTTGCCAGAACCGAAGAATGAATATGCTTCGATGCTGGATGTATTTGAGCATGGTTATGCTCATGAACAGCAAAACACGAAAAAATTCTACAATCTGGCTGACATCGCTCTGAATGAACGTGAACATGCAACGATGTATTTCCTGAAATGGTTCATTGATGAGCAGGTTGAAGAGGAAGCATTGTTTGACAACATTATTCAGAAGCTGCGCCGCATTGAAAAAGACAGCAATGCCTTCTACATGCTGGATGCCGAGTTTGGCAAACGTTCGTTCACTGCTCCTGCTGAATAAATGCATGTAGGGAGTCAATAAGATTCCAGCGTCAAAACACCATTTACATACTGCATGAGGTAATGATCCTGAATGCAATCGGACAATCTCCTTGCAAGGGATGATGGTTTGATGCCATATGCTGATTGAAGACAAAGAAGCCTGCACTTGTGCAGGCTTTTTTGCATGCAACGATATGTAATGATTATATTGATTTGCTTGAATTGGAGTAAAGGTCTATCAAAATTCTGAATGTGGGTAATAGAGGATATGTCACAATTGATCTATCCTGACGGGATCTTATTTTGCGCAAATCTATCAAATTCGTATTAAATTTTAGGTTTATCTGACAAAAGTGTAACTCTACCGTAGCCTTTGGAGCGAGAACAGGAGCCCCTATCTTTGATAGTATTAGGATTAATCGCCAAGGGATGAAGGTAAGAAAACATGGACACCCGGGGAAATATAACACATAAGGGAGACTTTTAATTATGCTACATATTCGTAAATCTATCATGGTCACACTTGCAATTCTATTGATCATCCCACTATTATTGCCGCAGTCGGTATCTGCCAAATCTGCTGCATCCAAGGATGGTGCAAGCAAAGCAAATTCCAAAATCATATACCTGACGTTTGATGATGGGCCAACCGCTCATACGGGTCAGTTACTGGATATTCTGGATCAGTATCATGCGAAGGCAACGTTTTTCATGCTGGGTCCTCAGATGGAGAAATTTCAGAAGGCTACCAAACGAATCGTAGCTGACGGGCATGGATTGGGTCTGCATGGTGTGACTCACGTTCCAAGCAAATTCTATAAATCTGCATATAGCGGATTAAAAGAGATGCAACAGGCCAATGTAAGTATGAACAAGGTTGCTGGAGTTAAAACAAGTCTCGTGCGGACGCCATATGGTAGTAAACCTTATCTCAAACCGGCATTCCGGAATGTACTGCTGGGTCAGGGTGGATTCCATCTATGGGATTGGAATGTGGATTCGGAAGACTGGAAATACCAGAAAGATCATCAGAAAGTCTATAACAGTGTAATGAAACAGATCCACAATGTGCAAAAGAGCGGAACAACGCCAGTTGTGCTTATGCACGACCAGGAAGCGACGCTGAAAGTATTACCGCAAGTATTAAAAACATTGAAGGCAGAAGGGTATCATTTTGAAGTATTAAGCAAAAAAGTACAGCCGGTTAACTTCTGGAATGACAAGCGTTAATCTTATTAATTTTTCGATTGGTTACAACGAAGGAGGTACACATCATGAAGAAACAACGATTATGGATCACGATTCCAGTAACGACAGCCGTTTTACTTGCTCTGGCAGGATGTGGCGGACCGGATTCAAATGCAGCATCATCAGAGAATAGTTCTTCACCAACGACAACCGTGGGTGAGCAGACCGAGACCGGCAGTGGTGGTGCTGATTTCTCTAATGAAAATGAAACGGGAACCAAAGAGAATACGGGCACAACAGATAATGAAAACACATCAGGATCCAAGGCAAATGACAACCAGGTTGCCACTGGTCAATCAGGTGTAAATGATGTGATCAAGCAAGTTCGCAACCAGTTGAAGATGAAGGATGCAGCGTTACCCACTTCATTCACATTGGACAAGGGTACGTCTTTGGGTGCGGCAATACTGTCCAATACTGCTGATGCATTTAAAGTAAACTTCTACGCTACCACTCAGTCTGTTGCCATTAATGATCAATCCTTAACTGCATCCGACAGTAAGATACCTGTACTGGCTTCCTATGAAGTGAAGACCTATAAGGACCCGAATCAGCCAGAAATTTTCCCTGAGAAGGACCTGAAAGATATTCCAGCAGATATGGCTGTGGATCTGGGACATGGCATCAAAGGCATGAGTGAAGGTGCCGCAGGCAGTCAATATCTGACTTGGCAAGAAGGAAGATGGACGCTGGAAATTCGTTCGGTTTCCGAAGATGAAATGAATAATCCGGGCATAGCGAAGAAAATGGTGGAGTACCTGGAGTCACATACCTTGCCTGTACCCAAAGATAAAGGATATATCAAGGTTGAATATCCAAGTGGTGGACAGTCTGTTCATGTAACGATCTCATGGCAGGACGGTAACCAAATTCATCAGCTTAAGACCGATCAGGTGCCATTAGAAGCTCTTGGCATGGTTGTATCTGTAAAATAAATCTTGAGTGTTTACGGATATTCTGCAATGTAGAAGAGATGAGTGTTGGATTGTTACGATACACATAAAAAAGCTTGGCCCAGGAAGAAATTGCTGGGCCAAGCTTTTTATTTTGAGCATGTTATCGCAGCTTATGCAGCCGGGGTACATGCTTATTTTTGTTTCAATGGGTTAAAGCGGTTCTTTCATTTGAACCACCCTTTTTCCTTGGAGCGAGTGATGGCCTCAATGCGATTACTGGCATTTAACTTGTTGAGAATAATGGAGATGTAGTTACGCACCGTGCCCGTTGTGATGAACAGATGCCCGGCGATTTCCTTGGTGTTCTTCCCATCTGCCATGAGGCCTAGTACGGCATTCTCCCGTTCTGTAAGAGGGTTTTCTTCTACATAAGCTTCATCTACCAAATCCGGAGCGAAGATGCGTCTGCCATTCATAACTTGGCGGATCGACTCGGCAAGTTCTTCAATTGGACTGTCTTTGAGCAGGTAACCACGGACACCGCCCTTTAGGGCACGTTCGAAATATCCGGTCCGGGCAAAAGTGGTAAGGATAATGACCTTACAGCTCATTCCTTTGAGTTCTTCTGCGGCTTCAAGGCCGCTTTTCACGGGCATTTCTATATCCATCAGACAGATGTCTGGTGCAAGCTCCTGGACAAGGGCAAGGGCTTCCTGGCCGTTGCTGGCACGTCCGACGACTTCCATATCTTCCTCCAGATTGAGGAGAGAAGACAAGGCGCCGAGCATCATGCGCTGATCTTCCGCGATTACAATTCTAATCATGATTCTGCCTCCTTTATCGGTTTGCGAACGAGTTTCGGAACATGAATAATGATCGCTGTACCCGGGATGTCTGTTGCAGAGCGAATATCCAGACAACCATTCACAAATTCAAGTCGTTCCTTCATGCCCAAAATTCCTGTTCCGCGCCGATCCTGTTTGCGAGTTCGTTCTATTCCAACACCGTTATCTTGAACGGTTAATACATTATCCGCTAGTGTTTCTTTAATGATGATAGTACAGGTTGTTGCCTGACTGTGTTTGACGACATTGGTAACAGCTTCTTTCAAGCACATACCGAGCACATTTTCATTCAATTGTGACGTATCCTGTAACTTCGGATTACCTTCCAGCATAAATTCAATCGAAGCGGCCTTCAGAATCTGCTCCGCCCGGAACAGTTCATCGACCAATTGTGTACCACGCATGGTGGTGACCATTTCCCGGACTTCCTTCAGAGCTGTACTTGCCGTTTGTCTGAGGTCGTTCAATTCAATCTCGGCCTGATCGGGATTATTGCGGAGCAGCCGTCTCGCCAGATCGGTTTTCAGACCGATCAGAGAGAGCTTCTGTCCAAGTGTATCGTGCAGGTCACGAGCGATACGCTGGCGTTCTTCCATTTTTACGAGATCATCAAGTCGCTTGTTCGCATTCTCCAATTGGCCTTCCAAATGTTCAGTTTTGTTTTTGTTATACGTACTGATTGGGAGCAGGATGGAGGCCATTAAGCTGATGAATACAAACGGGAGTTGGCTCACCAACAGAGAACTCTGATTAATGAAACCGTAATTAATGGTTACGAAACTGGCTCCCAGGTTCACCGAGTAGAGGGTGAAGAATCCGGCTTTATTTTTAATATTCCCAATAAAAAAAGCAAGAAACAATGAGAAATACGCATAATCATAGGCGATCGTCATTGTAATGGATATGGCAATAAGCATTCCAATCCACATGTACACCTGCCAGCCCTTGGTGATGAAAGCGAGCAGGTAACAGACGAAGAAGACGAGGATAATGATGATGCCGGTTACCATCGTCCATAATTTAGAATATTGCGATATAAAATAGAATGGCAGGATGAAAAAGGCGAGCCATACATAAAGGTTCAGCCCTGTTTTTTTATAAAAATTTTGCATCCACTTTTGAATGGAATTCTCCTCCTTGCACTTGTACTCAACTTTAGCATGACTGTAGCATGACTATGGCTTGAACACAAGAAAACGAATCCGACAGAGTTAAGGCTTCTCTGTCAGACCCGCTGGATTGGTTACTCGGATAGGCGGTTGAACATACGGCTTGCGGGATAAGTTTTTGAGCTGTCTGAAGCTAATAAACTGTTTGGAATCTTCATCCCACAGACGGAAGCGCAGGGCAACCAGACTGGAACGTAGTGTAATAGTTGTTGCTTTTTGCAAAGGTGGTGTTGCGTTATGTGCTTCTTCCAAGAAATAGTTAGGTACACGCGGGCTCAAGTGATGCACATGGTGGAACCCGATATTACCACTGATCCATTGCAATAATTTTGGCAATTTGTAATAAGAACTGCCTTCAACAGCTGCTTTTACATAACTCCACTCATCTTCATGTTCAAAATACGTCTCTTCGAACTGATGTTGAACGTAGAACAGCCAGATCCCAAAGAAACCGGAGAAGAAGAAGATAGGTGCCTGCACCATTACAAAAGCCTGCCATCCGACTAACCAGGACATGAATGCATAGAGCACTACGATCAATACGGTAGTCAGGTGTGTATTGATACGTTCTTTACGTCTAGCACCTTTACGGTTAAAACGGTAAGCCAACAGAAACACGTAAATGGGTCCGATACAAAACAATACAAACGGGTTACGATAAATCCGATAGAAGAGACGACCCCAAGGAGAAGCTGCTTTATATTCGTCAACCGTCATAACCCAGATATCACCTACACCACGTTTGTCAAGATTACTGCTTGTTGCGTGATGGATAGAATGCTCGTTTTTCCACTGCTGATAGGGTGTAACTGTTAATACACCAGTAATGGTACCGAGAATATCATTGGCGCGTTTGCTCTTGAAGAATGAACCATGACAGCAGTCATGGAAAATAATAAAGGTCCGCAGTACAAATCCGGATGCCACCAAGGCAATCGGGAAGGTCAGCCAGTAGGAAACCGATAAGCTAAAGTAAGCTGCAGCCCATAACAAGAAGAGCGGGAGCAATGTATTGATTAACTGGCGGATACTTAGTCTGAGATCATTTTTTTCGTAAGGGGTAACTTCTTTTTTTAAGGCCATTTCTTTTGATCTGTTCATAAAATTGTGTCCTCCTTCAATCGTTATAACTGTAATCAGCTACAACTTGGCGTTTCCCGCTAGACTTTCCTGTGGGAAGCGTTTTTATCATTGTAAAACAATCCGAACATGACAGTAAGTCATAAACGTCAGCCTTCTGTAATGATGAATATCAACGATGGACCATGACATTTGTCATGGGTGTATGATACTCAATAGCTCTACAGAAGACAGAAGAGCAGGTTTTACTAATTCCTTTGCACAAATTACGCAACAATTTGTATTATGTATACAAATTTTGTTGGGAGCATGGTAAAATCTATCCTTGAGTGGTTATGACAACTTATGAGACGGGTCGATTAGGTTGATTTCTGATGGATTGGATGGAATGCATAATGAAGAAACGAATTACGGATATCCTATTTATTATGGCAGGTGCATTTCTGTTTGCACTGGCGGTGAACCTGTTTGTCATCCCGAACGATTTGGCTGAAGGCGGCGTCACGGGTATCACGATTATTTTGTATTACCTGTTTGAATGGTCCCCTGGACTGATGAACTTGATCCTGAACGGTATTTTGTTAATTGTGGGATATCGGTTTCTAGATAAAACGACTACGGTATATACAATTATTGCAGTGGTATTTAACTCGTTGTTCCTGCATCTGACGGAGAGTTGGACGATTGCATCGGATGAACTCTGGATCAATACCATTTTTGCTGGATTATTTGCCGGTCTTGGTATTGGCTTGATTGTTAGAGTGGGAGGCACAACGGCGGGAACAGTGATCCTGGCCCGACTTGCCAACAAATATCTGGATTGGAATATCAGTTACGGACTTCTGTTCTTCGATCTGATTGTGGCTTTCTCCTCATACTTCATCATTGGACCACAAGGATTAATGTGTACAATTGTCTTGCTGTTTGTTGGAACCAAAACGATGGAGTTCATTATTGAAGGGCTCAATCCGAAAAAAGCCGTTATGATTATCTCTTCCAAACAGGATGAAATCGCAAAGCAAGTCATTGAGAAGATGGATCGCGGAGTAACCGTCCTGTCCGGTCATGGCTATTACACAAAAAATAAGAAAGAAATTCTATACATTGTGATTAGCAAGCAGGAAGTTTCTATGCTGAAGAAGATTGTACGAGCAGAAGATGAGATTGCTTTTATCACCATTCATGACGTGCGTGATGTTTTCGGTGAAGGATTTATTGAGCTCTCCAAAACTTGATGAATATATGTATATAAGGAAGAAAAAGTTGCGGTGAATATCACCGCAACTTTTTTTGGTAGGTTAATGGTATGCGGTATTAATCTAGTTCGATAAGAAAGAACCCTTCTCCGAAGAGAAGGGCAAAAGAGTATTAGTAATGTCTTCTTTTTTTGACTCCACAATATTCAACAGTGACATGACAGTGTTTTTTACACTTTGTAGGGACATATTTAACTTTGGTAACACAAGTTTTCGTAATTTTTTTGTAAAAACACTTTGGTCTTGGATGATGACATTTATGATGCTTTCTGTACATATTAAAACCTCCCTGATCGTGATAAGGTATTCTATGAACAGGTCACTGTTTCGGAAATGTATAAACGTCTATTATTGTATAATAATTCCTTTATTAGGCTTTTGTGTTACAGGTGAAGGTGTGATTCTTTCTAGTAAAAGAGTGCAATGACAAAAAGCTGTACACCTACCAAGCACGATGATATATTGAATTTAATTATTTTGTTAATAAACTTAACTAACTATAGGAGGAGGCGATAATATGGCTGGCACACCGCAATATATTCGCAATCTGAATGAAAATCTCATCATGGATGTTCTTATAACTCAGGGAACCATGTCGAGAGCGGATATCAGCCGTCAGACCGGACTTAGTAAACCAACGGTATCTTTGGCGGTCGAACATCTGATTGACCGTAATCTGGTGAAGGAAATGGGGCGAGCTGACAACGCTCAGGGTCGAAAAGCAACCCTCATTCGTTTCAATGAAACGGCTTATTATGTCTGTGGTATAGATATCGGTGCAACACGTATTCGGATTGCGTTATCCGATCTGAATGGAGAGATCATTGCCTATCGAACATATCCCATGGTTGTTCAAGGAGCTTATGAGCGAGCAGAAGCGACAATGCTGGAGCTTCTTCGAAGCCATATGAACGAACTGCTTGATGAGAATCATCTGAACTGGGATCAGATTCAGTGCATCGGGTTCGGTATACCAGGCGTAGTGCTGCCTGATTCAGGGCGTATCAATCGTATTGTGGACCCGTTAGCGGGTCTGGAAGAAGCTTTCTCTCTAGAGTCGTTGTCAGGAGCTTTTCCCTGTGAAGTAATACTGGAAAATGATGTGAATCTTGCGGCGCTTGGGGAGTATCGGAGTGGTGCAGCAGCAGGGTATCCCTTGTTTGTTTTTTTCTCCATCGGTACAGGGACGGGCGCTGGCATCATGGTACATGGCCAACTGCTTCGAGGTTTAGGTGGCTTAACTGGAGAGATCGCGGAGATGTTGGTGGACGATGGCCGACGTCTGGAGGAAGTGCTGTCCGCTGATGGTCTGATGCAACTGGCAAAAGATGATCTAGATCAGCATGATGAACTATTATTGGAGGCTGCTCATTCGGGTGCGGATGTTCTTCACAGACACCTGACTCCTGAGAAGTTATTCGAAGCTGCACGCAGTGGAGAAGTAGAGGCTGTAGAGATTCTACAACAATACAGCCAGAAGATTGCTTCCGCTCTGCGTCAGATTAGCGTTGTGCTTGCTCCGGATCTCATTGTGCTTGGCGGAGGTGTAGGAGGAAACGGTGATGTGTTATTGCCTTTACTGAGGCAGATCATCTCTGAGCAATTCCCGGTGCAACCACAGTTAATCTGTTCCAAGCTTGGTGAGCAGGCTGTTGTCACTGGTGCGGTACAAGTAGCCATACAACAAACGATGCTGAACCTTCAGCAGGAAGCCATGGAATAAGAGATTGGATAGACAACATGTGAGGAGGGAAAGGCATGACAGAATCCGTAAAAAACGTAAGTAATGATTATCAGTCCAATCAGAATGGTACGGTTGGAGGGGATCCATCCGGCTGGATTGCAGGTATTGACATTGGAGGCACCAAAACATTAATGCTCTTGTCATCACAACAGGCTGGAAATGAAGTTCATGAACGAATCTTGCCTACTCTTGCCAGTGATCAGCCGGATGTGTTTTTCCGATGGTTATTCGCTGAACTGGAAACGTTCTGCCGTGAGGTGGGGTGCAGTCTGAATCAACTTTCAGGTGCAGGTTTGGGATTTCCTGGTGTGATTCTGCAGGAGGAAGGAATACTGCGAAATGCTCCAGCTTTTCAGTGGCCTGAGCAAGATATTCGTCCTATTATTGCGAAGTATTACACCGGGAACATCATGTTGGATAACGATGTGAATATGGCCGCAATGGGAGAATATGATCAAGGGGCAGCGCAGGGACATCGCCATTGCGTGATGGTCACGGTTGGAACCGGCATTGGAGCTGCACTAGTTCTGAATGGACAGCTATACAGTGGTCAGCATGGAGCAGCCGGCGAGATTGGGCATTTTATTGCAGGAGACGAAGGGCTTCATTCAGGCTACGTTGCGGATGCTGATTCATTTGGTGTATTCGAGCAAGCGACTTCAGGTACCGGAATTACGGAACAGGCAAGGCGGTATTTTGCTGATGGAAAGGGAAGTTCCTTATCCGTGATCATGAGTCTGGCAGGAGGGGAATCGGAACAGATTGAAGCCAGGCATGTGTTCAAAGCAGCGGAATCGGGTGATCTTGCTGCCCTGGAAATTCTGGAACTGCCCATGCGTTATATGGCTAGAGGTCTGGCGAATATTACGGCTTTACTCAATCCTTCCATTATAGTGATCGGTGGTGGCGTGGCTGCATCCAACCCATCCTATTATCTAAATGAAGTGCATACACGCCTCCAACGTTATACTGTTCTGCCTACACTTTTAGCTGTAGCTGAACTGGGGAACAAAGCAGGAGCAATCGGGGCATTGGCTGCAATCAAGTCGAGTCTGACACGCACATAAAAATAGAGAATAGGCGAAGCAACTACAGACATAAAGGATGGAGATCCGGATGAGAAGTAGACATATGAAGGCTTACACAGAGAAAACAAAAGCCGATTCCAATGATGCAAAACGTGTTTTACTCCAATTGCAGGGGCTATATCTGTTTATGGGGCTTGCCGGGGGGATGTTTAATCCGTACATTAATCCCATATTGGTAGCACAAGGGTTTTCCAGTAAAGAAACCGGATTTATTATGGCGTTTGGCACACTTGTATCCATTATTCTTCAACCTATATGGGGAATTCTGGTAGACAAGTTTAAAAAGACACGGTTCGTACTGGTGATAAGCCTGCTTGTTCCTGCATCGTTAGCGTATTTCTACAATATTCAAGTGTACTTTATATTAATATTGATTTATACTTTATGCACTATATTCCAAGTGACTCAAATACCCGTTGCTGACTCCTATGCGGTTACAGCTGCGAGAGCCGCGAACACCTCATATGGCATGATCCGACTCTTCGGCAGCATAGGAACGGGAGTTGGGGGATTTGCCGCAGGGATGTATCTCTCCCAGTTTTCCATTCACATGTTATGGCTGCCATTTCTCCTGTTTAACATTCTGAGCGCTATACTGGCAAGTACACTTCCCCGGCAGACGAGCATATCCTCGTCCTCGGTAACCTTCTCCGTAGGTTTGGCAAGATTGCTCCGAAACCGGACATTCCTTCTATTTCTAACAGGTTGTTTCCTGATTAACCAAACGCTCACTGCGTTTAACTCCTTTTTTGTTATTTCATTTCAGATGGCTGGCGGTTCTGTGACCATGACAGGTACAGCACTGTTGCTGGCGTCAATTACTAATGTTCCATCCATGTTGGCAGCGGCATTCATACTCCGAAAATGGGGACATGAACGGACGATGCTGCTTGCAGCGGGGGCGTATATGTTACGTTGGGGAATACAATGGCTATGGCCATCGCCTGAGGTCATGATTGGCGTTCAGGTGCTGCATGGGTTATCCTTCGGATTCTTTTATATTGCAGCTGTGGAATATGTGGCTTCCGTTACGGGACGGGAGATGCAGGCCACAGGTCAAAGTTTATTTAACATGGTATTTGCTGGCCTGGGCGGAATTGTTGGTAATATGCTTAACGGATATTTGCTCGATTCCGGCGGTCCATCACTGATGTATCTGGCTTGCACGATCAGTGCAGCACTAGGATCAGTGATTCTGTATATCGTCAGCAGGCAGGCCAAAGAACAGAGAAGAGTATACTCATTAGAATAGAGATGGAAGGAGTTGGAGCCTATGAAAGTAAATCTGAAGCGGAATTGGCACACCAAGTTAATGTATTCGTATTTTCCTATTTTTCTGCTTACGATTTCCATTCTGATCTTTCTCTCCTTCCTGATTGTCAACGAACTCTCACGTAACGAAACTCAAAAAGCCGACATGATCTCCACCCGCTATATCGTGGATACACTGGAGCGCTCGCTAAGTGACATTGAACTTCGGTTGCTTGAAGACATTGGTGCAAACAAGACATATAGTCGCTTTCTGGAAGCTGGACAGGGACAATTATCGAGTCAGTTCATCTATGATGCGGCAAGTGGACTGGGACGTATGCTGGATCAGCAGGATATGATTCAATCCATTTATCTCTATCGTATGTCCGATTCCCAGATTCTTACGCCCAGAGGCATGATGCGTTTGGAAGATTTCGAAGATCGTGACTATATTGAGCAAGCCTTGAAAGATCGCGAGAACCTCGGTTGGAACTTGCCACGTGATTATAAGGAACGTTCCTTCGACGTACCTTCACAGGTGATTAGCATGAATAAATGGCTTCCTTTACCGTGGGGCGGGGAAGGACTACTCGTCATTACCATCCGCATGTATGCAGTGGAACGGCAGATTGATAACATGACCAATGAAAAGTTATCTGTTCTTCAGGTTCGGGATAAAAGCGACAATCTGATCTATACCGCCCATCAAATGGACCCTTCAGCAGGTGAAATCCTTAATCGTGTGACTGCGGACAAGCTTGGTCTGATCTTTGAGAGTGGTATTCAATCCGGACAGCTGTATTCATGGGTATCCCTTGTCTCTTATGTGTGGATCGGTATTGGATTATTAACGATTGTTGGTGCGGTGGCTGGACTAATCTACATTACTCGCAGAAATACACGCCCCATTCAGCTGATCATGAATCGAATTCAGGCGTTACAGCCACGTGCCGAGGAGGATGAAGCAACTCCATCCGTCAAAGATGAACTGGCACTCATCGATCGTGCGCTGGAACATCTGATTGCTCAGACGGTTGACTATGAGAAACAACATCATGAAAACTTGCTGATTCATCGCAGACAGTTGCTTGTTGATCTGATGGAAGGAGAGCGAATGGATTCGTTCCGTCAGCGACTTCGCCATCTGCAACCGCTAGAGGAACGATTCATGGAACCGAAGAGTGTTGCAGTCCTCATTGCGGAGATGAATGGTGACGATCTCTCGACCAATCAGAATATTCTGAAGATTGCGCTTATGAACGTAGTGGAAGAACTTGTGCAGAATGAGACCCAGTTCGGCGGTTGGGCTGAATGGTTTGGGAACCGCAGGCTTATTGTAGTGATTGCATCGGATGAGCAGGAAGGACTGGATCGTGAATTACTTATGGATCTGGCTAAGCAGATGCATATGTGGATTGCGGAAAACTTCCGCTTACGGTTTACGTTCGGGATTGGACGAACCGTACCGGGCTGGGAGGAGATTACTCGTTCCTATGCGAGTGCAGATGCGGGTTTGCAGCATAGACTTACGCTTGGTAAAGATGCCATCGTTCTCAGTGAGCAACTGCCGGATCGTATTGAGCTGCAATCGTACAAGTATTTGCAGATGCTCGCAGACTTTGTCCGTGAATTTAGACTAACCGGTGATGGTTGGCGAACGCAGCTGGACCAGATGTTTGTTGCGTTCAGCGAAGATCAGATTACAGATCACGATATTCGCATGTTGCTGCAGGCGTTAATCCAGATGTTGTCCCGTGAATTCGGGGAGCTGTCTGAGCGGTTGCAAAGCCAATTTGCCGAGGAAATCCTGACTCGTCTTCGCAGTGATATCCAGCAGGTGGAGACACTGGAGGGGATTCAAGAGATTTTGCAGGAGTGGCTTAAAGAGGTTTATCGCAATTATGTGTCTGTAAATGAAACGAAAAGTCATCGCGCGATGATCAACGAGCTGCGGATCTATATTGAAGAGCATTTTGATGATCCGGATCTGTCGCTGAAACATTTGAGTGATCGGTTCCAGATCTCGGGCAAATATGCGAGTTATCTGTTCAAGGAAGAGTTTGAAATGAAGTTTGTTGATTTTCTGGTAAAACTGAGGGTCGAAAAGGCCTGCCGTCTGTTGTCTGCATCCGATATGGCTGTTCAGGATATTGCTCTGCAAGTGGGTTATGCCAATGCCATCTCTTTCGGCAGAGTATTTAAACGGATTATGGGCGTGACACCAGGGGACTACCGCAAGCAGAGTGGAAAACAAGGAGATCAATAACGGAATTGCACGTGTTAGAACATCCGGGTATCGGGGGAAATCGAATAATCCTAGAGATATCCATGAAATCTCCTGTATGAGGGAATAAGGTCCTTAACCTTGTCTTCCTTTGCAGGAGATTTTTTACATGCGGGAAATGCCATCGATATTTTGTTTGGTCAAATGAAGTTTAATCTTCCGCCAAGGAATTAATACGTCGAATCGTTCTACTCGTGTTGCTAAACAAGGAGATCACATAAGATGTGGTCTCTTTTTCATTTTTTGAACAGATATTTAATGGAAAAAAGATTATTGCAAGTTGGGGGATGCCAGATTGGGTATGAGAAATCAAATAGAATACAACATTTTATGTTACTGTAGTTAACATTAAAGGTGTGAAAATTGTATATTGTCAGGAATTATGTTTATATATCGCAGTATTTAACTTAAAAACCGTGAGTTTTACATTTTGAAAATAGTTTATTGTCTAAATATCAGATCGTATGTAATGATTAGTGACATTCACAGGTGCAACAAAATGGGATGAACAAAGTGGAGTGGCAATCATGTGAATCCATTCAGAGAGTGTGCGAAAGGGGAAAGGTCAAATGAGATTATTTCAAAGACGTAAGGCAGGCAAGGCAAGTTCAATCCTCGCAGTGGTAACAGCGTTCGCTCTATTATTATCTGCATGTTCATCAGGAAGCGAATCGACATCTTCATCAGGAGAGTCGGGTTCGGGGGAAAAAACAACTTTGAAAGTAGAAATCTTCGACCGGGGAAACACCCCGGCGGGCTACACCATTTCGGACAGTTATCTGACTCGCTTCATTCAAGAGAAGTTTGGTGATCCAAACAACATCGATGTTCAATTTGTTCCAGTACCACGTTCGGAGGAAGTACAGAAGCTTAATGTTCTGATGGCGAGTGGCTCTGAAGTACCTGATATCGTCTTTACCTACGATTCGGGAACATTCAACCGGTATGCAGAGCAAGGAGGTCTGACCGAACTTACGGATCTGATCAATCAAAGTGGTCCTAACCTGAAGAAGTTCCTGGGAGATGAAACGCTGGCCTACGGTCAATACGATGGACAACAGTTCGCGGTTCCAGGTAAACGTCTTGTACTTGGCAAGTACGCATCCTATGTCCGTCAGGACTGGCTGGACGCGCTCGGATTGCCTTCCCCTGAGACAGCTGAGGAGCTGCATACAACACTGAAGGCCTTTAAGGAAAAAGATCCGGGTAAAGTCGGTACAGGACTTATTCCGATGGGGATGTCGATTGCCTCGGCTCAATATGAACCACTGATCTGGTCATTCATTGAACCGCTGACGGAAGAACAGAAATATACATTAACGCAGCAACTGGGTTCCAATGACTATCCAACGTTGTTGCCTGGTTTCAAGGACGCCCTGAAATATATGAACACACTTTATAATGAAGGATTAATGAGCAAGGACTTTGGACTCGACAAAGACAAGAAAAAGCTGTGGGAAGATGTATCTAACGGGAAAGTTGGATTCTACACTGAGGATGCAGGGGAGATTTATATCTCTGGTACGTACAAAAACCTGCAAACCAATCAACCGGGTGCAGTGATTACACCAATTGATGCATTTAAAAACTCGGAAGGCAAATTTGCCAAACCGGCATATGCACCCAATGCGATGTATGTCATGATCCCGAAATCGAGCAAAAATGCGGAAGCCGCGATGAAGTATCTGGATTGGATGGCTTCGGGCAACAACCTGTTCGACCTGCAATTCGGTGTTGAAAACGAGAACTATGAACTTGTGGATGGGGTACCACTGATCAAAGATGATGCTTCTCCTGAAATTGCAGGCCGTATCTATAATTCCGGTGACATTGCCATTATCGTGAACGGTAAATACGTTGGGGATGACAAGAAAAATGAAGAGGCCTATGTCGTACAGGTAGAGTCGAAGTATCGGGATGATATGCGCAAGTCGGTAGCGATCTCTAACACGGACACCATTCAACCAGTACGTTTCTCCAAACCGATTGATGCAGAAGCACGTTACGGTAACGGTTTAAAAGACAAGTTCATGGAGTTTTTCGTCAAAACTACCATTTCCAAACCCGCTGATTTTGAAGCCACGTATGACAGCATGATGAAGGACTACATGGCGAGCGGTGGTCAAGCAATCCTGGATGAACGTACAGAAGCTTACAAAGCGATGAAATAAGTAGAGTAGAGATCACATCTAAATGTGTATGACAACAAAGAACAGGGATTTTATTAGGGCGATGGCAACATCGCCTTGATGAAGAATCCTGAATGACATGGGGGGAAGGTTTATGAAAACAAGCATCTATTTCCGCAGAAACTGGCAACTATATGCGTTGCTCCTACTGCCCATGATCTACTTCATTATTTTCAAGTATGGGCCAATGTATGGCGTGCAGATTGCGTTCAAGGATTTTAACTTCTTTCAAGGGATCTCTGGTAGTGAGTGGATTGGTTTGGATGCATTCAGAGAAGTTTTTCAAAATCAGGGGTTCTACACGGCATTACGCAACACGTTAGTGCTAAACATGCTGGATTTACTGGTTTCCTTCCCGGCGCCGCTTATACTGGCCATCTTATTATTCGAGCTGAAGAAGGCCTGGTTCAAAAAGTTGGCACAGACCTTACTGTACATTCCTCACTTTATTTCGTGGGTCATTATTGGAGGAATCGTACTTCAGGTATTTGGTACGCAATCCGGTTTCATTAACAATATCTTAATGAGCATGGGGTTTGATCCATTGCCTTTCCTTTCAGACAAAAACTATTGGCTCTTTACGTATCTTGCGGTAGGTGTGTGGCAGAGTGCAGGCTGGGGTACGATTCTGTATCTGGCATCCCTGACGGGCATTAACCGGGAACTCTACGAAGCGGCTGAAGTGGATGGAGCAAGTCGGTTACGCAGAATCTGGCATATCTCCTTGCCAGGCATCAAAACAACGATTGTTACCTTATTGATCATCAATGTCGGCAACATGATCTCCATCGGTTTCGACCGACCGTTTATTATCGGAAACGTGGCTGTACGTGAATACTCGGATGTACTCAGCACGTTTGTCTATCGTGTCGGTTTACAATCTGGTCAGGTCACGCTCGCAACAGCTGTAGGTTTGTTCCAGGCATTAGTTGGACTTGTCTTCATACTGGGAGCGAATTACACGTCCAAGAAATTAACTGATGAGAGCATTATGTAGTGGATTAGATTCACATATGATCTGTAAGGAGTGAGTGAGATGTCTGAAAACACGGCGAATCGAATATTCAACACGGTAAACGTCATTCTTATTATCATTACGATGGTGCTGTGCCTTGCACCATTCATTCATATTATTGCGATCTCGCTCAGTTCAAACCGGGCGATCGGTTCAGGAGAAGTTTCCTTTTTCCCCAAAGAGTTGTCCTTTGAGGCGTACACCAAAGTATTTGCAGATGGATCAATGATTCGTTCCCTGATCTATACCATTTGGCTGACCGTCCTGAGTACGGTGCTAAGCATGGTGATGACTATCGCAGCAGCTTATCCACTGGCGAAGAGTAATCTGAAAGGGCGCAAGTGGTTCATGCTTGTCATTGTGGTGACGATGTTCTTCAGTGGCGGCATTATCCCCGAGTACATTCTGATCAAAAATCTACATTTACTCGATAGCACATGGGGACTTATTCTGCCTGGATTGATTAGTCCGTTCTACATGATTATCCTCATTACCTTCTTCCGAGGTATTCCTGAAAGTCTGGAAGAAGCAGCAGGCATTGATGGAAGCAGCCACTTCGGAACACTTATGCGCATTATCTTGCCGCTGTCCCTACCGGTTATGGCGACACTGAGCTTATTCTACGCGGTAGGACGGTGGAATGGTTTCCAGGATGCACTCATGTATATTACGAAGCCTGAGCTATATCCTTTGCAATTGAAGTTGTATCAGATGATTCAGCAAAACCAGATTACAGAATTGATGCAGAACGAAGGCATTGGTGCTGTTCAAGTACTGCCTGAGAGTCTGAAAGCAGCCAGTGTTATATTCTCCACGTTACCGATCCTGCTTGTGTACCCGTGGTTGCAGCGGTACTTTATCAGTGGCGTAATGGTAGGTGCTGTAAAAGGTTAACAGTCTCGGGAGGTCCATGACATGACACAACGAATGGTAGAGAAGATGTCGAAAGAGCAGCAGTATCTTATAAATCAGTCCATGTTGATGATGGATAGCTTTTATGACGAGGAATTGGATCTGCTTCGGAGTTTTGAAGAGGAGGATTCATCGCAGCACAGCACACGAGCGAGTGCACATTATGCACTCGGGTTGTTGATTCGAAATGAGCCTGGTGATGTGGAACGCGCGATAGGAGTGTTCCACAAGGTGCTCGATGTTCAATATGACGCTCCGGATGAGATCTATCACGGGACCTTCGCGACCCGACCCAATGATGTGCATCCACCAGCGGGTCACTACGCTTGGAAATCTTTTGCGCCAGGCACGGCCTATTTCCTGGAACGCACCTTTGAGAAGGTGTCTGCGCAGTTTATCCATAAACTACAGGAAGAGGGTTCTCTGCTAACAGAGGCAGCAGACCCCAAACAACTGAAAAACCTTTTTTATTCGGCAGTGAATCAGGTTCTGCCACCAGTCTGGATCAGCTATGATCCCAACTGGCGTGAGTTTATCGCTTGTGTCTGTGTGGTTGTAACTGCTGAATTCGCCGATCTACTGCCGGAGACACTCGTGAAACGGATGGATTATGCGATGGAACTGGCTGTTCAAGGATCAATAGAACGCAGGTTATCGGACGTAATCCCGATGAACACCAATATTGAGTTAATGCATATTTTCATCACCCACTACTACGGCCATCGTTTGAACCGAACAGATTGGATTCAGCATTCGGATGAACAGGCGGAGGGGTTGATAAAAGAGTTTGAACAATACGATGGTACATTCGCGGAGTTCAATACGACAACGTATTATGGGGTGGATCTGTCCGTGCTTGGCATGTATCGAAAGTATGGACTCACCGAACGTTTGATCGAAATTGGACACCGGATTGAACATGGGCTGTGGAATAACATTGCGCTATATTACAATGCCAACCTCGAAAATCTCTCCGGCCCGTTCTCTCGGGCGTACGACATGGAGATGCGAGAACATAGTTCGATCGGTGTATTTATCTATCTCTTGCTCGGTGAAGGCTATGAATATCTGGCAGGAATCAACTGTGAATCTGGGCATGATCCATTGATTGCGCTCCTTGGGGTGGATGTGCCCGCTGAAGCCGTGCCATATTTCAAGGATCATCAAGAGGATCGGCTTGTGCAGAAACAGTTCATGGAACTGTGTGAGCGCAATGATCCAACGTCCAATCGGAATTTGTGTACAGCCAAAGCCTGGATTGGTGAGGACCGGATGATCGGGGCCATGTCGGGAAGTGTGAATACCAACGGCCAGATGCATCCAGCCACGATCCACTGGCAGACAGAGACGGGGGAGCGTTATTATCTTCGCTTGATCCGCCGTGAGGTGGGCGAGGGGTGGAATAGTCATCTGCGCGGAATAACGTTCGATGCGGATCTCACACCTGATTCGTTAACCATTGATGTGAAGCTCTATACGGAGGAAGAGATCGATGTTTATTTTGAAATCAGAGGGCCATCCCTTCGTCAGCAGGATATTACACCAGCGTTATGGCAGTTCCCTGGACTTACGTGTGCCGTGAAGGCTGAAGCGCCTGAACCATCTGTGTTAATGTACGTGAATCATGCGGAGATCATCTATCGTTATGTGCCTGGGAAGACGGCAAACAAGATGAGATTTGAATTGACTCTCCGTGAAGACAACGGTTTGAGGAATAAATAGGTAGATAAGATGAACTGAACATTTACACGAGAACGAAGAGTGCAGAACCGATCTGAAGAAGCGGAGCGTTCGCCTGAAAGCTTTCTGCAAGAAAGCTGCATCGGAAGCATAAGCTATCACCGGATTTTTCCCTTTGGAGAAGGGGATCAAAAAAATCTGGGGATAACAGCGATCGGAAGATGGTACTGCAATTGGAGTGATCTAGTGTAAAGTTTATTGGTTCAACTTATATAGATAGAGATAAATGGAATATGAATGGCCGATAGAATGAGTGTCAGGGGGACCAAGTATGTACACAGACAAACAAGAATATTCGTTCTCAACATGTTGGAATATCAAACGTCATACGACCGGACAAGGCATGATTGAGGAGATCAAGTCTCTCGGATTCAAACAGGTTGAACTGAATTATAACGTTACGGAAGAGATGCTGCAGACGATAGAGCCGATGATTGAACGGGGAGAGATCGGTGTATCCAGTGTGCATAATACATTTCCGCATGTGGCTGATCCGGATTACGGAACGGATTCCATCCTGCTTGGATTCGATGATGAACCGCGCCGCAAACGGGCGATTGAACTGTTACTTCGCTCAGCCGAGTACGCACATCGTTATGGTGCCAAGGCTGTTGTTGTACATCCCGGTGAGGTTCCGTTTGAATACAACATAGATGAAGCGTTGAAAAAGATATACCACGATCAGGGGCCGGACTCACCGGCATATCAATCTTTATGGCAAGAGATGCTGGAGAAGCGGGAAGATGGCAGCGCACATTACCTGAGCCGGATTCAGGAGAGTCTGGAAGAGGTATGTGACTTGTCTGAAAAGCGAGGATATGGGGTGAATTTCGGTATTGAGACCCGTTCACGCTGTTATCAGATGCCGACTTTGCATGAAGCCGGAACGATTATTGGGCAAATGAAGGGCGCACCGCTTGGTCTATGGTACGATATTGGTCACGGCATGATGATGGATCGAATGGGGCTGTACGATAATGTACGTGAGGCTAACACATTGATTGATCACGTGGTTGGCGTGCATATTCATGAAACCTTAGGGTTATCAGATCATTGGTGTCCATACATTCATAGTAAAGACATGACCTTTTTTGATTCATTTTTGGATATCATTGATCGTTCACCAGTGAAAGTATATGAGCTGAAAGCCGCGTGTACACCGGAAGAAATCGATGAGAGTCATGGAATAATCACGGCTCGTATTGCTGAACGTCATGCGGCGCGTCAGCGCGCATAGGGAGCACACGTACCAAGCATGAATGCACTTTATTAGGGAAAGTAAACCAACAGATAGAGCGGTTCAGAACAAACCTCAGGTTGCATTACAGGGTGTTCTGCCGCTCTTTTGTTGTTCTTTTTAAAGTGGTATATGTTTTTACCGTTTCTCTGGGAGTGTTACGTCACCGAGAATCCCTGCCTGATAGCCTTTGACTACAGCACCAATTCGAGATTTCACACCGAATTTCTGTGTAATAGAGGTTATATGATACTCCACTGTACGTTGACTGATCGCCAGATCCTGCGCAATCTCCTTGTTGGTCATCTCCAGTGCAATTCGGTTAAGTATTTCCCGTTCTGTTGCCGTGAGTGATTCCTCCAGATTAGGGGATAACATGGTCTCTGGAATAAGAACATGACCCAACATACTTTGGTGAATGGCGTTAATAATCTGTCCATACGTTGCTTGTTTCGACAAGTAGGCATGGACGCCCAGATCATAAGCTTTTAACTGGAATTCGTGATAGTTATATCCGGATAACAGTATGATTTTAACGGATAACCCGTATTGATCTTTCAATCTTCTCACAACCTCGAACCCGTCAAGCTGGGGCATGCGGATATCCATCACAACAACATCTGGCCGCAGCGCCTCTACTTCGGATAAAAAAAGCAATGGGTCGCTGAATGTCTTCACTACCTGTATGTCTGGTTCACGATTCAAACGGTTGTTGAGGCCTTCCATGACCAGAGGATGATCATCAAGCAGTACGACTGTGATTGGTTCGTTCATTATTCAATAGCTCCTTTGGTTAAAGGCAAACGAATGTTGATGGAGGTTCCTTTGCCAAGGCTGGAATGTATGGTGAATTCTCCACCCAGATGTTGAATGCTGCTTTGTATGGATATCAAACCGAAGTGCCCTGTTGCAGTATCAAATGTGGTATGAACATTAAATCCCAAGCCGTCATCCTCTACTTGGAGAATCAAGTCATTATCCCTTGTATGTACCTGAATGGAGCAAAACGCAGCTTCGGCGTGTTTCATTACATTCATAATGAGTTCACGGATCGTCCGAAAAACAGTGGACTTTAGAGGTTCGTACTTTAACTCTTCAAAGAGGGCGTTGTAGTTAAGTTCCATTCTGATCCCACTTTGCATTTGAAGTGTACGGATAAGCCATTGCAACGCTTCCTCAAGATCGCTTCGATCCATAATATGAGGGTAGAGATCATCACATAATTGACGTATATCTCTCTGGGAAGCATACAGGCACTCCAGCCAAACAGCCGTTTGATCCTTACGCGTCTCTCCGGTATCGTGTAATTCCTCCAAATCACGAGACAGGAAAATCAGGTTTTGAAGCAGTTGGTCATGAAGGAAATATGAGGTTTTCATACGCTCTGCCTGTTGGACTTCCATCAAAATATCATTGAACTCCCGATGACGGCGTATCTGGTGTTCATGAAGCGTTGTCTGATCTACACGGTGTTCATATCGCTTCTTAAGATCGGATAAGAGTCTGCCATTGACGAGCATTCGAATCGCTTCCAGCCTGCCTTGATCAATGATATCCTGCTCTTCTGCTGAAAAAAAGGTGCGATTTTCTTTGTGACCAATGCCCAGAAATCCCGCCATCTCCGTCGTTGGTTCACCTGACAGCTCCCAAACCTGTGCCAAATCATATTTTTGTCGTAAAACTTCAATATCCAACGCCTGGTTATCTATATTCTGAATGGAAGTAAAAATCCCTGTACCTTCCTGAGAATATCTGTGCTTATCATCAATCCATATGACAATTACACCTTCAATATCCAGCATCTTGTGGAACATCTCGGCAAACACGTGAATCATGTCCCGCATGTTTTGCTGCTCAGCCATTCGCACAGTCAACCGCAGTTGCTGGTGTTCCAACCAGTCTTTGTTAAGTTTGTTTTTCTTGCGTGAGCGGGTGAGCGTGTACTGATACGCCCAAGTGATCAGCAAAAACGAGACAAACAGTAAGCTGATATGAATTAACGAATGCAGGTGAGAAGCAGCCAGAAACAGTGAAAATACGATCAAAACATATAGTCCATGAATCATCAATCTTGGCATAACCAGTTTGAGGTCAAGCATACTCCGTTGTACAAGTACATAAGTGAACATCCATGATAAAGGCAGAAATCCAATTAATGTGTACTCTACAGGCAATAATGGTTCACCTTGAAGCAGGGTTGGAATAGCAAAACAGATGATGAAGGGAATCAGGCTAACAAGTATTCCTGTTAACATGAGCAATAGCTGGTTCTGCTCCTTGCGATTGTAGCTTTTACGATTAACCCATGTCATCCAGATTAAGATCAGAAGGGTTGCACAAAGAATAAAGTTAAGCATATTGGTTGGACCAGACGGTGCAGCAGGAGTACTGACGGTAGTAATACCTTGATTGAACTGAACATCGGTCATCATCCACTGCTTGATGTACAGAAATACCAGGCCTACAGAATAAGCGACTGCAATACCTCTGCTGATGAATAGTAACCACCGGAAACGATGCAGACGGGTACGGAACACAAAAGACACATAAAAAGCAGTTAGACAGTAAGGTAACCATGCCGCACAAAAGGCCAGAATATAATTGGATAAAGGCAACTGGGATGTGTATATCGTCAGTATACATATGGCCATGGACAGGTTAAGGAGGTAGAACAGGCGCATCACTCGTGAACCGGGTTGGCTAAACAAGGCATAGGTTCCGGTCAGTAATAGCAATAATTCTACTATGGATGAAAAGCCGATGTTGAACCATTCATGTGGTCCAGGTTTCATGGTATGTTCGGATGCCTGACCGTGAGAATTCTCAACGCCGATGGTGAAGGCTTCAGTCACTAAGAATACACCTTTTTGATGGAGTAACCGGACTTCTCCTTTGGATGCCAACGAGTTAACGGTGTCACCCGATCTAATTCCGGATGTATAAGCTAAACCTTGCGGATCTACATCATGTACTGCCCAAGAATTAGAGGCATTTGGCGTTAACGAAAGTCCGATATAAGGATTTGAAAATGAAGAGATATGGATATACGTGGCTGTCAGTATAAAGCACAACATAGTTACAAACCACACGAATTTAAATTTAGTTTTCATGAATCTATGTAATGAAAGTTTTAGTCGCATGCGAGTAATCATCCGTTCTTATAAAATGCATCATTGGTAAAATGAAGTGGAAAAACAAGCCATGCAGCAATGACATGGCTTGCCGAGCATCACTCTATGTTAATGTAGCAGAGTGCCTAACATTTTGTACATCAAAACTGATGATTCCTGCCTGAGCATAGGTTGCTTCGATCTATAATCCACAGCACCGCTGCTGGATACGGATACTTCCGGACCGTAGAGACCTAGAGCAACCACAAACTGGACACCTTCTTCAGCCCAACGATCCTGTGAACCGATGAGATTGGCAGTTACGGCAGGTGCGCCAAGGAGTTGTTGTGCCGTTCTCGATATGATCACCGCTGCCTCTTGCCTTGTTATGGCTTGCTCGGGATGGAACAATCCATGGCTATTACCTTGCACAATACCCAGTTCAAGCGCTGTTTGAATGTAGGCGGCATAGGGACTTGATTGGGTATCTTTAAATTTTGGTGATTGAGCTGAAATGGACATCCCGCTTATGCCCACAACCTGTGTTACGAACTCCCCACGACTTACAGGTTTCTCCGGTTCAAATAGGGATTGATCCTGTGGATACAGGCCAATCTGTGTTAAGCGATAGATGTATGGAGCATAGGGATGGTTTTCTGGCACATCTTCATAAGGCTTGGCTTCTGGCAATTTCTCGGACCAGCTATCTGACTTGTTGTAATAGAAGTATGTGATTTCACCTGACTGATTTTTTTTGAAACCAGCAAGCTTACCGTCCTCATCCATGAACAACATGTCCTTAACGGGTGTTAAAGTGTGAGTGCCATAAGCATCTATAACCTGAAGACCTTTCTCTGTTGCTGAAATATCATACAACCATGCGGGCAGACGGATATCTCGATATAGTCCCTCGTAGGTAAGAAGTAAAGACTTGGGTACGCTATAATCACTATAATGCGTCTCGTTGTTTGGATAAAAATGATCCATAAATGCTTGGAAAAGCGCTTCTCGCACATCTGGTCCATCACTGTTGGAGACGATAAATAGTCCAGTCTTCTCGTTAGGCAACAGCCACAGATTGGAGTGGAATCCGTCAAGATCGCCTGCTTTACTCACGACTTTCCGTCCATGATTATACTGCGAATAGGTGGATTCGAATCCGTAACCTGTGCCAGGTATATCCGGGTGTATGGACACATCCAACGTTTGCATCGCTTGGACGGATGACGGTTCGAGTATACGTGCACCCTGGTACGAACCTTGATTGAGCTGCGCAAGCATAAAGTGAGCCATATCCCGTCCAGTTGTAATTAATCCGCCCTCAGGGGAGCTGTCCGGTATATTGGGGTATTGCGGAAGCTCCTGTCCTTCAGCGCCATAAGGAGTTGCGAGTTTTCCTAGCGTGTCTTTGCTTAGGGTAAAATGGCTATCCGACATATGAAGAGGGTTAAATATATGTTGTTGTACATAAGTCTCAAACGGAAGTTTGGACTGTTTCTGAACGATGTAACCCAAGAGTGCATAGCCGTAATTGTCGTAACGGAAAACTTCTCCTGGATTGCGAACAACGGACGGTTTGTTGTCTTGGATGAATTGCTCAAGCGGATAAGAACTTTCAAGTTCTCTGTCTGTAGCTGCTGCATCTGTGAAATCAAACCCGCTGGTGTGGGTCATCAGATGTTCCAATGTTAACGATGTTCCGGTATGGTTGGTCAGATGCAAAGCGTCTGTGTATGCGCTGATATCCTGATCAAGCTTTACGTTACCTTGCTCGGCCAATTGCATAATGGCGGTTGCTGTCAGCGTTTTGGAGATGGAGGCTACACGGAATAGAGTGGAGTCGGCGTCGACGGGGATTTGTTTTGCCACATTGGCATAGCCATATCCTTTATTCAACACGATCTGTTGATCGTGAACAACGGTGACTACCGCACCTTTCAGAGCAGACTTCACTTCAGGCTGGGCGAAGAATTGATTGATGAACGATTCAGTTTCCTGAGGGCTTACCTGAGGAAGAGGGGGACTGCTCTCTGCCGATACACTGGTTATTGTGGTAAAACTCAGAGATGCACCCAGGAGGATGTTGGCTATGGCACGTTTCCACCTGTGATTTGATTTGGAGCTCTGTTCTTGTTGTTGTCGAGTTGGACATGTTGCTACGTGAGATTTCATGAAATTCTCCTTTGAGTTGAGATATGTTCGTTCTCTTACATCTAAGTACATCTATAATCTATCAGTTCAAATGTGATGGCGATTCCGTAGTACGCGCTTATTACGGCAGGACTTCCGCAAACCTTTTTGCGTGATCCCGCAATTGTTGAGGATGAAGAGTGAGTTTTGAATGATCTTGAATATATGAAAAGAGGTATTTGTCATGATGGACCCAACAGGGATCTCGACAAATACCTCTTTTTGTTTCGTCTTTTTATTTTCCATGCGAAGCGACATGTGGGAAGTAGATTTTATAAAACTACTCGTACATCCGTCGTTCAAGTTCAGAATAGGCAATCGCAGGATCATCACTGGAATTATCAATATAAGCGACGGATGAAGCAGGGAGGGGCCAGGCTATTTCTTTACGGACAAGAGAAGCTGTGAAGGCATCCCAGTTGGCTAACTTCCATTCATCTAGTGGGGATTGTCTTGCTGTGATCCGCTTGTGATACAACGCTTCATTCTCCAGATAAATATAGGCAACACGCACATCCGTATCATCCATGGTATGTCCAATTCGTGCAAGTTCCTGAGCAATCCAATCCGGGGTACCGATTTCCTTGGTAAATGGCCCCACAACGATCGTATCGATACCCAACTGAACGTTATCCAGAGCAGCATCCATCGTAATGCGGTACCCAAGATCACGGCATAACCTTTTGTATTCAGGCGAATCTCGGTCGGATGGATCAAGTCCCTGAAGGGTCATGATCGCCTCAGCCGCGGGACGAAGCAGAATATCCATATCAAAGAAAGCCGCTTTATGTTTACGGGAAAGGGCTTTGGCAAGGGTGGTCTTGCCGCTTCCGGCCCCGCCGAGAAAGAAAATTAGTTTGCTCATGAATGTAATGCCTCCTTAGTATGGTGCAAGTGCGTGTAAGATGTGAGCTAATATCATTTGCTTATTTTAGCACAATCCATAACAATCTCACTTCATCACCTGCGAAGGAAACCAGATATGACGCAGGTTCGCCCAGCCCTGGCTGTTGAAAGATATACCACGTACCGAAGGCAGATAAGCGGTTTCTACCGGTTTTTCGGATAAATGGAACAGTAAATTCTGACCAACCAAAAATTGCTCAATGCGGTCTAATTCACGAGTTCGATCCGCAGCGATGGGAGAGGCTACGATGGTTTGCAAGATCTCATGGATCGTTATACGAGTAGAATCTTCCAGATGCTCAGATAACGTAGAGTAGAGATCATACCTTCGCAGTTCTTCGTCCCTGTCCCGAATGAGAGAGAAGAGAATCAGATCAGACTCCAGCCGCAGATTTCCTTTGAACTGCTCCATCGTAGCAGTACGGACAGTACAGGAGAAACCGCACTGCTCCAGTATGGACGCCAGATGTTGGGCATCCCTGCGATATTGTGGGATGGTTGCAATGTGCAGGGAGACGGGACTGGAGGATACGGAACTCATCGATATATCGCTAAATCCCTCCGAGTGGACTTGGACTTTCTTGGTATTCACGGCACTAAAATCAGTCTCCACGACCTCAGAGTTATCTCCACGTCCGTCATCTCTATACATTCCAGCAAGGCATGACTGAAGGTGTGCTCTTACTTCCGGATCGTTTAACGGTCCGGTTTTTTGCGTATTACACGTGAGTAATTTATGAACCATCACCCCTGCACTAATCTGTGTCCAGTCTGCACCCGCAGACGAAGACGGATTATGAACAAGATGAAAGAACGGAGTTTCGATATCTTGGCTATCATCCATTTTTGCCGAGGCACTCCACGGAATTTGCAGGATATCTACCCGGTCCATATGGGCTCTACCCTGAAAATACGATGAAAAGGCTTCAAGTCTGCACAAGTGATCATCCCAGGCGGTGACCTTGAACGGTCCCGTCCCAACAGGTTTTTGCATCCCATGCACATCACTCGAATGCTTCATCTTATGTTCGTTTGTTCCTGATGAGGGTACAATCGCCGCACGACTTGTTGTCAGGAAGGACAAAAACAATTCATGAGGATTTTTAAGCTGGAAACACACGGTTAAGGAATCGACCGCTTCAATAGATAGAATCTGTTTACTTACATCACGGTACAGTGTCCGGCGATCTGTAGATTGCAGCCGTTCAAACGTATGAACAATATCATGGGCCGTCAACAACTGACCATCGTGAAATGTAATACCTTTTCGCAAATAAAAGATCCAGGTCTTTCGGTCTGCACTGACATCCCAGGTATGAGCGAGACATGGGAGAATCTCTCCCTGTTCGCCCCGCTGAACCAACCCGTCAAAGACATGGCTGGTAACAAAGGATTCAGCTAATAGATTAATGTACAGCGGATCAAGCGCATGAAGCTGTTGGCGCAGGGGCAACCGAAGCGTATCAATCTGCTCATTATTGGTGCCGGCTTCCGTATGATGTCCTGAATACCCAAGCAACCACTGGTTTAGATGAACCTGCATGATTGTTGAACTGGAGAATGCGCTCACCTGCTCGGCAGCTTCCTGCAATTCCCGGCGATTCATGGCCTGCATCATATATTCTGCGGCGATTTGATCAGCCGGAACAAGCAAGGTAAGTGAAGAACGCCGACCCCTGCCACGCTGGGAAACCCAATGAACCCAGTCATGGGCAACCATCTTTTTGACAATCGTTAACGTATTGCGATGTGTACAATTTAGCAACTCAGCGAGATCGGCGAGTGTAAGTTCATGTTCTGTGTGGTGGCCGTAATGGCGATGCAACAGCAGATATTGCTGATGTAATTTCAAGTGTTGATTCCCTCCTGGAGGTGAACTCTGACGTATTCCTCTAAAATAAGAAGTTTTGTCGAATTTAATTTCTATTTATATTCCTATTTTATCATCTAGAATATAGCATAGAAAGGTTAATGGAGGTTTTTCCCATGATTGATAAAATAATGGCTTCACCGCAACGCGCTCTAATCACGCTACTGTCTGCTTGGATGCTGGCAATCATTCACCAGTATTTATTCTATGGTAATGAGATTGGCGTATCGTATCCTATCTTTGTAATTCTCTTTTATGTGTTCATGTATCTGTTTGCACGGGATCGCATGAGGTCTTTCAAGTTCATTGATGCTTTTGTAGCGGCTGTAGTGCTATTGTTGTCACTAACGTTCCTGTTATACGACAATGAACTGCTGTATGTTCTTAATTTTCTGGTCATACCTGGCGTAGTTATCTTACATATGACGTATCTGATGGGCAGAAAACGGAAGCAGTGGTGGGAGATTGGCTTGATTGGTACGGCTATTGACCACTTGCTGCCTCAAGCCATACGTCATTGGGGGACTGTTGCTGCTATTGCTGTGAGAGCAGGCGGGCGTGGCATGGGCAAATCCCAGAAAACAGTTGTTTTCAAAGTACTCATTGGTCTTGTGGCGTCCTTGCCTATCCTCATTATAGTCGTTGCATTACTGTCCTCTGCTGACGGGATCTTTGATCAGTATTTAGCCGGTTTTCCGGAGTGGCTGAATCAATTGGCTTTTACTCCAGGGATACCGAGAATCATCTGGATTGTCATCGCAGGTGTATTGCTGTTCGGTTATGTATGGGGATTTGTACAGCCAATGCAATATGAGGCAGAGAAGAGAGCGAACGCACATTGGAAAAATGGAGCAGCATCCACGGTTGATAAGCGTGATCACACCTATATATTCTCTCCTGTGGACCCGGCCACTGAAGGTCAGGTTACCAATAAGATTACACCCGAGCCCGAACGCACTCCGGTTCAGCGGGAACCATTCAGATTGGACCCTATCATTGTGGGGACGATGCTGATTGTCATTAACTGTGTGTACGTTTTGTTTGTACTTGTACAGTTTTCGTATCTGTTTGGTGCAGGAGAGGGGCATCTTCCGGTAGATCTGTCTTACGCAGACTATGCGAGAAGTGGATTCGCGGAGTTAATTCTCGTCACAGGTATTAACTTCTTTATTCTTATTGTTGCTTTGCAGTATACCCGTTCGAGTGGCAAAGCGGGTTCCATCGTGCATCAGGTACTTCTCCTGATTCTGGTCAGTTGTTCAGCAATTATGTTGTATTCCGCGTTTATGCGCCTGAATCTGTATGAGCAGGCATATGGATATACGTACATCCGCTTCTTGGTACACGCATTCATGATCTTCCTCGCACTCCTGTTGCTGATTGCCGGCCTTCGTATACGGTACACATCAATACCGCTGATTCGCTGGTATATTGTGCTGGCGCTCACAGCTTATGTTGCAGTCAACTATGTGGGCATGGATAAACGGATTGCCGAGCTGAATATTGAACGTTATCATCAGACTGGCAATATTGATGCAACCTATCTGGCGAGTCTGTCAGCAGATGCAGTTCCGTTACTTCGTGAGTTTGCTCTGGAGGAGTTTCCGGATCTCAAGAGGGAAATGCTGGAACGTCAAGCATATCTGGATATGGATACATCAGATTGTTCCTGGCCTTCTTATAACGTGGCAAGACACCGAGCTGAGCTAGAGTTGTCCAAATTGAGAACGGAATAGCTGAATAGTAGTTGTTTTCACGTACGGATTTATGCAAAAACAATATGTAAGTGTTATAATATAAAAACTAACCTATAAAGGGGGTGAATCCCTTGTTTGAACTTCAGGAACTATTACCGTATTTATTCTCGATTGGACTCATCTTCACCGTCAGTTATGCCTATATCGCCCATCTTCACTGTGGCATGACAGAGTATTGGATGGAAGGTAGCGCCGGTGGTGGACTTGAACCAGTACTTCCCGCTTTGAGTTTGGACAGACAACACAGACAGGAAGTCTGGAGCCGCATGATCAGACGAAGAGAAGCGCCCGATGAAGATGATTCAGATTGTCATTCCTCGTTGAACGATTGGTCAACAAATCAACGAGGAGGATATATATGGAAAACAAGACCAACAAGGGATTCACTTTTAGATCGGGCAAGGGACGGATCTATGGCCTGATTGCCATTTTGTTTGCAGTCATGCTGCTTGCCGGATGCAGCAACAACGTGTCGGAGATTACTTCGTCGACACCGGGATTTTTTAATCACTATATCGTATTTCCACTGTCGTACCTGATTCAGCACATTGCCACTATATTTAACGGAAGCTACGGGGTCGCGATTATCGTGATTACGCTGGTCATTCGTTTAGCGCTGTTACCCTTGATGATGCGTCAAGCCAAGTCCCAGCAGGGAACACGAGTCATTATGAACGCCATGAAACCCGAGATAGATGCGCTCAAGAAAAAATATGAAGGCAAAAATGACCCTGCTGATAAGCAAAAGCTGTCTCAGGAAACGATGGAGCTGTACAAGAAACATAAGTTCAATCCACTGAACATTGGTTGCTTGCCGATGCTCATTCAATTGCCTATACTTTCAGGTATTTACACAGCCATCCGACTTACACCGGAGTTATCCTCCCACTCGTTCCTGTGGTTCAAACTGGGAGCGCCGGACTACGTACTCGCAGTGGTGGTCGCGGTCATATATCTGATTCAAGCCAAGGTATCACAAGCCAATATGGCGCCTGAGCAGCGAAAACAGTTCGCTATTATGGGTTATCTCTCCCCATTGATGATGGCATTCTTTTCTCTTACAGCTCCGGCAGCGATGCCGCTCTACTGGACAGTTGGGGGGTCATTCCTTGTACTACAGACATTATTGTTCCGCAAAATGTACCCGGTGGAACATCCGCAGGAGCCTGCTACGATTGAGGTGAAAAAGATCAAGTCTGTGCAACATAACAAGTCCAGAAAACACGCCAAGTCACAGTGACTTGAGGCGACATCACAACTACGCTATTTCACCCTATGGAGCAGACACGTCGTCTACTTTATAGGGTGTTTTCGTGAGAGTGGAAACGAGTGATCAAAGAACAATTCTCATCACTCAACAGGTTTTAGTATATAAGGTAAGGGGTTGACATATTTATTCTATAAGGGGTTTTCAGGTCAAGTCCAGTTTGAACATGATGAGGTAGATTTATGGAATAAAAACAAATAAAATTTATTCATTGGATTTATTGACAAAATTTGATGCATCCATTACCATTTTGTTTAAGAGTTTTGGGGAGGAGCGAATCTAGTGTAAATGTTTATCAAAATATAACGATTTTTGTGAATTCATACCACGATAAATTTAATTCATTGGATCTGGAGGAAAATTAGTGGATATTATTATCGGGCTTATACTAGGTATAGTGGAAGGACTTACGGAGTTCGCCCCAGTGTCATCTACAGGTCATTTGATTTTGGTGGGACATTTGCTAGGTTTCGAGGGTACTGTGCGTGCTTCGACATTTGAGATTGTAATCCAACTCGGTTCAATCCTGGCTGTGGCTTTTCTGTTCTGGAAACGAATTCTCAGCATCCTCGGTATCCATGTTGGAGAAGATCGGAAAGCGACAAAGTCTACGGAAAAATTAACACTTATTCATATCATTATTGGTGTTATCCCTTTTGGTGTTGGGGGCGTATTTTTTTACGATTACATAAAAGAGGTTTTGTTCAGTGCTCAAACGGTTGTTGTAACGTTAATCCTTGGCGGGATTCTGATGATTGCAGCCGAAATATTTAAACCAAAAAAGCCGGCTGCAGAAACATTGGATCAAGTCACGTACCGGCAGGCTTTAATCGTAGGTCTGTTCCAGTGCTTTGCACTTGTTCCCGGTTTTTCGAGAATGGGTGCTACGCTATCGGGAGGTTTGCTAGCAGGCATGAGTCACAAAACAGCCTCGGAATTTACGTTTATAATGGCACTTCCTATTATGTTCGGAGCTTCACTGAAGGATTTATACGAGAGCTGGGATTATCTGTCGGTTGATGATCTTCCCTTATTTATTACGGGGTTTGTGACTGCTTTTATTGTAGCCATGATTGCAGTTAAATTTTTCCTGAAGTTGATTAACCGGATTAAACTGATTCCTTTTGCAATCTATCGTTTTGTATTGGCAGCCGCTTTTTGGATCTTTTTGCTAAACTAGAGCATTCTTATTATCTATTACATGTGAATAAATTAACCGTCGCCGGGAGTCTTATCCATGATCAGTGTTTTTATCAACTCACATTGAAAAGGAAAGATTCCCTTTTGCTTTTTTTTTGGAAATAGGTAGTTATCAAGGGAGATTCATCTACTGGGGTGGGAGCGCAAAATATGACACCATTCATCATAAAGCAAAGCATCATGTTTGTCATACTGTATGGAATCCAATTTTTGATCGGTACGATTGTACTCAAATATCAGTTGCGTGTGAATTACGCTCGTAAAATTGTTCATTTCATGTCTTTTATTACACCAATGGCTATTGAATTGATCGTGAGTTCCAGTACAGGATATACCGGGCCCATTTTTATCGTCGGAATGCTGATGAACTGCGTTATTATGCTCATTTATATTAAGCCAATTCGCGAGAAAAGTGTATTGGTTCAACGCATGTTTGCTTCTTTTGATCGTCCGGAAGATCGTCCTCATACTTTGCTGTGGATGAATACGCAATTAATTGCCGGCTACGTCGTTCTGGCACCCTGCTTTCTGTATTTTCAAAGCATAGGTTATGGTACGCTGGCCTTTATTCCCGTTATCATCAATGGACTAGGAGACGGGCTAGCCGAACCGATCGGTATTCGCTTTGGAAAACATAAATATCGTGTTCATGCCTTATTTTCGAAGAAAAAGTTTACGAGAAGTATCGAAGGCAGTTTATGTGTGTTCTTATCCGCAGTATTGATCCTTTTGGTGTTTGCAAGCAGTTTTACAGTTCCACAATTAGTTGTTGCACTGCTGGTTCTTCCTATAGCTGTAACTCTAGCTGAGGCATTCTCACCCCATACTGTAGATACACCGTTTATACTTATCGTTGGTTTTGCGTGTTTGTACATGATCATTTCATTTGTTTAACAAGGAGAACTTCATATGACAACCAGTGAATACAAGGTGATTTCTATTAAATCCAGTTATGAAGCATTCATTAATTATAGCTATATTGTCGTTGATGAAACGACCCGGGAGGCAGCGGTTATTGATCCTTCCTGGGACCTCGAAGCCATTCTGGATTCCCTGGAAGCTGAGCAGGCCAAACTCACACACATCCTGTTGACACATTCCCATACGGATCATGTACATCTTGTGGGGGCATTGCTCGACCGTTTTAATCCTCAGGTTTATATGGGGGGTGCCGAAATTGATTTTTTTAGGTACCACTGTAAGAATTTGAAGCCTGTAAAGGATCGAGATGCCGTTTTAATGGGCAATACACTAATATCCTGTATAAACACCCCAGGACATACGCCGGGCTCTATATGCTATTCATTAACAAATCATATTTTTACAGGAGATACTCTGTTTGCAGAGGGATGTGGCATATGCTCCGAACGCGGAGGGGATCCAGGTGCGATGTATCAGAGTTTGCAAAAAATACGGCAGCAAATACACCCTTCCGTCAGGGTATACCCTGCACATTCATTTGGCATTGAACCGGGTCAGACACTTCAGATGCTGCTTGAGAGAAACATATATTTTAATATTTTCGATGAAGAACAGTTTATTGCTTTCCGGATGAGAAGGAATCAGCCGGATGCCAAAAGCTTTGTGTGAAGGAACAAGAGGAGTGGCATATGAAAGAAAACATTGTTTTTATGTTCTCCGGTCAGGGTTCACAATATCTTCAAGCGGGAAAAGAATTATACCGGAGTTATTCGGTATTTCGCCGATGGATGCAGCAGATGGATCGTTGGGTTCAAGACATCGGCGGCAGATCCATTATACAGGAATTATATGATTCAAATCGGCCTTATTCTGATAGTTTCGAAGAAACTCTAATTACACATCCCGCCATTTATATGCTGGAATATGCGCTTGCAAGGACATTAATGGAGAACGGGGTTATACCCACAACCGTTGTTGGTACCAGTTTGGGGGAGTTCGCTGCAGCGGCTGTATCCAACGTAATAACTCCCAAGGCGGGACTGGAAGCAGTGTATAGACAAGCTGAAATTATACACAGGACTTGTATTCCGGGAGGCATGCTGGCTGTATTGCATAGTCGTGACATCTATGACACTAATCCGGAGCTACATGCGGAGTGTGAGCTTGTTGCTGTGAACTCGTCAAATCATCTAGTCATCTCGGGGGAGTTGAAAGGGCTTACAATAGCGGAGAATTGGCTAAAAGGCGAAGGGATTTCTCATGTCAGACTGTCTGTTACTCATGGCTTCCATTCAGCATGTATCAATCCTGCGGCCAAAGAGTATTTAGCCTATCTGGACAAGCTGTCTTACGATGCACCCCAGATTCCGCTTGTCTCTAGCTTGACCGGACAAGCTGTCACCAAGGTATCAACCGATCATTTTTGGCGAGTTGTCAAGGAACCGATTCTTTTCTCTCAGGCGATATCTCATATACGAGAAGAGAAACCGGATAGTATATTTCTGGATTTGGGGCCTTCGGGTACACTTTCCAGCCTCATAAATCAGATTAGCCACAGGAAGGAACGAACATATATAACCATGACTCCCTTCCATCAGGATGCAAAACATGTGGAAGAGATCATTAGTCGTTACGCCAATTCGAATGAAACTGGAGGGGATGAACCTTTGTGGGCATATGTATTTCCAGGGCAGGGATCACAGAAGTTGGGCATGGGTGAAGGATTATTTGAGCAGTTTCCAGAGTTGACCCGGCAAGCGGATGATATTCTTGGATTTTCCATTCAGGAACTGTGCTTGTACGATCGGTCTCAGCAATTGAGCCTGACAGAATATACGCAGCCGGCTTTGTTTGTTGTTAATGCCATGATGTATCTACATAAAATCAAGGAAACGGGCAGAAAGCCAAGTTTGGTTTCGGGCCACAGTTTGGGAGAATACAATGCGCTTTTTGCCGCAGACGTATTTGATTTTGCTACAGGATTGAAGCTTGTACATAAAAGAGGAGAAATCATGAGCATGGCCCCTAAAGGGGGGATGGCCGCGGTTATCGGTTTAACCGAGAGTGCATTGAAGACAATTCTTCAACGATTTGGACTGTATCAACTGGATATCGCCAATCTGAACTCCCCGACCCAAATTGTTTTGGCAGGGCCTCAAGAAATCATTGATCAGGCCAAACCAATTTTTGAACAAAACGGTGCACAGATGTATATCCCTCTCAGGGTCAGCGGCGCATTTCATTCGCGTTATATGGAAAAATCAGCCAAACAATTCGATCAGCATCTCCAGCGTTATACATTTTCCGCTCCTACGATGACCGTCATCTCAAATTATACAGCCCGACCCTATCGTACAAATGAAATTCATGCCAATTTGGTCCGCCAAATTACACATCCGGTTCGCTGGTCTGAAACGGTACGGGTTCTGATGGGCATGGGCGTAAACACAATAGAAGAGATCGGTCCAGGCAATGTGCTGACTAAGCTGGTTACCAAGATTCAGACAGAGTGCGAACCCATCGTATATCGTCCTGAAGACATGTCTGTCAAACCATTATCGTCAGCAGTCCACCCCGATACTCCAATATCATCCGTTGTACAGCCTGGCAACCAAGAAACTCGACTGGCCGAGTCTCTTGGCTCGAAACCCTTCAAAAAGGACTATAATCTGAAAATGGCCTATTTGACAGGTGCAATGTACAGAGGCATTGCTTCGGCGGAGATGGTTGTTAAAGTGGGGCAATCGGGAATGATGGGCTTTTTGGGCACAGGGGGGTTAAGCCTGAAGCAGATCGAAGAAGGAATCGATTATATACAACACCATTTGCAGGATGGACAGGCATATGGGTTAAATCTTCTTCATCAAATGACACATCCTGAACGTGAAGAAGAACAGGTTAACTTATTACTACGTAAAGGTGTAAATACAGTAGAGGCTTCTGCCTTCATGGGTGTTACTCCGGCATTAATCAAGTACCGTGCCCATGGACTGAAGCGTTCATCAGACGGGCGGGTATCCGCAACCAATCGCATTATTGCAAAAGTATCCAGACCTGAAGTGGCTGAAGCATTTTTAAGCCCCGCTCCGGAATTCATGGTTGAGAAGATGTTGAAGGAAAACAAGATTACATCTGTTCAGGCAGAACTCCTGAAAAAAGTACCCATTGCAGAGGATCTGTGCCTTGAGGCTGATTCGGGTGGACATACAGATGCGGGTGTGGCGTATGTCCTGCTGCCTGCCATGGTTCGTCTTCGCAATACAATGATGGAAAAGTACGGTTATTCGAAAGAAGTCCGCATTGGTGCTGCCGGTGGTATTGGTACACCTGAAGCAGCAGCAGCAGCTTTTTTGCTCGGAGCGGATTTTATCGTAACAGGTTCAATCAATCAATGCACGGTTGAAGCAGCTACTAGTGACGCTGTCAAAGATTTACTACAGGATATGAACATTCACGACACGGAATATGCTCCTGCTGGAGACATGTTTGAGATTGGAGCCAAGGTACAGGTTCTCCGCAAAGGTGTATTTTTCCCCGCCAGAGCGAACAAGCTCTATGATTTGTACCGGCAGCATGATTCTTTAAATGACATTAGTGAAAAAAACAAACAGCAGCTGGAAAACAAATATTTCAAAAAAACCTTTGAAGAAGTATATCGCCAGGTCGTTCAGTATAGATCTCCGGAGGAAATACAAAAAGCCGAACAGAATCCCAAATACAAAATGGCATTGGTATTCAAGTGGTATTTTGCCCACAGTACGATGCTTGCAATGGAAGGAACAGCAGGTCATCAGGTCGATTATCAAATCCACTGTGGTCCTGCCTTGGGAGCTTTTAATCAATGGGTGAAAGGCACACCGCTGGAGGACTGGAGAAACCGCCGCGTAGCTGAAGTGGGCATAAAGTTAATGGAAGATACGGTTTTGGTTATGCAAGAGCGCCTGAAACAATTGGCTATGGCCGTTGAGATGAACTAACTTTTAGCATTGTGGGGACAGGGGGGTGTGATGATGCGACAAAAGAAGAACATGGAGCCAACATCCGATATTGATCCAGGATTTCGCCTTACAGATATTGCAATTGTTGGTATGGCATGCAGGTTTCCGCAGGCTGATCATTATACGACGTTTTGGGATAATCTTGCGAATGGAGTGGATTCTGTCAAGGAGATTCCTCCAGATCGATGGGATGTATCGAAGTTCTATTCTCAAGATATTGACGCCCCGAATAAGAGCATTGGTAAATGGTGCGGTCTGCTTGATGATGTGTATTCTTTTGATCACCGCTTTTTCAGTATCTCTCCCCGAGAGGCCAAAAATATGGACCCACAGCAACGAATGATGCTTGAAGTTTCCTGGCAATGCATTGAAGATTCCGGGATTTCACTTCAAAGGTTACAGAATCAGATCACTTCCGTTTATGCCGGAGTAATGACGGTAGATCACCGCCAAATGGCGTGCCTTCCCGAATTGGAGATAGATAGCTACGCTTGTCTTGGAAATTATGAAAGTATTCTTGCCAATCGAATTTCTTACATTATGGACTTCAAGGGCGCGAGTATATCAGTAAATGCAGCTTGTGCATCTTCATTAGTAGCCGTCCATGAAGCCAAACAAGCCCTGCAACGAAAAGAGTGCAATTACGCCTTAGCTGCATGTGTAAATCTAAATTTGCATCCCTGGAAGTTTATCTCATTTTCCAAGTCAAGAATGTTAAGTCCGGATGGACGTTGTAAAACCTTTGATAAGGAAGCCAATGGTTATGTACCAGGGGATGGAGCAGGCGTGTTGTTGCTTCAAAGGCTTGAAGATGCGTTAGCAGAAGGTAATCATATCTACGGGGTTATCAAAGGATCTGCCTGCAATCATGGTGGAAGAAGCGCATCCATAACTGCTCCGAGCATGAGGGCACAACAAGACGTCATCTTGGCTGCTTATCAGGATGCAGATATTTCCCCGGAAATGGTCACGTATATTGAGGCACATGGAACGGGAACGTCATTGGGAGATCCGATTGAAATTGAAGCGCTTAAAAATGCATTTGCTGCCTATACTTCCCGAACCCAATTCTGTCGGATTGGCTCGGTAAAAACCAATATTGGCCACTTGGAGAGTGCTGCTGGCATGGCTGGTATTGTGAAAGTGATCATGATGATGAAACATGGTAAAATACCTGCCAACCTTCATTTTAACGATCCTAATCCGATCATAGATTTTAAGAATACTCCTTTTGAAGTGGCGGGGGCTCTAACTGATTGGAACAGTGCTGGCGAAGGTTTACCTTTAAGAGCGGGCATAAGCTCTTTCGGTTTTGGTGGAGTCAACGCACATCTGGTGATTGAACAGTGGTGCACTGCACCCTCGAACAAACAGAAGGATGCCGTCGCCGCCCGTTCTCAACTGTTCACGCTATCAGGCAAATCGAAATGGCATTTGGAAAAACAGCTTGAATCGTGGAGAGCATTCTCGCTAACATCCGAGTTTGATGAGTGTACGCTGCGTGATATTAGTGGAACATTGTCCACGGGAAGAGTGGCTTTTCCTTATCGTTATGCTGTGATGGTAGACAATTTACAGCAGTTGAAGGAAGAGTTGCATTCGGAATCAAGTCGTCCTTTCATGCCCAAGCAGCAAAAGTGGGCAATAAGAATGGGGCACTTTTCCTATATAAACTATGAGCAATTTAGCAAGTTAACCCGTGGTTTACCGCATGTGGAGGACATCATCCAATCCTTACTGAATCAAATTGCCGATAGTGATCGTCCACTTGCCGATCACTATCGGCAGATGTTCTACAATGGACCATGGGAGCAAGAGACACTTCCGTGCTGTCAGTTCATTGCTGGATATGCCGTACTTCGATGTTTACTTGATGCGGGCTTAAAAGTGGAATGGATGACAGGGGAGCATACAGGGATGTGGGCTGTTCTTGCCGTAAACCAAATGATCGCTCCCGAAGAAATCCTTTTGAGGCTTTCAGGAAAAAATGAAGCTGATTTCATTAAACTACATCGTCCGTGTCTGCCTTACTATGACCCAACAGTGCAAGATATTTTGTATCCGATGTCCTTTGGCGAGTCTTATCTCCGGCGTTTGTTGGGTAGCTCGCAAATTGAAAGTGTGGACTCTGGGAATAGCGAGCATGATCGATTCGAATATCCAATGGTAAGTGATCACGAACGGGTTAAATATTATCTGACTAAGGGTCAATCACTCATCGCTCATCAGTTCACCTTCAGAAAGTATGTAGATGAATGGTCGAATCTTCTAGGTAAAGTAAGTGGGGACGATTGGAATTTGGAGGAGTTGCTTGGAAAGCCTGTTGATGTCTTGATGTGTACGGAGCTTTCCACTCAGCAGTTGTTCATTATAGTTACCGTTGTGGCTTATTCCCTAAGGAAGTTGAACCGCAAATGGAATTTGACGATAATGACTGAGCCCGATCCACGATTCGAAGAAATGTTGGATCTGATGAACGATCACATCTTACTTCCTGAAATGGTCGCCCGGCTTGTTTTGGATTCCAATGTGGACTATAAGGTTGTTGCCGAATCCATGAACCTGAAACAGCGAGAAAGGGATATGGAGCCCAATGAGAACCGATTATGTGCTCGAATTGATAACGTGCCCGAAATTGTAAATGTTGAGCAATGGCTGCATCAAACACAAGAAAGCCAAGTTGATCTGGAGAAGATTTCGTCAGACATCAAGATCATTGACATCGGAGTAGTTCAATCGGCCGCACCTGATAAGCTGAAACTTGCTTTAAAAGAGGATGAAGCGGGATATGACTTCTGGAATATCCTCGGTCAGTTATGGCTCCATGGCGTGAATGTGAGGTGGGACCTATGGTTCCCTTCAGGAACATTTAACAAGCTTGCCCTGCCTACTCAGCGTTTCGAGTCTGTAATACATCGATTACATGACCATAATGATACGGTAGCTCATGAAGCTAATCAATCGGTTAGCGATGTATATATGCTTACAAGTGTATATGAGAACAGCTTGGATAGGGCGTTGCACCCGATGATCGGCCGGAATACCTCAACCTTGGATGAATTCAAGTATCAAACGTTGTTTACAGGCAAAGAATTTTTTCTGAATGATCACCGCGTAGACGGTAAACGAACATTACCAGGTGTTGCTTATTTGGAGATGGCATTAGCCGCTGTGCAGAATGCAGGCATCCAGGAGGTCATCGGTTTTGGTGATGTGGTGTGGTCAAGACCCCTAATAGTCATGGAGCAACCTGTTGAAGTAAACATTTCGTTGTCTAAAACCCAGGAAAAAATTCAGTTCCACGTATGGACCGGCGACGATGTGAACCCTAGAAAAGTTTATGGGCAAGGGACGTTGTATGGAATAAAGACAGATGGCAACAAACAGGACACACGACAAGGCAATCCTTATAGGGTTAAACGGGATATCGATGCGATTAGAGGAAGATGTGTTGACCCTATTTCAGGAGTATATCGCAAACTTGAAAAGAGTCATCTGGTCTACGGTCCTTCCTTCCAATCCATTATGGACTGTTGTATGGGTGAGAACGAAGCTATTGCCAGGTTTGTCCTTCCAATCCCTTGTTATGAACAGTTACACGCTTATACGCTTCATCCTGTAGTGATGGACAGCGCACTGCAGACAGCGATGTTACTTGCCCAAAAGGTGAGCTCTGCTCCTTGTATGCCCTATTCCATAGGTGCGGTCAAATGGTGGAAGCGGCTTCCAGACAAGGGGAGTGTATATGTCAGGCAGCAGGGTACGCAAGGGGAAAAAGCATTCAAGTTTGATATTGTACTGCTTGATGAGCAGGAACTAATATGCATGGAAATGAGCGACTTTACAGTAAGACAGGTTCAGGACAAAAAGAGTCATGCGAAGGACCCATTGAAAACACTTTTGCGAAAATTGGAAGCCGGAGAGGTTGAACCTATTGATGTCTTAACTTATATGGAGGAACGATGAGAAAAGATCAGATGTTATCACTGGATCAGATTCTTGAAATGGTGAAGGGACGACGTCTCTCATCAGAGACAGCCTACCAGCTTATACAGGAAATAGAGCGGCATGATACTTCGGCTTCCAATAAGAAAAACCTGCATCAGAATACGTACCTGTATCCATCCTGGGAAATTCAAGACCTTCAACGTACCGTATTCAAAAGTGAAAGGCTTCTGTTATTTGTTTCTGGTGAAGAACACATGCAGCAATGGAACCAGAGCACTTCCGTAATTCGTGTGTTACAGGGAAATCAATTCATTGAGCAGGATGTTAATACATTTATAGTCCGCCCGGGACAGGAAGAGGATGTTGACCGTTTGTTCAACAGGCTGTCCGAATTACAGTGGATTCCTGATACTGTCGTTCATGGATGGAGTGGTACGGTACTTCCAGAAAATGAAGGGACCCTATTGAACAAGTGGCTCGCCCAGGGTGTGTACACCTTATTTTATACATGCCGATGGCTGGCGAAATGTGCTGACAAAAAGAAAGTACATCTTTTATATGCTTATTCCAGCGATCGTAAAGAAGATCCGGCAAATGAAGCTGTAAGCAGTTTCATGCGCAGTGTGAAATGGGAACACCCGCAATGGACATGTCGTACATTGGACATGGGAAATGAACCAGTCGATATGTTTCACCTCATCCAACAGGAGATGGAAGCTCGGGACCAGGCGGTAGAGGTACGTTATCGGGGCAATCGACGTTATGTGAAGAGATTGCTATCGCTGCCGAAAACAGAATATTCACAAGTAGAGTGGAATAAACAAGGCGTTTATTTGATTACAGGTGGGATGGGTGGTATCGGCCTCCAGTTTGCCTCCTTGCTTGCCCAATCCGCTCGAGTCATTGTTTTGTCTGGACGTTCCATTCTGAGTAGGGATCAGGAACAACAATTGTGTGATCTAGGGAAGTTTGGAGCTGAAATAGTGTATATTGCGGCGGATGTATCGCAACGTGAGTCCGCTTTTAATCTCATCCGTGAGTGCAAAACCAGATTTGGGGGCATTCATGGTCTGATTCATTGCGCTGGCGTATTGAGAGACTCAATGCTTCAATCCAAAAATAAAGTGGACATGGATGCTGTTATCGCTCCTAAAGTATACGGAACGGTTTGGCTGGACGAAGCTTCTTGTCATGAACAGTTGGACTTTTTCATCGTTTGCTCTTCCGTCATGTCCATTCTGGGCAACGCTGGACAATGTGATTATGCTTTTGCCAATGGCTTTATGGACAGTTTTTGCCGTCAGCGGAATCGGTTGAACAAAGAGGGGATGCGTTCGGGTCAAACGCTCTCTCTGAATTGGCCTCTGTGGTTGGAAGGAGGGATGGGAGTAGATTCAACCCATCGTCTTTTTTTGGAAAATACGCTCGGGGTTTCATCGATATCCAGCGAACATGCTATACAGGCTTTTGAGGATGCTTTTCATTGTAAGGAAAGTCAGCTAGTGATTGTTGGCGGGGATGCAACCAAATTTCAGAAGGTACACGAGAAAACGTCGTTTGCGGATGAGGACTCGGTTCCAAAAGAAATGTTGTTAGAGAACAGCATAAATGAGGAGGTTTTACTAGAAAGGGCTTCAGAAATTATGTTGACCATATCCTCACAGATTCTCAGTGTTGATGTACATGAAATGGATCTGGATGCGGATAAAAGCGACTATGGGTTTGATTCCATTTCGACGACTGACTTTGTCAATCGACTCAACGCAACGTACAACATTGATCTAACGCCCCCTATTGTGTTTGAATATGCGACTTTAGGGGCCTTTGCAACCTACCTAATCGGAGCTTATGGCGAAGACATCGCCCGATATCATGGAATGAGTGGCGGGCACGTTGAACTCGAATTGCAGACTCCGCATATGGTCGGTGATGATGAAACACATGAGATTGCAAGTGAGCCTATCGAACTCCATAGGAGGAATAAAGAACCCATTGCCATTATTGGAATAGGCGCTCACATGCCTCAATCCGAGAGTATGGATGAACTATGGGAGAACTTGGTTTCCGGGAAAACATTCATTTCCGAAATCCCTCCTGAACGCTGGGATTGGCATCAATATTATGGGGACCCAATAAAAGAAGTCAACAAAACCAACATCAAATGGGGCGGATTTATGAAAGCCATTGATCAATTTGATGCTTCGTTTTTTGGAATTTCGCCTCATGAAGCTGGGTTGATGGACCCGAGACAGCGCATTTATTTGCAAACTGTATGGGAAGCCATTGAAGATGCCGGTTACAGGCCATCGGAGTTGTCCGGGAGTAAAACAGGTATGTTTGTCGGGGTGGTTAGTTCAGATTATTATGACCTGATTCACCAATCAGGCGTTCCAACTGAAGCACATACAGCTTTGGGCATATTTCATTCCATTCTGGCTAACCGAATTTCATATCTTCTAAATCTGCATGGACCTAGTGAACCCGTGGATACAGCCTGTTCCGGTTCACTGGTCGCCATTCATCGGGCAGTGGAATCGATACACAACGGAGAATGTGAACTGGCAGTTGCTGGAGGCATCAGTGTTATCGCAAGTCCACAGCTGATGATTGCCTTTAATCAGGCAGGCATGCTCAGTGTGGATGGTCGCTGTAAAACCTTTGATCAAGGTGCTGATGGGTACGTTCGTGGCGAAGGTAGTGGGGCATTGCTGCTCAAACCGTTGTCCAAAGCGGAAGCGGATGGAGACCATATCTATGGAGTAATTCAGGCAACGGCTATAAATCATGGGGGACATGCCAACACTTTGACATCTCCAAATCCTAATGCACAGGCAGAACTTATTGTTGAAGCATGGTCCAGATCCGGAATTGATCCGAGGACAGTAGATTATATTGAAGCACATGGTACGGGGACCCCATTGGGTGATCCGATCGAGATAAATGCGCTTAAAAAAGCTTTCTCTCAGCTGGTTCAAGACTGGGATGAGTTGCATGGTAAGCCGAGCGGTTCTGCCTCTGAGTCCTCCGTTCCGCACTGTGCAGTCGGAACGATAAAAACCTATATTGGACACTTGGAGGCAGCAGCAGGAGTGGCGGGAGTCCTCAACGTGGTACTCAGTATGAAGCATAACCGATTGTTGCCGAATTTGGAGCTAAATGAAGTTAACCCTTACATCCAGTTGGAGAACAGTCCGTTTTATATCGTAAAGGAAGGGCAGACCTGGAATCGTAAACATGATGCTGCCCCAAGAAGTGCAGGCGTAAGTTCATTTGGCTTTGGAGGTGTCAATGCTCATATTGTCATCAGCGAATACGTGACTAAGCATGACAGTTCCCTGATTATATTCAATCGCCCCCAGTTACTCATCGTTTCTGCAAAGAACAGAGATCGATTGAAAGCATATGCGAGGCGAATCGTTGAATTTCTGAGTCAAACGGATGGGATTACCCTGGCTGATGTTGCATTTACAATGCAAACGGGCAGGGAAGAGATGGAGGAAAGACTTGCATTGGTGAGTTCAAGCATCGATGACACCGTGGAAATGCTTAATCGGTTTATTGCAGATGAGACAGAAAATCTATCTCCATGTTGGCAAGGGAGCGTAACCAAGCGCAAGCCCTCACAAGATGAACAGGCTATAGCTTACCATCAGCCTTCCACAGATCAGGATTTCATGGTTGAAGCAGAGCTCCATAAACTTGCTCAGCTCTGGGTAACTGGCAACCGGATTGATTGGTCTTCAATGGATAAAGGAGAACGGAAACGGAAAATTTCCATCCCGACTTATCCGTTTGCAGAGACACGGCACTGGCTTCCTAATCCAGTCAAACGGATAGAAAGCCAAGAGATTCATCGGTCGGGAGTGGACAACAGATTCATGATGAAGCTGGAAAATAGATCGGATTTTCGCGCATACAGCTACGAATTTGCATTTACTGGACAAGAATCCTTTTTTCGGGATCACGAAATAAACGGATATAACGTATTGCCTGCCTCAGCTCATATTGAATTGATCAGAGCCGCTGTCATGATGGCTGCTCAACCAGGAGAGGGCGAACAAATCAGCCTTAAAAAGCTCGTATGGCTCAAACCTGTTGTCGCCAAAAAAGGCATGGGAAGGCTTCAAATACTTCTTAAACCATCTTCGAATGGATTTATTGAGGTCACCGTTCATTCTCCAACTAGTTCTCAGGGGGATGAGACAAACACCGTGGTTTTTAGCCAAGGGACTGCTGTGATAACCAAGCGTGAAGTACGTAAAACATACGAAATGGAGACTATCCTGAGCAGCTGTAGTCTGGGAAATTTTACATCAGAGCAATGTTATTCCTTTTTTTCAGCCAGGGGTATGCAGTATGGTCCAGACTTCCAGGGTCTGAAATCTGTAGCAGTGGGTCATGATCAAGCTCTGGCCAGAATTGCCTTGCCTCCGGGTATTATGGATGGATATCAGGACGGCACCATTCATCCCGGACTTCTGGATAACGCTTTTCAGGCTGCAATCGGGATCTGGCTAAGTACTTCGGGAAGTATTCAGGACGAGCAGCAAGATACGCCTTTGTTGCCCTTCTCTATACAACAAATTCAAATCATTGGCTCCTGTGAAGCTGAGATGTGGGCTCATGTCCGAGTCCATCAGGAGAGTGGCAGCGCTGCTGTGCACGCGGATACCGAATATGACATAGATTTGTTTAGTGTGAAGGGTGATGTACGGGTATCCGTTAGGGCAATGCGTTTTAGAAGACCTGAGTCGAAAGTTCCAGATCTTGAAGAAACTAAAGGTGTGGAGACTTACGAGTTACAAATGTTGGCCCCTGTATGGAAAGAGCAGACAATCGGCTTGTATGAACATGAACGTGTACTCAACGATCTCCCGGGAGAAATATGCTTGGTAGGTACGAAGAGCTCGTACTTGACCCAGCTGCTCAAACACCTGCCACATGCCGAGATGATCGTTTTGAATCCACAGGATTCGATCATGCGCATCTCTGAACAACTAAACCTAATCATGAACCTTCGTCATATGGTGTGGATATCTCCGATCACGGCTGGAAGCTCGCCTGATGTCAAGGGAATGGTTGAGGCTCAGGAAGATGGCGTGTTTCTTCTATACAGACTGATTAAGGCACTTTTTCAGAATGGATATGGGAATCGGAGCATGGAATGGACTGTAATCACGATGCGGGCAAACGCCATTCATACACTTGATTCCGTTGATCCCACTCATGCCGGGATACATGGTCTTATAGGAGTCCTGTGCAAAGAACGACCCGGATGGAAGGTTAGACAGGTGGATTTGGATCAGTTGAATGATAAGAATATGTACGAATTGTTTTCGCTGTCTGCTGATTCCTATGGATTCCCATATGTAAACCGACAAGGCGAATGGTTTCGTCAACAACTTGTGCCCGTTACATATTCTCCTGTGAGTTCCGGGCAGTCTCATTCCTATCGCCATGGGGGTGTATACGTTGTTATTGGAGGAGCAGGCGGAATCGGAGAGGCATGGAGTGAATATATGATCCGGCATTACAAAGCCCAGATCATCTGGCTGGGAAGAAGGGAAATGGATGCTGATATTCAGGCGAAATTGCAAAGGCTGGGCGAGCTTGGCCCCGCGCCCTGTTACATGGCTGTTAATGCAACGGATTCAGAAGCAATGCGTCAGGCATGTATAAATATTAGGCGGAATCATCAAGCCATTAATGGTTTTATTCATTCTGCCATCGTGTTGGAGGATCGCAGTCTGGAATATATGGACGAAGCTTCTTTTCGGAAAGCTTATTCCACCAAGGTAGACATCAGCATCAATATAGCCAAAGCGTGTATCGGAGAGTCGCCTGACTTTGTACTCTTTTTTTCGTCCATGAATTCCTTTTTGAATTCGGCCGGACAGGCGAATTACGTAGCCGGCTGTACGTTCAAAGATGTATTTGCCCAATTTTTGAGACAGTGCTGTGATTTTCCTATCAAAGTGATGAACTGGGGATATTGGGGAAGTGTGGGTTCGGTACGTTCTGAATATTATAAGACACGCATGGCGAAAGCAGGACAAGGTTCAATCGAAGCTCCTGAAGCGATGGAGGCTCTAGATGTACTGATGAATGGTGTGCTGGATCAGATTGCATTGATAAAGAAACAGTCTTTGGTAGATATACAGATCTTAGATGAAGAAGAATCCATTATGGTCTATCAGGGGGCTGTACCGTCTCAGGTTATATAACAGGGGTCTGAAGAGCGGGGATTATCAGACGGTGGGGGGAACGTGTAATGACAGAACTGAAAGAGTTGTTGGGTCAATTATTATGGGGCAGACTGCATGCTGCAGGACTTTTGAGTAATTTCCGGGGTGAAGATGCAGCTGTAGCAGAAATACCTGATTCATTGATCGAGCGTTACGAAAGATGGTGGCGGGAGAGTTTCCTTTATTTGCGAAAATACGGTTATTGCACCTCTACTGACGCTGTAAATCCCTTGATTCAGACCAACGATACGGACCTGGCTCATGCATGGAAGGAATGGGATAGGAAAAAATTGCTGTGGCTATCCGATCCAAATGTGTCTTCCTACATTCCACTGCTGGATGCCACGCTCCGAGCACTGCCGGACATTTTGACTGGTCAGAAGTCCGCAACCGACATTATTTTTCCGAATAGTTCCATGCATCTGGTGGAGAACATTTACATGAACAATCCTGCTGCCGATTATTTCAATGCCGTTTTGGCAGATCGGGTTGCAGCTATTATAAAACAGCAACTTGTGCGGGAGCCGAGTGCACATATTCGCCTTGTGGAGATCGGAGCTGGAACAGGAGGCACGAGCCAGGCAGTTTTTAACCGTCTGAATGATTTTTATCCCCATATTCTGGAATACTGTTATACGGATCTTTCCCAGGCTTTTTTAAGTCATGCCCAAAAGGTATATGGCCCGCGTTATCCGTACCTTACATACGGAACGTTTGATTTGTCCAAACCGGTGTCCACCCAATCTTTGCAAGCGGGGACCTATGATATAGCGATAGCAACTAATGTCATGCATGCTGCTCCTAATATTCGCCTTGCCTTAAGGAATGTTAAGGCATTGCTCCGTTGTAAGGGTGTCTTTTTGATTAATGAAATTACCGAAAATACGCTTATGAATCACCTTACGTTTGGGTTATTGGATGGGTGGTGGAGCTATGTGGACCCTGCTCTGCGTATTTCCGGAGGACCTTTGCTTGAACAGGAAACTTGGAAAAACGTATTGTTATCCGAGGGGTTCGGGGAAGTTCAGTTACTGGCTCACACTGACGAATTCAAGGGCCAGCAAGTGATAATGGGGACAAGCAATGGCGTGGTACGTCAGCAAACCTTGAAACATGAGCAAACGGTAAAACATCAGGTCCAAAGTCAAACGAGCCGTAATTCGCAGAATATGCAGGAAAAACCGTCAGAAATCCGGTTACCTGAATTGGAGAGTTCACGTTCATCCGAAGAAAAACTGAAGTACATAAAGGAAGTGCTTGTTCGGACACTATGCGAATCTTTGAAAGTGGAGGCACAGCTTATCGACCATGAGGAGGCTTTTTCCGATTATGGGGTTGACTCCATAACGGGTGTTCGATTAATTCATTCGATTAATGAACGATTGGGAACGGAGCTGTTCACCACTGATATTTTTGATTTTCCTTGTGTCAACCTGCTTGCACAGTATATTGCCCCTATGTATCAGGAGAAACCGCTGGAGCCAGAACAACAAATGGAGTTTCATGGAGGTTGCAGTGCCGAGAAGCCCGACGTTCAACGAACTGAACGGATTAGTGAAGAGCGAGAGTTCACGTTGGATGATGCCATGGAGAGTCATTCCGATGGCGATATAACATCCCCCGGTTCCAACAACAGACACAAGGATATTGCGATCATTGGCTACAGCGGCAGATTCCCGCAATCGGATAATGTGGATGAATTATGGGAGCATTTGGCCGCAGGTCATGACTTGATTCAGCGTGGGGCGCGGTGGACTTCGGAACAGACAGGATCATCCGTAGAGAAAACGGAAAATAATCATGGAGCTTTTTTGGAAGATAGCGACTGTTTTGACCCCTTGTTTTTCAAAATTTCCAATGTTGAAGCAATGCATATGGACCCACAGCAGCGATTGTTTCTGGAGGAATCGTGGAAAACCCTTGAACACGCTGGATATGCAGGGGAACTGATTCATGGCCGCAAATGCGGAGTCTACACCGGATATTGCGGAGGAGACTATGAGAAGTTGGTCGGTGAACAGGCACCTGCACAAGCTTTTTGGGGTAATGCTGCATCCATCGTACCTGCCCGGGTATCCTATTTTCTGAATTTACAGGGGCCAGCAATCGCAGTGGATACCGCATGTTCTAGTTCGTTGGTTGCCATTCATCTGGCTTGTCAAGCTCTATGGTCAGGGGAAGTGGAGCTTGCTCTGGCAGGTGGAGTGTTTGTGCAATCGACGCCTGATTTTTATAATTCTGCTAGTCGGGCGGGCATGTTGTCCCCTGCTGGAAGGTGTCATAGCTTTGATGAACGTGCAGACGGTTTTGTACCGGGTGAAGGTGTTGGAGCCGTGTTGCTCAAACGGCTGGAGGATGCCATCCGAGATGGCGATCATGTACACGGGATCATCAAAGGCAGCTGTATCAATCAGGATGGGAGTACCAATGGTATCACAGCCCCTAGTAGAGCTTCGCAGGAAAGACTGGAACGCCAGTTATACGACCAGTTCGGTGTTAATCCGGAGCAGATCCAATTGGTTGAAGCACATGGTACTGGAACGAAGTTGGGTGATCCCATTGAATTCGATGCGCTGAATCGAAGTTTCCGGAAGTATACAAGTCGTTCACAATATGCTGCACTAGGTTCGATCAAGTCCAATATGGGACATTCGATTGCAGCAGCGGGCATAGCTGGTGTGATCAAATTATTATTGGCCTTGAAACATCAACAGATTCCGCCATCCATTCATTATTCCAAAGCGAATCCAGATATTGATTTTTCGAAAAGTCCATTCTATGTCAACACTCAATTAATTCCATGGCATACACCCCCCGGACAAAAAAGGGCTGCACTTGTAAGCTCATTTGGCTTTAGTGGAACCAATGCTCACCTTGCCATTGAGGAGCCTCCCGGAGAGTTGTCTCCTTTAATACATAAACCGGGTTATCTATTGGTGTGGTCTGCACAATCGACAGGACAGTTAAGGGAACAAGTGAGACGAATGGTGCAACATTACGGGAAAGTGGCTGCCCGGCTTGATTTTGCTAGTGCAAGCTTCACTTTGATGACGGGGAGAAGGCATTTGGAGCATCGGGCAGCCTGTGTAGTCCAGCATTCGGACGATCTGGCCTCCATTTTGGAACAATGGCTGGACACCGGAGGCTCATCACAGATCTACACGACGGATTTATCAGGCCAGCCTTCCCAAGAGCAATCCGTTCTTCGACGTTTTGGCAATGAATGTATCCAACAAATAGCTACCGAATCATTAGATGATTCGCGATATGTTGAAAACCTGCATACTATTGCAGAACTGTATGTACAAGGGTATGAATTGGATTATAACCGGCTTTATTTGACAGAAAAGTATAAAAGAATACCTCTGCCAACGTATCCTTTTGCACGGGAAAAATATTGGGTGAGGTCTGGGATAGCGACGAGGTCCGTTGAAACAGATGTAAAAAGTGAGATTTCGAATGTTGCTTCTGACAACAAAGAGGAGAGAATAGCAAAGCTTCTTTTGAAGCAATGGAAGCATTCGGCAGTTACAAATCCTGATCCTGGGCATGGAAAAGTTGTGGTTGGATCTACACTGGAAACCGTTGGGCTTGCCAATAAACTTTCACAAATGATACAGGGCAGCCAGGTTGTGCTTGTGAGTGAGGAGGAGCAGGACTCTGGACGTTTGCTCGATGTTTTGATGAATTGTGATGCTTTTATAGATCTGTCAGGCTGTGGGCGAAAGATGGAAGCAGAAGAAATGATGCTGGACAAACTGATCTACTGGTTAGCAAGGCTTCAACAAATGATTGATACCCGTGGTCACAAAGAATTAAAGCTGCTTGGAGTCACTATGGGGCTGGAGTCTTTCCAAAATAAATCGATTTATCTAGGTGGAGCAGAACGGGCTGGGCTCTACAGGATACTACAAAGTGAGTACAGACATATTATTTCGCGGCATATCGATGTGGACCCGGCTGACAGTGAGCTTGATGTCGCAGCACAAATCGTTCAGGAGTTAACTCATACGGGTAAGGAACAGGAAGTCTGTTATCGTGAAGGACAGCGGTACAGTGCTTATCTTGATACACTCGAAAACATCAATATACAGCAGTTGAATCAAAACCGACTCGCTTTTCCCTCCAATCACGTTCTTTGGGTCACTGGAGGGACACGGGGTCTAGGCATGCATTGTGCGCAGCATGCCGTCCGACACTACGGGGTCCGTAAACTTGTTCTGATGGGTCAGACCCCATTTCCATCTCGACATGAATGGGGGGCACGACGCGAGGACAAAGATGAGATCGGCAGTAAAGTTAGAAGTATCCTGGAATTGGAGAAGCAGGGCGTTCAGATTGAAGTACTGTCTTTTGATATAGGTGATAAAGAGAAACTTCTGGAGGCTGCAAAACACATACGTTCAACGATGGGCGTAGCCGGAGGAGTAATTCACGCAGCTGGCATAGCCGACATGGAAAATCCCGCCTTTATTCGTAAACCACTGGAGTCGATTCGGAACGTATTGTCTCCCAAAATATTAGGCACTGTAGCACTCTATGAATGCTTCCGTCACGATCCTTTGAAATTTTTTGTCCTGTTCTCTTCTGTGGCTGGAGCCATTTCGAAACTTGGTGTCGGACAAAGCGATTACGCTATGGCTAACACCTACATGGATTATTATGCCGAAGCGAATGCCCATACCAGTCCACTCATCAGTATCCAATGGCCGAACTGGAAGGAATCCGGGATGGGTGAGTTTCCAAGTCAAGCTTATAACGAAACCGGTCTGCTTAGCATCACGGATGAAGAAGGATTGAAGCTGCTGGACTGGGCACTAATCACTCAACCAGGTGCAGTTATGCTTCCGGCAATCGTGAGTAGCGAATTCATTGACACTGAGGGGAAATTGGGAATTTCCAGAGTGGTGAAAGCAGAAACGATGTCCGAAATACCTATGACAAGTGGTGTTCCTTTTTCTGATACATCCGAGATATTACAGATGAAATTAAGTTCCATATTCGCCGAGGAATTGTGTATTGAACCCGAGAAAATGAACCCGGACCGATCCTTCGAACATTTCGGGATGGATTCAATCTTGATTGCTCAGCTGGCACGCCGGATGGAACGCGAACTTCAAATTCCTGTGGTGGAACCTGGTCTTTTTTTGGACTATCCAACGATTGCAGGACTGACAGGGGCTTTGCTGCAAAAATACGCAACAAGTCCACGTACATCTCCCGAACAGATCAACAGACATGAGGCTCGACAGATTCTCCAGCCGCCCAAAGATCGTTCTCGATCCCGAGTGGCCATCATTGGAATGGCCTGTCATTTCCCGGATGCGGTGAACCCGGAACAATTTTGGAACAATCTAAAAACAGGCAAAAACAGTATACGTGAAATTCCGTCATCCCGGTGGGATTGGAGAACGTACTACCATCCTGATGGCAAAGCCGGGAAAAGCATGAGCAAATGGGGGGCTTTTCTCGATGAGCTGGAATGGTTTGATCCCGATTTTTTCGGAATGGATCATTCCCTGGCAACTCATCTGGACCCTTTGCAAAGGCAGTGGCTTGAGGTTAGCGCTGAAGCACTTGCAGATGCAGGATATGGAAAGAGTCAGCTTGAGTCGCTTGAGGTTGGTGTATTTGCAGGGGCAAGAACAGGTCATTTCATGAGCAAAATACGTCGGGACAACAAACAAACCATTATTGGCACAGGTCAAAATTTTATTACGGCACATTTGGCTCATTTATATAACCTCAGAGGTCCCAACATGGTCGTGGACACCGCTTGTTCCAGTTCCCTAACAGCCATCCATCTGGGTGCCCGGAGTTTGCAGAATGGGGAAGCAGATCTGGTGATCGCCGGTGGGGTTGAAGTTTTATTGGACGAGACCCCTTATCTTTCCCTGACTGCATCAAAGGTGCTGTCACCAGATGGACAATGTAAAACCTTTGATGCCTCCGCTAATGGAATTGGGGTTGGGGAGGGCTGTGGAGTAATCGTCATGAAACGATTGGAACAGGCCATAACGGACGGTGACAAAATCTACGGAGTGATTGATGGCTCTGCGATTAACAATGATGGTCATACAATGGGCGTCACCACACCGAATCCCCAGGCTCAGCAGTCGTTAATCGAACGTGCCATCAAGGATGCAAATATTGATCCGGCTTCAATCAATTATGTAGAAACACATGGAACAGGCACGGTCATTGGAGATCCCATTGAGCTTAAAGCGTTAACCCAAGTGCTGGGAACCAGTATGAAAAAGGGGGATCTTTGCGGTGTGGGAAGTGTCAAAAGCAATGTGGGACATCTGTTGAGTGCAGCAGGGGCAGTTAGCATGATCAAGGTTTTGCTGAGTATGGTACATGGTCAGATCCCGCCCAGTTTAAATTGTCCGCATCCGAATCCGAGATTTCGGTTTGAAGAAAGTCCGTTATTCCTTGTTCAAGAACTTACACCTTGGACCAATAAAGTGTTGCGTGCGGGTGTCAGCGCGTTTGGACTCGGAGGAAATAACGCTCATATCCTTGTCAGCAATGAAGGTGTACCAGACCCAAATAAAGCAACACTGGAACCTCGTTTCAATCGCATTATCTGGAATAGAGCCCGGTTTTGGCCGGATGAGGTTGAGGAGAAAAACTTGGTGTTCGGATCGTCTTCAGGACAAACCCATCGTAAGCCTGAGCATATGCTGTCTTTCTTCACACCGAAAAAATTGCAGTAAGGGGGAACTGTCGTTGATAGGTCGCAATCAAGAAACATACGTGCAACGTTTAAGCCACAGCAACGCCATCGTTCAGGATCATCGTGTACACGGAATTTGTACGTTACCCGGGGTCACCCTACTGGATATGATCTATCGTTTGTCGGCTTTATATTTGGAGACACACTCTGTCGAATTGCGGCAGATTTTGTTTACAACGCCCATTGTGACATCAGAGCAATTTGATCGCGAGATTGCTGTGACGTTCTCACCTGTACCTTCAGAGTTGCAATGGAGGGTAACCATTACAAGCAACAAAGTGATGAATGGTACCATCGATCAGGGCAGTGAAGAACAACATATGCAATGTACGATGTTTCTTGTTGATCCTGAGTTTAATCCACCCGTGATCCATATTCAGGATCTGAAAACTCAATCCCGAGATCAGTGGAGCATGGATGAGGTTTATCAATTGGCGAGGCAGGTCAACATCGAGCATGGGCCATTTATGCAAACTTCAGGGGTCGTCTACCAATATGAGAATCAGGAGCTTATGTGTCTGAATCTCAGTGAGCAGGCTTCCGTTTACTCCAATGAATTTTATGCACATGCAGCTTTTTTGGATGGGGCAACTTTTGCGGGCTCCTCATTTCGTTTAAAGGAAAAAGCACAGGGGATGTTTGATGATCAGACTCCCTATATTCCTTTTATGATTGAACGCTTCTGTATTTATGGTCCGTTACCTGACACCATTGGTGTGTACTCGCTCGCTCGACCATTGATAAACGATAATTCTGTCTCATCACCAGATCTGATTTCTACAGATATTAGAGTGGTTGATTCTGCTGGCAAGTCCTTGGTTGAATTTGAGCGTTTAACCGCTAAACGTATTCGTAATCCTCATTTGATACAGCAATGGGCCGAAGTACATCAGAATCCAAATGGGGTAGCAGGCTCAGGTTCAGAGGATTCATCTGTACCAGAGCTGGCCACAAAGGTCAATATACAAGATTCACCTGTCATCATAGATGATACATCCGAACTATCGAATCAGCGAAGAGGTGTTCCAGAAGGGAACACGAAGCAGGTTGCGGACTATTTAAAGGTAGAGATAGGCAAAGTGCTTGGAACATCTGAAGCGAATTTGGACACAGAACTGGGATTTTATCAGATGGGACTGGATTCCTTGCAGCTTATCAACCTTTCAAGGACGCTGGAGAACAAAGTGAAGGAGCAGCTTTACCCCACGCTGTTATTTGAATATTCCAATATTAAGTCTCTTGCTGCATACCTGCACCAACATTGGCCTGAGGCATTTACTGAAAATCAGTACACGGAGAGCAAAGCTTCGGCCAGCAAGGCAAGCATCAAAACTTCAGAACTCAATCATGATCGGGGAAAGAGTGATGATTACTCATCTGTCATGCTCGAACCCTTCTGGGAAGAGGTCACGCTGCATATGCGTAACACCTCAAACACAGTGCGGAGCCACGTTGTTATTCTTTGCGAGCAGGCAATTGGACATGATCAAATGATCAAGGAATGTTTTCCGCAATCAGAGGTTGTCACACTAACCAGTGAACGTACCATGCCACAGTCATTTGAACAAATGTGCGAGCAAAGTATAGTCTGGCTTCAGAATTACATGCAGCAGTTTCCCAAAGCGGAGACCCATATTCAAATAATTGGTCCGTCAGGAACGGGCACTGATTTTTCAGGCGCGATGGGAGCCCTTTTAAGAACAGCTCATGCAGAGAACCCTCATCTACATGGACAGATCATCACGGTGAATGATATTCATAACGTTACAAGAACCCAATGGGCGGACTGGTTGGAGAAAGAGCGAGTAACACATTCCTCGGGAGTCAGTGAAGTGTGTTACACCGGAAAATCTCGTGTGCGGATGGTGAAAAAATACCGTGAGAAGCCGATACCGATGCTGCAGAAAAGCCAGTATGTTGCAAAAGATGGTGTTTATCTGATTACTGGTGGATTGGGTGGATTAGGCTTGATGGTAGGTCGCCATTTGGCTGAGCAAGGGAGGGTTACATTGGCGCTGGTGGGGCGTTCTTCTCTTGGCAAAAAAGAGTCCGATAAGATATCGGAGTTGAAGAGTCTGGGAGCGGATGTTCATTATTTTCAGGCAGATCTAACGCATAGCGAGCAGACGAGTCATGTCATCCAGCAGATTCGGACCAGTCTGGGAGTTATTCGGGGAATCATACATTGTGCAGGAGTTACCCGGGACCAATTCATTTTACAGAAAACAAAAGAGAATATTTCGGAAGTGCTAGGCCCTAAAGTGAGCGGACTTTGGTACCTGGATGAATATACTCGTGATCAACCACTGGACTTTTTTATTTTATTCTCTTCACTATCGGCTGTGCTCGGGAATATGGGACAAGCAGATTATGCTTGTGGTAACGCTTTTATGGATCGGTTTGCAGAGCGGCGTCAGCAACAGGTTGTGGCAGGACAGCGATCAGGCAGAACCCTTTCAATTAATTGGCCTCTATGGGCGAATGGAGGCATGTCGATCGATCCAGTTTACCAGCAGCAGTTGGAAGTCAAAACGGGATTGGCCCCGCTGCCTCAAGACGAAGGAATGCAACTGTTCGATTCGCTTATGATGAATGCATCAACGCAGACTGTTGTGATGTATGGTAAACCTTCGTTTATCCGAAGTTTTGCACAAACTACTATCCATGTGGAGGGCCCTTCTGCAGCAAAAGTTTTAAATCATGAGGTTCCTCGAAAAGAAAAGAGACCATCGGAAATGCATACAGAAGATATAGCCATTATTGGTGTGGCTGGCCGCTATCCGATGGCTCGGAATGTGGATGAATTTGCTGCCAATCTGTTATCAGGTAAGGATTGCATTACAGGTTTTCCCAGAGATCGTTGGGAACAGGGGCGGTTTTCGTATACGCCGGAATCATATTATCAGTTTGGGGGATTCATCGATAAGATTGATGAGTTCGATCCACTATTTTTTAATTTATCTCCCCGTCAGGCGGAGATGATGGACCCCCAGGCAAGACTTTTTCTGGAGACGGCATGGGAAGCCTGTGAAGATGCGGGATTTCGCGTTGAACGCAGTCAGCACCAGGATGCTTCAACAGGTACCCGGAGTGTAGGTGTATTTGCCGGCGTATTCTGGAATCATTATGAGCTGTTTGCATCGGAATTGACAGATCGCGGTGTACCTACATCCTTGGGGATCAGTGCAGCGTCCGTTGCAAACATGGTATCGTATTGCATGAATTTCCATGGTCCTTCTCTTGCGGTAGATACCATGTGTTCCTCCGCACTAACGGCCATTCATCTGGCCTGCGAAAGCATTCGAAATGAGGAATGTGAGTATGCTCTTGCTGGCGGAGTCAACGTCATTACGCATCCACATCGATACATGTTTTTGAAAGAGGCACAGCTATTATCATCCGATGGACGATGCCGCAGTTTCGGAGAGGGCGGAGACGGATATGTGCCGGGTGAGGGAGCAGGAACGGTGTTGCTGACCAGTCTGAGTCATGCCGAAGAGCAAGGTTATTCCATCTATGGTGTTATTAAAGGGTCTGCAATCAATCATGGAGGAAAAACATCAGGCCCAACGGTACCAGACTCAACAGCACAGTCGGAAGTTATTAAACATGCATTCAAACGTTCAGGGGTTGATCCTCGAACGGTCAGTTATTTTGAGACACACGGCACAGGAACGTCCCTCGGAGATCCGATCGAGGTACAGGGACTGAATAAAGCATTGGCGGACTGGTCACTGCCGGAACAGAGTTGTGCAATTGGTTCACTGAAGTCCAATATCGGGCATTTGGAAGCGGCTGCGGGTGTGGCTGCGTTAACCAAGGTACTGTTACAGATGAAACACAATCGGATTTTTCCTTCCTTACATGCGGAACGTCTGAATCCGTACATTCCTTTTCAGAACACTCCTTTTTATGTGGAGAGGGAAGGAAAGGACTGGAGAACTATGAAGGCAGATCGTAACACTCCAGAAACCCATCCTTTGCGAGCGGGTATTAGCTCCTTCGGAGCAAACGGCAGTAACGCCCATTTGATTGTTGAAGAATATGCACCAACAGCAGTAAATTCCAGTTCAGATTTGGAGTCCGAGCTTCCAGTCATTGTTCCGTTATCTGCCAAAAGTCAAACAAGTCTGCTTGATCATGTGCGCGACATGATGAATTATCTCTCCACCAGTAAGGAACATCAAAATTCCGCCGCCACACGGGGAATCAAGCTATCCAATCTGGCATACACGCTGCAGGTGGGCAGAGAGCATATGCGATACAGGGTTGCCTTTGTTGTCAGTTCTCTTGAAGAGCTGAGAAGGAAATGTACAGAGTATGTGCAAAGCAAAGACCAAGGCCAGCGGATTGGATCTTTGAACAGTCGGGCTGGTTATGAGGGAGAAGTCAGGCTTCAAGAAGATGCGATCACAGAACTGTTTCAATCAGATGAAGACATTCGGACAGCAATCGAAATATGGATGAACAAAAGAAAGATGGCTTCAATCGCTGAAGTATGGGCCAAAGGAATAACCATTGATTGGAACAGCATGTACCAGAAGGACAGCAGGCCTACTCGAATCAGTCTCCCTACCTATTCATTTCAAAGAGAACGCTATTGGGTCCCCATGGTCCATGCAAAAAGGGAGAGCGGGACTGCAGGTTTCGGCAAAAAGGTTACAGTTCTGCACTCCATGCTGCACCACAACCGTTCGGATCTGCTGCGGGGCCAGTGGTACAGTAGTCAGTTCAATGGAAATGAGCCTTTCCTAAGCGATCATGTTGTACAGGGGCACAAGCTGCTTCCAGCTGTTGTTCAGCTGGAGATGGCCCGGGCAGCAGCGGCGCATGCAGCGAATTGGCCTCCGCTCACACACAGTCTGCTGCTGCGGCATGTAATGTGGAGCAGGCCGCTCGTTGTTGGAGAGGAGCCTCTGGAGGTTCATCTCGTGCTTGAGGCCGAGGCAGATGGAAGCCTGTCCTATGGAGTTTCGGCAGCGCCAGCAAATGAGTCTGCAATTGAATCTGGAGAAGCGGTGTATAGTCAAGGGCGTGTAAGTGTGGGAAGACCTCTCGTAGAAGCCGTGCAAACCTTGGATTTGCAGGCTGTGCGCAGCCGGTGTACAGAGGGACAGGCCAGTGGAGCAGTTTGTTATGAAGCATTCCGAAAACTGGGTCTGGAGTACGGTCCGTCCCATCAGACCATTGCCGAATTGCAATGGGGGGCAAACGAGGCCTTGGCGCAGTTGCGTCTGCCACAAGCGCTCTTCGAAGGGCAAGCGGATACTGTGCTGCATCCCGGTATGGTGGATGGGGCCTTGCAAGCATCCATCGCCCTGCTGGCCGGAGATCAGATCGCGGAAGTGCTGAGATCCACTACTCAGGAGGGGGCAGTAAGCTTGGAGAGCACGGCCCTTGCGAGCACAACAGAACGACATGGGAACCCGCCCGCCTCCGCTCCGTTGCCTTTTGCACTGGAGGAGGCGGAAGTGATATCCCCTTGCCAGGCGCACATGTGGGCGGTGGTGCGTGTTCGCCCCGAGTCTGCGGCATCTTCCGCTGCGGAGGCTAGCGTCCGTAAACTGGATCTGGAGCTGTGCGATTCAGAGGGACAGGTTTGCATTCGACTGCGGGGCGTGACCTCGCGTGTACCCGAAAGCCGGGAAGGTGTGCTGCTGGTGCAGCCCAAGTGGCAGGAGCTGCCGAAGCGCTCCCTACCGGCTGAAGCTGTGGGGGTTGAACCCGCGGTGCTGCTGTGTGATTGGGCCCCGCAAGACTTCGCGGCTGCGGATGTGTCCTGGAAGCAGATGGTGTTAACGGGGGCGTTGGAGGCGCGGTACGGACAGGCTGTTCAGGCCATTCTGCACCATGTGCAGCAGCAGCTTGCGATGCAGCGAAGCCACCGGATGGCTGTGCAGGTCGTCGTGGCGGGAGATGAACAAGGAAGACGGTTCGCCGGCCTGAGCGGGCTGCTGCGGACGGTGCGACTGGAGCATCCGGGCTGTCTGGCACAGCTTGTCGAAGTCCAGCCAGAGACATCGGCCGCCATATTGACCGAACAGTTGCACCAGTGTGCGCTCCATGCGGAGGAGAGCCACCTGCGTTGGGAAGCGGGTGAGCTGAAGCGAGTGGGCTGGCAGGCGGTCGACGTGGACATGGATACAAATGTGGATATGGATGAGATGACGAATGGGAATGCAGAGACAGAGGTGAAGACAAAGCGGAAGACCAGTGTCCCACTGTTGTCCCCTTGGAGAGACGGAGGCGTGTACGTCATTACAGGCGGAGCCGGTGGCCTGGGACGGATCTGGGCCCGGGAGATTTCAGCCCAAACGGAAGGCAGTACGCTTATATTGACTGGCCGATCCCCGGCGATGCCAGAGGCGGTACAGCGAGAGATGGCGCAGCTCCCTGCCCAGGTGCTTTATGAAGCAGTGGACGTCACCGATCGGGAGGCGGTCCACGGACTGTTCGGGCGTATCCGTCAGCAGTATGGCCAGGTGAACGGGGTGCTGCATTGTGCCGGAGAGATCCGGGACAGTCTGATGCGATACAAAACGGAATCCGACTGGCAGGCCGTGCTGGCTCCGAAAGTAGTCGGCATACGGAATCTGGAAGAAGCGATCGGGACCGAAGCGCTGGATGTGCTGTTGCTGTTCTCCTCGGGTGCAGCGGTGACGGGGAATGCAGGGCAGGGTGATTATGCCGCCGCCAATGGGTATATGGATGCGTATGCGGTGAGCCGAAATGCGCGGATGAAACGCGGGGAGTGTCAAGGGAGAACCTTATCCATCAACTGGCCGTTGTGGGAAGAAGGCGGAATGCAGCTGGAGGAAGAGGGGAAGCAGCGTCTGTGGAAACAGCATGGACTGAGACCGCTGGGAACCGCGTCGGGAGTAAAGGCGTTGTATCAGGCCTGGGCGAGTGGAGGCAGCCAGGTATTGGTGGCGGAAGGCAAGCTGTCGGTGCTGCGAAGAAGCCTGCTGGAGCCGGTAGATTCGGGGTTAACTGAATCGATCGAGCCAGCAAACGCAGACGCAGATAGGCAAGCGCCTTCGCCGGAATCGTTATCCATCAAGCTTGGAGCCCCTCTGGCGGGAGGCATGACCCAACAGGAAGCTGTATCTGTGCTCACGTTGGAAGTGGCCGCTTTGTTGAACGTAGGGGAGCAGGACGTGGACCCGGACATGGACTGGAGCGAATATGGTTTGGACCCGGTGCAATGGAGTGAACTTTCCCGCAGACTGCTAACTCGGCATGGATGGGATATTTCTGCAGAGACACTGTTGGAACAAATGAGCCTCCACGCAACCGCTGAGCAGTTCGTGGGTCAATTAAACCTTTCCAAGAGTTCAACAGCAGATATATCTGTGAGTATCGAGGATACGGAAGAGGTTGCTGGACTTGAAGGCAATCTTGAGGATCAAACCATCCTTTGGTTAATTAAAACATTGGCTCCCGTGATTGGCTTGCCAGAATCAAGGATTGAGCCAGATGTCCCGCTGGAGCAGTATGGTATCGATTCGCTGCTCATTATGAAGATGACGGACGTATTGGAGAATGAATTGGGGTCTCTGTCCAAAACGCTGTTCTTTGAATATCAGACCCTGAGGGAACTAAGTCATTACTTTATGAACATTCATCAGGTTCGTTTGGATAAGCTGCTTCAGCAACGAGGGATGAAACCAGCCGGAATGACACAGAAGAATGTGCTAGCGATTTTACAGAATGTGTCGGACTCCCAAACACACGCACCAACACACGCCGTGATGTCGAAACGAACGCTGCTGACAGGAACCCCATTCGAACCCGAAGCCGAACCTATTTTGAAAAAAACGGACCCGGACCTTGCCATTCATATGGACTCACCTTCTGGTGGTGAAAAGGGCAAGAATAATCAGCATCAGGATATTGCCATTATCGGAATGGCGGGCAGATATCCTGGTGCCCGTAATATCGGTGAATTCTGGCATAACCTGCGTAGTGGTATGGACAGTATTACCGAGATTCCATCTGAACGTTGGGATCACGGGCAGGTGTATAACCCAGAGCCAGGAATTCCAGGCAAAACTTATGGCCGTTGGGGTGGTTTTTTGGATGGTGTGGATGAGTTTGATCCGTTGTTTTTCAAGGTATCTCCTCGTGAAGCCGAAACAATGGACCCTCAAGAACGACTTTTTTTGCAGTGTGTATATGAAACACTGGAAGATTCGGGATACACAAGACAAAGCTTGAGCACGGAGAAAGTGGGCGTCTATGTAGGTGTGATGTATGAGGAGTATCAGCTCTATGGGTCCCAGAATTCCATGGCATTCAACGGTAATCCTTCTTCCATTGCCAATCGGGTTTCGTATTTCTGTAATTTTCGCGGACCAAGCATGGCCGTGGATACAATGTGTTCGTCGTCATTAACATCCATTCATTTGGCCTGTCAAAGCCTGAGACAGAACGAGTGCCAGGTAGCTGTAGCTGGCGGTGTGAATGTGTCGGTTCATCCCAACAAATATATTCTTTTGTCTCAAGGGAATTTTCTGTCCAGCAAAGGACGGTGTGAGAGCTTTGGCCAAGGTGGGGACGGCTATGTTCCGGGTGAAGGTGTCGGCGCGGTTCTGTTGAAACCGTTGGCGAGAGCCATAGCGGATGGGGACCGGATTTACGGTGTGATCAAAGGATCGGCGCTGAATCACGGGGGGAAAACCAATGGATACACCGTGCCAAATCCCAACGCACAGGCTGAGGTTATCCGTGACGCCCTGCTTGAAGCAGGTATCGATCCGCGAACGATCAGTTACGTGGAGGCGCATGGAACAGGAACCTCGCTCGGGGACCCTATTGAAGTGGCCGGTTTAACAAAAGCATTTCAGCGGACGGTCCAATCCAACTTCAAGTGTGCCATCGGTTCAGCCAAATCCAACATTGGTCACTGCGAGAGCGCAGCAGGCATTGCTGCGGTAACCAAAGTGTTGCTGCAGCTGCAGCATGGGGAACTCGCGCCATCCTTGCACGCGGAAGAGACCAATCCAAACATTGATTTTACCCAGAGTCCATTTGTGGTTCAGAAGTTGCTCGAACCATGGAAGCGTCCGGAAATAGATGGAGTGCAGATCCCAAGACGTGCAGGCGTATCTTCATTTGGAGCTGGGGGTGCCAATGCACATATCATCATTGAAGAGTATACCCAGACAGGTATGTACTCGGAACAGATAACAGTTGGCAAAGATCACCCTAAATCTCCTGTTATCGTTGTGTTGTCCGCAAGAAATCAGGAACGACTCTTGGCAAAGGCCAAAGACTTACTTGAGGCGTTATACACCGGAATATATGTGGATTCGGATATGAGGAACCTGTCCTATACTTTGCAAGTTGGACGTGAATCGATGGAAGAGCGTCTGGGCTTGCTGGCGGCGTCCATAGAGGAACTCATTGCGAAACTAAAAGAGTATGTTGAACAGACAAACAATCTGGAAACACAAGCTTCGCAAATGGTCTTTTATACCGGTCATGTGAAAAAGGGTAAAGAGATGCTTTCCATCCTTAGTCGGGATGAGGATATGGAAGAAATGGTGAACCGGTGGATTCAGAAGGGCCAGCATGAGAAATTACTGGATTTATGGGTGCAGGGTCTGAACCTGGACTGGAATACATTCTATGTTGCTGAGGGTAAACCCCAACGGATCGCCCTACCGACCTATCCATTTGCAAGAGAAAGATACTGGATCCCGCAGCAATCTCAGGGCAACACGATAAGTGAATCAAAAGTTAAGCAGGAGGAACCTCCTCTTGCAAACCCATCGGAGCCATCGGACCATAATCTTATGCTGACCCCAATATGGAAAGTAGTCGAAAAGACTGAAAAGTCCGAATTCAATCCTGGAAATAAACGATGGCTGGTCATTGGAGGTACAACGGAGCAATGGGAGATGGTTCATCAGATCCATGCAAAATCAATCCGTATGGATGCGGAAACTGCTGTAGATCCCGTCAGTCTGATGAATGCCTTGAAAAAGGTCGATACGATTGATCATATCATTTGGTTATCCAATCATATGTCTCTCCCTCCAACGTCACTGAATCATATGATATTGGCACAGAATATGGGCGTGAAAAATGTGTTTCGAATCATTAAAGCCATGATTCAATTGGGATATGGTCATCGTCCGTTGGAATGGTCATTCTTAACCTGTCAGACACAATCCGTATGGTCTAGCGACCCGGTTAATCCTGCGGATGCCGGAGTTCATGGTCTTGCCAGCTCAATGGCGCAGGAGTTTCCACAATGGTCTGTGGGTCTTGTGGATTTGCAAGCTGGTAACATCAATGAACGTTCCATTCGTGGAGCGCTCTCACTGGAACCGAAAAGTAAAGGGGATCTCCAGGTCCATCGAAACAACCGCTGGTACAGTCAGGAACTTGTTCGCCTGGAGAGCAATGCCCCTCAGGACAACAACAATTATCGTTATGGTGGAATATATGTTGTCATTGGCGGGGCAGGCGGGATCGGAGAAGTATGGAGTGAATATATGATTCGGACCTATCAGGCGAGAGTGATATGGATCGGGAGAAGTGAATACAACGACGAGATACGGAATAAACAGAATCGTTTGTCAGCTCTGGGGGCTGCTCCCGAATATATTTCGGCCAATGCAGCCAGTGAAGAGGAATTAATGAGTGCGTATGAAACGATCAAAAGCCGGTTCAAGACCATAAATGGTATTGTGCATTCAGCAATTGTTTTGCAAGATGGCAGTCTGGAGCAGATGACAGAGGAACAGTTTCAACATGTATTTGTCGCCAAACTGGATGTAAGTGTTGTGATGGCAAACATATTTGCGAAAGAAAATCTGGACTTTGTCCTGTTTTTCTCATCTATGAACTCTTTTACCAGACAACCAGGCCAGAGCAATTACTCGGCGGGCTGTATGTTTAAAGATTCGTTTGCGCATTGGTTGCGACAATCCTGGACATGTCCGGTCAAAATTATGAACTGGGGTTTCTGGGGGAGTGTAGGCCGTGTGGCTTCATTGGAATACAGGGAACGCATGAACCGGATGGGTGTGAGTTCAATTGAGGCGCCAGAAGCGATGGAAGCCTTGGAGATGCTCATGAGCATAGATCTTACACAGGCTGCCTTGTTAAAAACAAAAACAAATTTGATTCCTGGAATCAATATGCAAAAATCTGTACAAGTCTATATGTCGGATCAGCCTCTAAAGGCAAGCAGGCCAGTGACTCGTGACCTCGTGCATACCTCTCATCCAGACAAGAATACAAGCCATTTGCTCCAAGAGATGGAGCCTTTGCTTGCAAAACTGATGTGGGTGCAGCTGCAAGCCTCCGGTTGGTTTGAATCCGATGTTAGCTCCGGTACTCTGGCTGAATTAACACAGAATTTGTCGGACACCTATGCGCATTGGATCAGAGGAAGTTTGACCGCGCTAGTCCGTTACGGCTATCTGATGAAAACCGATTTTGGTTACAGGGTATGCAATTACGACGAGCCGAAAGCCGAAACGGCTTGGCAGGAATGGGAGCATAACAAACCCGGATGGATCAAACACCACGGCGCGGAATCACAAATCAGATTGGTTGAAACGATGCTGAAGGCGCTGCCAGATATTATCGGCGGAAAATGCCTAGCAACCGAGATTATGTTTCCTGATTCCTCTATGGAATTGGTCGGGGGGATATACACGTGAAAATAAACCGTTATAACGAAGTGCTTGCTGAAACAGCACTACATTATGTGCAGCATAAAATCCAGTTGGACAGCTCTGCTCTCCGCATGATGGAGGTTGGGGCGGGAACCGGAGGAACAAGCGCAGCCGTTTTGCACAGACTGAAACCGGTGGAACAACATATTCAAGAGTATGCATATACGGATGTATCCCAAGCATTCCTTTTGCATGGTGAACAGAAGTATGGAGCAGGCAGGTCATTCCTGAATTATTGTATGTTTGATGTTCGATATGCTCCGTCTGCCCAACAGATAGACACCGGTGCCTATGATGTGGTCATCGCAGCCAATGTGTTGCACGCAACTCCCGATTTGCGGACAACACTGCGTAATGTGAAGGCTCTGCTAAAACAAGGCGGAATGCTGTTAATTAACGAGATTAGCAGCAATTCCCTTTTTACTCACCTTACCTTTGGTTTGTTGGATGGATGGTGGCTGTATGAGGACCCCGAGCTTCGTCTAACCGATTCTCCCGGAGTAGCACCTCATGTATGGGAACAGCTGTTACTGGAAGCGGGTTTTCATTCTATCGAATTTCCTGCACAAGATTGGCACGAGGAAGGGCAGCAGGTCATTGTGGCATACAGTGACGGCATAGTAAGGCAGATCGACGCGGAAGTTACTCCAGTTGGATCATCCAATCAGGCACGGTCTGAATTACAGTCCAATGATTCGTTCTCTCCAGGAAGCCGTCCTGAACTGCAAGAAAAGAAGCCGAGCAAGTCATCTCTTGGTTTGGAGAGCACTTCAGCAACCACATTGAAAGCACATGTAAGAGAGATCGTTACAGATATGCTGTCTGCTTCGCTTAAAGTGAACACCACCATGATTGATTCAGAGGAACCCTTCTCCGAATATGGTGTGGACTCCATTACAGGCGTACGGCTTATTCAGTCGATCAACGAGGCGTTATCCATATCTTTGCAGGTCTCCAGCCTGTTTGATTATAGCTCCATTGAGTTGTTATCCAACCATATCGTTGAAAAGTATAGGGACGGCCTTGTGCAAACCATCGAAAAGACTTCCAAATCTGTAGATCCGGTGGAGTTGAGCTCTGAAGCTGCTGCCCCGCATGCATACAAAACAGAAGGTTCATCCGAACACAATCATGACCAGCATTTTGTGTTCCCAGAGTCTTATAGTCCTTTAAAGGTGGAGCGGGGAGATATCGCTATTGTTGGGATGAGCGGGCGATTTCCGCAGTCAGATGATATTCATTCCTTATGGGGGAATTTAGTCACAGGAAAGGATCTGGTCGAGAGAGTTACGCGTTGGGATCTATCATCTTATTTTGAAAAGGATACCTCCTATTGCAGCCATGGTGGATTTTTGGAAAACATAGATGAATTTGATCCTCAATTTTTTAACATTTCAGGTACGGAAGCTGCTCATATGGACCCGCATCAGCGAATTTTTCTTGAGGAATGTTGGAAGGCGCTGGAGGATGCTGGATATGCAGGGCAGGCAGTTGCCGGGCTGAAGTGTGGTGTATACGCGGGATTTAATGAGCTTGATTACCGGACACTGCTTGGACCGAATCCTGTTCCGCAGGCATTCTGGGGCAACTCGGGTTCAGTCATTCCTGCTCGAATTGCATATTATCTGAATTTGCAGGGCCCTGCTATTGCAGTGGATACGGCATGTTCAAGCTCACTCGTATCAGTTCATCTGGCTTGTCAGGGATTATGGTCTGGAGAGACGGAAATGGCGCTTGCCGGAGGAGTCTTTATACAGTCCACCCCAGGTTTTTTCATTGCATCCAACCGGGCCGGCATGCTCTCAACGACAGGAAAATGTCATACTTTCGACCAGCGGGCAGACGGATTTGTGCCTGGAGAAGGTGCAGGAGTTGTAGTGCTGAAGCGTTTAAGTGACGCTTTGCGTGACAGGGACAACATCCATGGGGTTATTCGCGGTACAGCCATTAACCAGGATGGAGCCTCGAACGGGCTCACCGCGCCGAGTGCGAAGTCTCAGGAGCAGCTCATGAGTGAGGTCTACAATCGTTTTGACATCCATCCTGGAAATATCCAACTGGTTGAAGCCCATGGAACGGGAACTAAATTGGGAGATCCCATTGAATACAGTGCGCTTGTGAAAGCGTTCCGGTCGTACACCGAAGAGGAAAATTACTGTGCCCTTGGTTCAATCAAAACGAATATTGGACATGCTGCGGCCGCTGCCGGTGTGGCTGGACTGATCAAAATTTTACTTTCCTTAAAACATGCAAAAATTCCAGCTTCCCTTCATTTTCAGGAAGGCAACGAACACATTCCGTTTGCAAGCAGTCCTTTTTACATCAATACAGAGACAATCGATTGGATCACACCGCCAGGTGTTAAAAGGATGGCCGCAATCAGCGCTTTTGGCTTCAGTGGAACGAATGCGCATATGGTCATTGAACAAGCACCTGTTATGGGAAGTCAGAAGGTCAATCGTCCCGGGAACCTGATTGTTTTATCGGCTCAGTCACAGGAACAATTGGAAGTTCAAGTCAAGCAACTGGTTAGCTTCTGCAAAGAACAATCCGATGTGAGCTGCTGGGATATGAGTTATACATTGCTCATGGGACGAAAACATCTGAACTCCCGATTGAGCTGTGTTGTCCGTAATGAGCAAGAGTTGATCAGAATATTGGAGAAGTGGCTTGAAAAGGGAGCCGCAGCAGAAGTTCAGGTGGTGGAACTGTCACATACACTTCGCCCGCAGTCTTCATTAATGCGTTATGGAAATGAATGTTTGCAGCATTGTTCGGAATCACCGAATTCGGCTGAATTTACGGAAAAATTAGCAGCAGCAGCAAGCTTATATATGCAGGGATATCATCTTGATTTTGAATTGTTGTTTAAGCATGCGCCCGCAGGACGAATCTCACTGCCCGTGTATCCGTTTGCCAAGGATAAGTACTGGATTGATGCTGGTCACCCACCAACAAATGATCATACGATCCAACAACATGCTAACCAGAGCATAGAGGACTCAAACCAGTTGCTTCATCCTTTGCTGCATCGTAATACTTCGAATTGGGCTGCCCTCCAATTCAGTTCCACCTTTGATGGCGAAGAGCTTTTCCTGAAGGATCATATTGTGCAAGGGGAAAGTGTATTTCCGGGTGCAGCCTATCTGGAGATGGCTCGTGCTGCAGTGGAAATGGCTCATACGCATGATGATCTAGAACAGACATGGATAAGTCTGAGCCATATCGGCTGGTATGGACCACTACAGGTGAACAAAGAGCCTGTTCAGGTTGACGTCTTGCTTCATCCGCTTGAACGGGGAGCAATCGAGTTTCGGATACAGAGCCAAGGTGCGGAAGAGACTGTTGTTCACTGTCTTGGGCAAGCGGCAATGATGGAGCCGCAGGAAGTTGGACAGACAGATCTGACACAGATCAGAGCCCAATGCACCGAAGGGTTTTATACAAGAGAAGGTTGTTACAACCAGTTTAAACAAATGGATCTGCAATACGGGGATTATTATCAGGGAATTGAAGAGTTGTACATCGGGACCAATCAGGCGCTTGCCAAACTGAGCCTTGCAGGAGAGTTTTCCCATGAATATGGCGGAGGTCAGCTTCACCCTGGTCTTACAGATAGTGTCCTACAGGCATCCATTGGACTTCTGTTGGTGGCAGCAGGAGGTCCACCTGTTACAACACCGGTTCCGTTTGCCATGGAGCAAGTGGAGATACGGGGAAACAGTGCATCATTAATGTGGTCGCATGTTCGCGTCTGTACTCCGAATGACGCTCTAGTTGAAACGAAAAAGGTTGATATTGATGGATATGACGATAAGGAACAGCTTGTCCTTCGAATCAAGGGGCTGACGTTCCGCGAGCTTTCTAGACAGGTAGAGCAGCATGGGGATGAAGGGACTTTGCTGGCTGAACCCTATTGGAGAGTGGCACCTGTTGACACATTTGCCGGAGGTGTTTCCGGGAATGAGACCTTAACCGTGGACAATCATGTGGTGCTTTTATTCGAAGATAGCAATCACAGTTATCCAGGAATCGAGAAATATTTACAGCGATTTTCCATTCAAAGTGTACGTATTCCGTCAACGGATTTCAACCAGTCTTGGGACAAATTATTTACCAACGGCGCTTTGCAGGTGCTTGAAGAGATCCGGCTTCTTCTGATGCAGGCAGTGCCCCATGTTAACGATGAAAAATGGCTGCAAATTGTCATTCCTGGCGAGTTGTCGTTGTATCGCGGAATTGCCGCTATGTTAAGAACGGCCGAACTGGAGAATCCATTCTTTCATGGTCAGGTTATTGAGATTTTGAATGAAACGGAATCGGAGATGCTGGCAAACATGCTCGTAGATAATCGGGACTACCCAGAGCATGGTTTAATCCGTTATAAGAGTACACCAGGGCAATCAGGTATTGGGCTTCGTCATGTTCAGGACTGGAAAATGATTGAATATGATCCATTTGAAAGTGCATTCGACATCCCATGGAAACCCGAAGGGGTCTACGTTATTACCGGGGGAGCAGGTGCTCTCGGGATTATCATGGCTGAAGAAATAGCGCTTCATGCACCCTCCTGCACCATTGTTGCTGTAGGGAGAGCATCCTTGTCAACCATTGGGAAGCCATTGGATGCTTTACGTGAGAAAGGAATAAACCTTCTTTACAGACAAGGGGATATTTCGGATCGACAGACCGTGCAAGAATTAGTGAGTTCATTCAAGATGGAGTTTGGTAAGTTGAACGGGATCATTCATTGTGCAGGAATTATACAGGATGACCCCATTTTTGCTAAAAGAGAGGACGATTTTCGCAACGTTTTTGCACCGAAGGTGTCCGGTATTGTTCATTTGGACGAAGCCACTCGGGAGGAGAAACTGGATCTGTTCATCGTTTGTTCGGCTGTTGCCGCGATGTTTGGCAACCCTGGACAAGCCGACTATGCGGCAGCCAACGCTTTTATGGATTCTTTTGCATCTGAACGGCACCAGCGAGTGCAGAAGGGTGAGCGGTACGGGCGGACCTTGTCCATAAACTGGCCGCTGTGGACTGAAGGGGGTATGACGATACCTGAAACCGTTCAGCAAAGGATGTTCCATCGTTACGGTTTGGCGGGAATGGAAACGTCAAGCGGCATACAGGCCTTCTATCGGGCTTTGGCAACAGAAGCTGGACAGATTGCTGTTTTGTCGGGTGATATGACCCGGATCAGGAGGCTTCTACATTCCAAAAACCAACAGGGATTCCTGGCTTTCAATGGTGAGAGCGAAAGACTGGAAACGATGAAAGAAATAAATTCTCCTGTGGGGGAATCAAACCGATCACAGGCAGCTGACAAACCCAAACGAACGGTTCAATTTTTGATCCAAACTCTTGCCGAAGTTATTGGACTGCCCGAGTCTCGCGTTCGAGCGAATGCACCTCTGGAGCAGTATGGAATCGATTCAATCCTGATCATGCAGATGACAAACAAACTGGAAAGTTTATTTGGACCACTGCCCAAAACATTATTTTTTGAATACCAGACGATCGGGGATTTGAGCAGTTACTTTCTACAGGAGCAAGGCGAAAAACTGGACAGGTTGCTAAGGGAGGGAGATCCCGACACAACTTCAGATGCAGCATCCATACCTTTGGAAGCCAAGCATGTCAAAGTACAGCAAACCTCAGTGCAATCTGTCTTATCCATCCCTGGAGAGACCAGATCGCCCTATCTAACTTTTGGACAGACTCAAACGACTGCACCACGGATGAATGAATCACAGACTAATGTCTCCAGACAGGACACACCTGTCGATACGCAGCAGGATATCGCCATTATTGGTGTGGCGGGAAGGTACCCGGGAGCGCGGAACATTCATGAGTTTTGGGAGAATCTGCGCAGTGGAACGGACAGCATTACCGAGATTCCATCTGAACGCTGGGACCAGGAGCAGGTATATGATTCAGCACCGGGCACACCGGGCAAGACCTATGGACGCTGGGGCGGATTTCTGGACGGTGTGGACGAATTCGATCCGTTGTTCTTCCAGATTTCTCCTCGGGAAGCTGAGATGATGGATCCGCAGGAACGATTGTTCATGCAGTGTGTGTACGAGACGATTGAGGATGCGGGGTATACGCGGGAGCGTTTGGCTACCGACATCGTGGGTGTGTACGTGGGTGTGATGTACGAAGAATACCAACTGTACGGGGCCAAGTCCTCAATTGCGCTCTCCGGTAATCCGGCGTCCATCGCCAACCGGGTGTCGTATTTCTGTAATTTCCGCGGACCGAGTCTGGCGGTGGATACAATGTGTTCATCTTCGCTGACTTCCATTCATCTGGCGTGCCAGAGTTTAAGACAGAATGAGTGTCAGGTTGCGGTCGCAGGCGGGGTGAATGTGTCGGTCCACCCGAACAAATATATCATGTTGTCTCAAGGACGATTCCTGTCCAGCAAAGGTCGCTGTGAGAGCTTTGGTGAA